>JBCBSL010000242.1:0-9212 GCA_039819145.1 Cyanobacteria bacterium J06638_22
CCTCATTTTTGCTCATTTTGCTCTGTTTGCAGCAGGATTCCCGCTGGAATTTAGGGGGGCAGAATCCAAGCATGATTTTTTCTGAGAAAAGGCGCACCGCGCCTTTTCTCAGAAAAAATCATGCTTGGATTCTGCCATGCGGAATTTGGCATGATGAAGGAGTAAGCGCAGAAGGGGAGCACCAGGATGCGGCGATACCTGTGGATCGGGATGATGGCTGTCTTGCTGTTTTTGGGGTGGGGATGGAGCCTGGCTCCAGCGATCGCACGACCCGTTGATGCGGCTCCACCGACCGTGGTCGAACATGTTCAGCAATTTCTCTCCCAGGAAGCCCATCTGGATCCATCCCAAGCGACGATCGAGCAGGTGGAGGCCGTCACCTGGCATGATGCTTGCCTGGACTTGGCGCAACCGGGAGAACTATGTGCTCAGATTCTGACCCCTGGCTATGTGATTACCGTCAAGACGCCGAAGGGGACGATGGCGCTGCATACGAATCAGCAGGGGACGTCGATCCGTCCGGAGTCGAGGGTAGGGAAGTCCGTGCCAGCAGATATCCCAATGCCCCCACCATTGGGATGAAGGAAATGGCCCACCAGAGCGAGCGGGCGGTCATGCCCCGCTTCGCCATGTCGTCCACCATCAGCACTGGAAATAGCAGCCACAGCATACAAAAATCCAGGGTCATCACATGGATGAAGCGGCTGGTTTGCCATTGGTCAAAGAACGCGGCCCAGTCTCCCTGGAGGAGGGCAAATCCTATCAATGGCAAGGCTCCCAGCGTGAGGGCAAATGCTAACCAGCGCGAATCTTGGATGGCCAAAAACCAATTTTTTTGACCCACAAAAGGCTGGCGGGGTTTGCGGAGTGCGAGGTAGGGCAGCAGCGCAAAGGCGCCAACGGCGAAGGCGGCGATCGCAAAGGGAAAGGCCCAGATCCGCTGGCTCCGCCCATCGATAAACAGCACACAACCGTAGATCAGCGGCCAGATCCCCATGAGGTTGAACAAGGCCACAATGGCGGGGTTGATGCCCTCGATTGTTCCTGTAGACAGGTTTTGGATAAGTGTCCAGGTTTCATCGGGATTATCTGGGGGTGCAAGCAAAAAGGCATAGGCGACAAACGAGAGCCAGAGCAACCAGAAGGGAAGGGAATAGCGCATAGGAAGCGATCGCCAGCGAATGGTGTAAAGGTTTAGTTACAAAGATTCTACCAACCCTCCCATTGAAGACGGCCCTGTTTTGTTGAAGCCGTCGGCACAGCGCACCCATTGCAGTTCCTCAACATTTTCCATCCTGTGTCGAATGCATCTCACAGGGGCACCAATTTGCGGTATTGAGTAATACGTTGACGGTGGGTTGATTGCGATCGCCATCAGACCTACGCTCAACCTGTTCTCTCGATACAGATCTCTCAAAACAGACGAGACCGATATCTCCTTACGCTTTTTAGACCTTTTCAAACCTGTTTAACTACTGCTTTACAAAAGGAGCATCGAATTTTGGAAAACGAATTGATGGAGCCAAATCAGGGATCTCCAGGAATTCCTCCGACGGAGGGGATATGGGGGGCGATCGCCCGCTATTTCGATTTTGCCGAACACAACGCCACCTTTCGTACCGAAATCCTGGCCGGGATAACGACGTTTATGACCATGGCTTATATCCTGGTGGTCAACCCGATTATTCTTTCCAATGCGATTTTTCTAAACGAATCGGGTGATTTGTTTGCCGAGTTGGTCATGGCCACGGCGATCGCGGCGGCGATCGGGACGCTGCTGATGGCCCTAATCGCCAAATATCCCTTTGCAATGGCCCCCGGTATGGGGATGAACGCCTTCTTCGCTTTCTCGGTGGTGCTGGGTCTGGGCATCGACTGGCGGGTGGCGCTGGCCGCTGTGCTGGTCGAAGGCATTATCTTTATCCTTCTGAGTGTGACCGGGGTGCGGAGCTACCTGATTACCGCCGTTCCCGAAGCCATCAAAATGGCGACCACCGTCGGCATTGGGCTATTCCTGGCTTATATCGGGCTGTCGGGTGGTGTCGAAGTCGGTGGAGCTGGGTTGATTGTTGCCAGCGAAGGAACTCTCACCGCCTTTGGCAGCCTGAGTGCGCCTCAAACCTTGCTGGCGCTGGTTGGCTTGTTCCTTACCGTCTTGTTGATGGTGCGGCGCGTGCGCGGTGCGTTGCTGTGGGGGATTCTAGGCACCTCCATTCTGGGCTGGGTGCTACAAGTGGCGACGCCTCCGGCTGGAGTGTTTGCTATTCCTACGCCGCCGGTTGATTTGGTGGGCCAAGCCTTTGTCGGGTTGGGCGGGATTGGGGCTAACTTCTGGGATTTTGTCGTAGTGGTGCTGGTCTTCCTTTTTGTGGATATGTTCGACACCATTGGTACATTAACGGGAGTCGGGACTCAAGCCGGATTTATTAATTCTGAAGGGCGCTTACCTCGTGCCAATCAGGCTTTGCTGGCCGATGCGATCGCTACCACCTCGGGCGCGGTTCTCGGCACCTCTACTGTCACTACCTACATTGAGTCGGGATCGGGCGTGGCTGAAGGGGGACGCACGGGCTTTACCTCCGTCGTTGTGGCGCTGCTATTCGTCCTTGCTATTTTCTTTGCGCCGGTGTTTCAGGCCATTCCGGGTTTTGCCACCGCCGCTGCACTGCTATTGGTGGGTGTGCTGATGATGACGTGCATCACCCGCATCAACTGGAACGACCTAGGGGAAGCGGTGCCCGCCTTCCTCACCATTTTTCTGATTCCCTTCAGCTTTTCCATTGCGGAAGGCTTGGCCGCTGGCTTTATTGCCTACCCGGTAATCAAAGTCTTCCAAGGACGACAACGTCAGGTGCCTGTGGCGACTTGGATACTGGCTGGCATTTTCTTGATCCGGTTCATCTTTAAAGGACTGGGTCTGGGATAGATTCGGCAAGGTTTGCTGTTTCTGAGGGGCGCGCTTCTCTCCCTTGGCAGGCTGCTCTCAGATAAGGTGCAAATTCCTGCACGTCCTCTAAAAGTCCCCTCTAACCAGGGGACTTTGCCTCCTCTCTCCCTTTCTGTATTCAACGATCACTTCATGCCCGGTTTCTGCTATGACGTCTTCTCACACTTCCGGTAAACATGCGATCGCCATTCGTGGTGCATTTCTCGATCTGGTGAACGATCCATTTCACGCGCCGGAGTCCGAGTGCGTTCGTTATCTGCCAGATGGGTTTCTAGTGGTCGAAGATGGCATCATCCGGGCGTTTGGAGACTACAGCGCATTGCAGGATACCTATGGGCACTGGCCTACGACCGAGTATGGCGATCGCCTTATCCTGCCCGGTTTTATTGACTGCCATGTCCATTACCCCCAGACGCCGGTCATTGCGTCCTATGGCGCGCAGTTAATGGAATGGCTGGAGACCTATACCTTTCCAGCCGAAGGAAAATTCTATGACGCCGAGTACGCGCGGGCGATCGCCGACTTTTTCCTGGATGAACTGCTGCGCAATGGAACCACGACGGCGCTAGTGCTGACGACTATTTTTCCCGAGTCGGTGACGGCTTTTTTTGAAGCCGCAGCGCAGCGCAACCTGCGGATGATTGCCGGACAAATGCTGATGTCGCGCTATGCGCCGGACTTTTTGATCAATGCGCCGCACATCGCTGCGGCGCAAACCCGTGAGCAAATTCAGACCTGGCACGGCAAAGGACGGTTGCGCTATGCCATTACGCCCCGCTTTGCCATCACGTCCACGGCGGAAGAGTTAAAGCTAGCCGGAAAGCTGAAAGCTGAATTCCCCGATGTCTACATCCACACTCACTTGTCGGAGAATGCCAAGGAAATTGAGCTAACGGCGGAGCTATTTCCAGATTGCAAAGACTATCTGAACGTATACGAGCAATTTGGACTGGTCGGCGATCGCTCCATCTTTGCCCATTGTATCCACCTGAGTGAGTCGGAACTGGAGCGGATGGCAGCGGCAGGGGGGGCGATCGCGTTTTGCCCCACCTCCAATCTGTTTTTGGGCAGTGGCTTGTTTCCTCTCGAGCAAGCCAAGACGGATATCCGCGTCGGACTGGCAACGGATGTGGGGGGCGGGAGTAGCTTCTCCATGTTCTACACCATGACCGAAGCCTATAAAGTCGCTCAACTACAGGGCTATAGTCTCTCCGCGTTCCGCGCCCTCTACCTCGCCACTTTGGGAGCGGCTGAAACCCTGGCTTTGCACGATACGATTGGTAACTTTGAGGTGGGCAAAGAAGCGGATTTCATTGTGCTCGATCGCCATGCCACACCGTTGTTAGCGCTGCGAAATGCCAAGCCTCTTCCCCAGACATTGGCTGAAGTTAGAGAACAACTCTTCAGCCTCATGGTGTTGGGAGACGATCGCCTGATTCACGCGACCCATATTGCTGGCAAACAAGTATAAACCTGAGCCCCATGCGGTATGTAACCTTCGAGAAAAAGCAGTTTGAATAAAAAGATGATTCGAATTAAGCGCATAGCATCATGCTAGGCATGTGCGTTTGGAAGATAGATATTGTGCTGATACGACTTGTCTTAAAAATCTGTGCAGATAAAATTTGACCCTAGCATTCATACAGACGAACTTTAATTTTTTTGGTTCCCCTGTTTCTATATTTGTCTCCAACTATTTTGCCAATCACAACAGTAGAGTTTTTCTGCGATCGCAAATTTAATTACTAAGAATTCGATCGGGCATTCAACAAGCAAGATTCCTGTTTATCACTCGTAAAATGATAGACGATCTACAATTCTCCTCAGTAGAGACTCAAGTTTCTTACACCTGACAAAAGGAATTATGCGGTATGGATTTAATAGTGTTTTGAAGGAACAATCCGAAAGCTGTTTGTGTAGCTTTACACGTCATAAAGTTCGTGGTAAAGCTCTCGAAAAAGGTTTCTATGGCTTGATTAGAAGGTATTTAACTTAATTGAAGACAGATCTTTTCTCTGCGTATTATATGTAATTTTTTAGACATGCAAAAGATGATGTTCGAAAATTTTGACCTATATTTCATCCTGTTCTGAAATGAGTTAATGGTTGATGTGAGCTGGACAATTCTTATCTGAAATTAGTCGGGAACAAATATGAAAAGGTGGCGTCAGCTAGCATTAATTGTGGACAACGTAGAGAAGGCTGTGTAAGATTGAGGCGAGTTGACGACTTTTGGTCAGATAGATGGTTCTGCGTCAATCCCAGGTACTCAATATTTCTGAAAGCTAAATACCCCTTATTTCTACCTTCTTTAGCTGCCCAATTATTGCCCCGATATTGCTCCAACTTTGCCCCCAATTCGTTATTTCCCTGACCTGATAGCACCCTATTTTTATTGTCATGCTATCGCCATACTCATGAATTTTCGGTACCTGTAATTCCGGATTTGTGAGCTTGACTCGGTTAACGTCAATAGCCACGAAGTGAGGTCGAAGATGAGTGAGCGAGTACCAGATTTGTCGCGCTCTTCGTCAGAATATATCGAAGAGATTGATTTCCAAAAATATTGGCTCGTTCTGAAGCGTCGCTGGTTACCTGCTGGTTTAACCTTTGGAACTGTGGTAGGGCTGGCTGTTCTAGCTGCCACTACCGAAGATTCTGCCTATAAAGCAGAAGGACGAGTTCAATTCAGAAATGATCGTGCACCTGCCCTGACCGGTTTAGAAGGTGACTTAGGTGAGGTAGAGGTTCTTACCTTTCAATCCGAGCCTCTCGAAACTCAGGCCGAAATTGTCCGCTCACTCTCCCTTATGGAAACGGTGGCTTCGAGGCTGGATCTGCGAACCGCAGAAGGAGAGCCAGTTTCTCCCTCCACGCTGCTAAGCGCTGTCGACGTTGAACCGGTGCCGGGGACAGAAATTTTAAGTATTGCCTATCAAACCGATAATCCGGAGGAGGCTGCAGCCGTTGTCAATGAAGTGATTGCGGCTTATCAAGAGCAAAACATTGCCAGCAACCGTCAGGAGGCAGCATCAGCTCGTCAGTTTATCCAAGAGCAATTGCCGACAACGGAAAACAATGTGCTGGAAGCAGAAAGAGCTCTCCAAGTGTTCAAAGAAGAGAACAATGTCATTTCTCTTGAAGAGGAAGCGACAACCTCTGTGGGCGTGCTCTCTGCCTTTGATCAGGACATAACCCAATTACAGTCCCAATTGGCTGAGGTCAATGCTCAGTTGCGCGAAATTCAGCAACAGCTTTCCGTTAGCTCGGATGATGCGATCGCCCTTAGTTCGCTCAACCAGTCGGAAGGTGTGCAGTCGGTTTTGGAAGAACTGCAGACTGTGCAAACTGAGCTGGCATCGCAGCAGTCGCGGTATCGGAATGAGCACCCAGCCATTGATGAGCTGGAACGGCGGGAATCGCAGCTCGAATCATTGTTAAACAACCGCATCGAAACGGTATTGGGAGCGCAGAATCGATTGGGGACCTCGATTTCTCCTGGCGATTTACAACGGGGAGAACTCCAGCAAGCCTTAATGGCTGAATTAGCGAATTTAGAAGTGATGCAGACTGGTTTGACAAACCGGATGACGCAATTGGCTCAATCCCGTGACAGCTATATCCAGCGAGCCAGTAACTTGCCTCGGTTGGAAAAAACGCAGCGGGAGTTGGAGCGCCGCTTGGATGCCTATCGCATCACCTATGAAACGCTACTGGCTCAGTTGCAGGAGATTCAGGTCATTGAGAACCAAACTGTGGGGAATGTGAAAGTCGTTTCTCTGGCCGAGGTCCCCAATTCTCCCGTTGCCTCTAGCAGTCGGCTATTCATCGCGGCAGGATGCTTTGCGGGTCTATTACTCGCCCTGACAGTGGCCTTTATTTTGGATCTGCTGGATAACTCGGTTAAGACGGTTAAAGAAGCCAGAGAACTTCTGGGATATACGCTGTTGGGCATTATTCCTAAGATTGAAGATACGACCTCGCGTGTTTCTGACCCCAGCTATCCTCGGTTGCTCGTGCATCAAGCCGATCAAATCGGAGCGCGCGAAGCGTATCAAATGCTGCAGGCCAATCTCAAGTTCTTGCAGTCCGATGAAGAGCTAAGAACCTATGTCGTCACTAGTTCGACGATTGGGGAAGGCAAATCAGAGGTCTGCGCGAATTTAGCAGCGGTATTGGCTCAGGTGGGCAAGCGAGTGCTGGTGGTTGATGCCGATATGCGCTATCCACGCCAGCACCATGCCATGGATGTGATGAACAACGTGGGGTTAAGCCATATCATCGCCGGACAAGCCAAGGTCGATGCGGCCATCCAACCTGTTATGCAGAATCTGGATCTTCTCACGGCTGGGGTGGTTCCTCCTAATCCCATTGCACTCCTGGATTCAAAACGAATGGAGGCGTTGTTGCAGTCCTTTGCTAAGCAGTACGATGCCGTGATTGTTGATGCGCCTCCCTTAGTGGGGTACGCGGATGCATCGATTCTGTCGAAAATGGCAGATGGGTTAATTTTCGTCGTGCGTCCAGGGTCTGTCACCTACGAGCAAGGGCGCACGGCGAAGGAAATTATCGAGCGATCGCACCAGCGTGTCTTAGGCATGGTCGTCAACGGAATCAGTATCAAGAGCGAACCCGTCAGTCGGTTTTCCGAGATGGTGCGCACCCCAGTCCCAGCTATGTTGCCCACGCGCTAGTCGCTAAGCTTATTCTCTTGCATTCTTGACTATCGTTTTCCTGAGGGCTGAAAACAACGACGCATAAATATCGTCCCAACATCGTCCCAACATCGTCCCAACATTGTCCCAACGTTGTTCGTTATCCCAACATCGTTTATTAACCAGCGCGCGAAACCTAATTCAGATTGAAGTGATACGGCTCCCAGATGAATTTCGGGTTTTTAAGAAGGTCCCAGAAAACGAAGACTTCTGTCGAAATTGCCTAACCCTGACTCAATTCGTTGATGGTGTGGATGCGATGCGCCCATGACCTCAGCAAACTTCAGAAGTCCTAAAATCCAAGTCCGAACGAGACAGGAGTGGCATCTCCATTAACTCGTTTATCTGATGGTAAGGTTTCATGCTCGTCTCAATAACATCACGCACCCGGTTACGACTTCCTTGTTGGATGGCATTGCCGATCGCTTTGGGTGGCTGTCTATTGGTTCCTCCAGCGATTGCTCAAGATCGCCCCGTCTCGGTGGCCTCCGCTGAATTTACGGATGCCCGCTACATTCTGGAACCCGGCGACGAACTTTCGATCACTGTTTATGGCTATGAGGAATACACCGGGATGTATCCCGTTCGCCCCGATGGAACGATTACGCTACCTGTGGTTGGTACGGTCACCGCATCGGGGCATACCCTGGAATCCTTGACTCAAGAACTGAGCCGACGACTGAATGTCTATCTGGTAAACCCATCCGTTGCGGTGGATTTATCGACTCAGCGTCCCATCAACGTCCTCATTTCTGGAGAAGTGTACCGACCAGGGCCTGTCCAACTTGATCTCGAAGAAACCAGCCCCAGCCTGCTGAATGCTATTTCGGAAGTGGGGGGAATCACGCGCCGCGCCGACATTCGACAGATTACAGTGCGGCGACCGCTACCCAATGGACAGGTTTCGACCATGACGCTTGACCTGTGGGAGGCGCTTTGGCAGGCAAACACGAATCCCGATGAGGGAGACCCTTCGCCCCATCCCATTGGTGATCTGGTGTTGCGCGATGATGATGAAATTGTTGTGCCGCAGCTCGACCCCAATGACGACTCGATCGATCGACGGTTGATCTCCCAGTCGACTCTGGCTCCGGATGTGGTGCGGGTGCGGGTTGTTGGCGAAGTGACACGCCCTGGAGAAATTGAGGCGACTCCTAATAGCTCCCTGTCTAGTGCGATCGCCATTGCGGGTGGGCCAACGACAGATGCCGCGTTGAGTCGAGTCGAGTTTGTGCGCTTGACGGAGCAAGGCGAAATTGAACGCCGGGAAGTTGATCTGCGAGATTTGAATGATGATATTCAAGTGCAAGATGGCGATGTTGTCGTTGTGCCCCGCCTCGACTCTGCATCTGTTTTGGATTGGGCAGGGCGTGTTCTCAGCCCCTTCAGTTCATTGTTGGGTATCATCGAGCGTGTTCTACGGTTCTAGGTTCCATTCGCTAATCAAGTGGTCATCCGAAGTGGCCGTCAGAAGTTAGCTGTCAGTATATGACTGTGAGCGATCGCAAAAGTCGTGCTGAATCGGTTGCGCTTGTTTGCAGAGCTGGCTT
>JBCBSL010000243.1:0-9108 GCA_039819145.1 Cyanobacteria bacterium J06638_22
AAAGACCCAAGAATTCTTAATTTGAGTGGCGCGAGCATCGCCCGCGCCACTCAAATTAAGAATTCTTGGGTCTTTTGCCACCCTTAGCAGAGGGCTCTTAGCAGAGGGAAATAAAAAAAGTCTCTGGGAGTCTTGCCTTGTTTCGACCCCAGAGACTTTTCGCACTCCTCACACTTTCACTACTTAAACTACAAATTCTATGTAAATTTGTCGAGTAGTGCGTGACACTTTTTTTCAAGTGTCATAAGGGTTTTATCGCAGAGTTTTGTTGCGATCGCCCTTCGCGATCGCCCGTTTAGCTGCAATTGGCCCGATTTATCGTCCTAGGATAGAGTTACATGCTTTGTTGATAATTTTTGGGTCGTCTCGCGGCCAAAGCTCCAACGAATCCTCTCTATGAATTCAAGCTATGGCCAAGAGAACCTACGAGGTCATTTACGAAACGGTTCGCAAAATTCCCTACGGGAGAGTCGCGACCTATGGGCAAATTGCTGATCTCTCACACTTGCCAGGCCGTGCCCGACTCGTCGGGTATGCCCTGTATCGGGTTGTGGAGGATGACGACGTTCCCTGGCACCGCGTGATCAATGCCCAAGGGCGTGTGTCAGAGTCTCCAGTGCGCTATGGCAATGACCACTTGCAGCGGGTCTTGCTTGAGGCCGAAGGCATACCGTTTCGCCCCAATGGTTCAATAGATCTGAAGGCGTATCGCTGGCAGCCAGATATAACGGAGTTTCTTTCCCCATGAGCGGTTCCCCACACACAGCTCGTTCCCAACCCGATCGCACGAGCCATCACACGTTGAACGACTGCATTGGCTTACGTGGAATTCTCAAAAAAAACTGGCCTACCCGTTGCCTTACCTTTGGCATGGTTATGCTGCTTGCGGCGATGAGTTGGCTGGGTGCCATGGGAGGCGCGATCGCCGAACCATTGCTCAAACCCCTACTTGCCCCTGCCGAGTCCGATGCCGCTGCGGACGTGTACAAATACCGCACGATGCATGATCCAGACGGTACGGGCAAAGTTTACCTAGGGCGCGAGATTGCCCACTACATGGGGCACCGAGGAGCTGCGTGGCTAGAACGTCCGGATCGCGAAGTGCAAGAACAGCCCCAGCGCCTGATCGAAGCCCTCGAACTTGAACCCACCGATGTGGTGGCCGATATTGGTGCTGGCACCGGCTACATGAGTTTTCGCCTTGCGGTAGAAGTTCCCGACGGTAAGGTTTTAGCTGTTGATATCCAGCCTGAAATGCTCGATATGCTGTCATTTTTCCAGGACATCAACCAGATTGAAAATGTTGAGCCTGTTCTGGGAGAACCCGACAATCCCAACTTGCCCGATGACCAGGTGAATCTGGTGTTGATGGTGGATGCTTATCACGAATTCGAGTATCCCTATGAGATGATGCAGGGCATTGTGCGATCGCTCAAACCCAATGGTCGAGTTGTTTTGGTCGAGTATCGCGGCGAAAATTGGTTTCTACCGATCAAGCGCCTCCATAAGATGACGGAAGCCCAGGTCAAGCGCGAAATGGACAACGTTGGCCTGGAGTGGCAGGAAACCCTGGAAGTATTGCCCCAACAGCACATCCTAATTTTCTCAAAACCCGCCTGATACGAAATCCGACTTCGAGAAATCATTTGTAGTTTCCGTGTAATGCTTGTACCGTAGGCATTTTACAAAAAATATGTCAGCGATTCTGCTATGTAGGTTCGGGATCAAACCAGTGATGGCTACACCCAAAACTCGGGTTGGGACAATTCAATCATTCCTGCAATTAAAGCGGCGAAGTCGATCTGGTAAATGATGCGCCATAGGCGAAGACGATGTTTGGTGCGGTGATGGGAGTGGGTGAAAGCGATCGCGCCCAAACGCAGCGCCATATTTAACCAAGGATAGGTTCTGCGCAGCAGTTGCCGGAAGCAGACTTGGGAAAAACGGGAGAACATGATTCAACCACTAACAGGTCAATAATTCCAGGAGCATGTTCCTCTGCAAGGGAGGCAGGATTAATGGGCACGCATGGCCCAAGCGATGAAGTTGATGCTACTGAAGTTTCACAAGGTCTGAACGGAAGGCCAGTTCCAATGGCAAGCTAGTCCTGGCATTTACCAATCAGGCGGGGTATCTCAGCAGCATTTTTTGAGGTGGCGGTTCGTCGGTTGTTCAAGATGCGATCGCCGCAGGTATTGCTTGAATATTCAACTCCTCGCGCCAGGTTGCAAGGGGTTTGTCCCATCCCTCTTCCCACCTCTGCGCAAATAGCGGTTTAGCTACGTGCCCCATCTCCCAACCCTGGCGAAGCGCCTCCAATAGCTGGGGCAATTCGTAAGACTGGAACAATAGCGTGGCCATCAAACTACTCGACAGCAATGTCACCGCTAACGGATAGGGAAACTGGGGTAGGTGAAATGCTTGCAAACTGACCTCCCCCATCTCACTCACATCGAAGCCTGTAACCAGATGCCAGATGTCGTGGGTCTGACTGAGTCTCGCTTCCACATAGCTGGCGTCAGACACAATCGAGATTTGGATGTACAAATCTTCGGCTTTAAGCCCTTTCGCCTTCATTTCCTTGGCGTAGAGGTAGCCCAGAGAATCCGGAGGACAGTCTAGTAATGCATTCAGATCATGGGGCGGAGCCATATAGCGCTCCGCAATCATTGCAGCCGCCGCAGGATCTCGCTGTAGGTGGGCAACTGCGCTCTCGAAAGAGGGCGTTTCTAGCAAGATCTTCGCCATTTCTTCAACAGATTCCAGGCTATAGTCGTCAGCCACAAGCGCCAAGAACCCCTGAAAAGCTGGCATTTCTTGCAATTCGTGAACGGTAGCCAGAACGGAATCAGATTGGGAGAGTGAATCTGCGTATGGGTGAGTGGCTTGTCTGTGTGCACTAGATAGAAAATTATTTATCCAGTTCATGAGGGTATCCTCTAATTCCTTTTGAACGTGAACTATGAAATGTGATCAAAATTAAACCGAGCGCTCGTTCGAAATAAAAATCAAAAAAACCTTCCTTCCGCATCATCCTTTTTTGCTAGAAGACTCTTTTGGCAGACGAGCTTCCAGATAAACCGTCAGCATGTCGACCAAGAGATGTATCTGCTCAGCAAAATTGATCCGACTGCAGCCTCCCACCTGTTCCAACACCACACCACTGATCATTGTCCAGATGAACCGCACAAGCGTTCGGTCATCTAGGTTAAGTGCCTGGGCGACGGTATCCCAGTAGCGCTCCTCGACCTGTTCCAACACTCCACTGTTCAAGATTTCATCGGCCTCCACATTGGTGCAGAAATCTACCCAAACAGTGATTTGCTTTACAAGATAGGTTTCGTTGTCGATCAGAAACTGCCCGAGTCGCTTTAAGCGATCAGCCAGCGTATCACCCGCCGCAACTTGCTCTTGCAACGCAATCACATCCTGCCGACACAGCTCTTCCACCATGTGCTCAAACAGTGCCTGTTTGCTCGGGAAGTAGTGGTACATGGCTCCGGTGGAGATGCCCAATTCCCTCGATAGTTGACGGGTTGTGACTTTCGAATAGCCCTTTTCCGCCAGCAGGTCAAAGGCCTTGCGCAGCAGTTTTTTGCGGTATTCGTCGGAGTCAACAATCTTTGGCATCGACTTAGGTCATCCAAATGTCAGGCACTCCATACAGGCTGCTGACAGACAATCTAAGCATATTGCTGATGATGACCGACAAACAAGCCAAACGGATGGCTGAAATTGAAAGAGTGATTATTTTATTTCGAGCGCTCGTTCTAAATATAACTCAAGCTATTTTCTCCTGTCTAGGTCTTGTGCAAAAATCACGCAATCTTGATTCCTGGGGTTTCAGAATCCAAGGATGATTTTTTCTGAGAGGGGGCGCACTGCGCCCCCTCTCAGAAAAAATCATCCCCTCAATCAGCAAGGCGTGATTCCTTTAGGTGAGGGTGTGGGCTGTCAATTGCTCAGGGGTTGGTTGTGGGAGTTCGGCTTCAATCGGGGCAATGCTGCTACGATGGCGCTGCAACGGTCACAATGGGTCGGGGAAACGGATTGTTGGCAGGTGAAAGGTTGGGCTGAATGGATTTTCGGAATGTGAATTTGGTGTGGACATCTGTGATGGCGGAAACGCTCGGGCGGTTGGGGTTGGAAACCGCTGTCGTATGTCCAGGGTCGCGGTCGGCTCCCTTGGCGATCGCCTTTGCCCAACATCCCACCATCGAAGCGATTCCGGTACTGGATGAGCGTTCTGCGGCCTTCTTTGCCCTCGGCTTGGCGAAGCGATCGGGGAAAGCCACGGCTCTAATCTGCTCTTCCGGGACGGCAGGGGCTAACTTCTTCCCCGCCATCATCGAGGCGCGGGAAAGTCGGGTTCCCTTGCTGGTATTGACGGGCGATCGCCCCCCGGAACTACGCCACTGCAACGCGGGGCAAACCATCGACCAGCAAAAGCTCTATGGCAGCTATCCCAATGCTTTCGTTGAGCTAGCACTGCCTTCATTGGAGCCATCGCTGTTGGCCTATGTGCGACAAACGGTGCGGCAGGCGTGGGAACAAACCCAGCATCCAGTTGCGGGCGTGGTGCATCTCAACTGTCCGTTTCGCGACCCTCTGGCTCCGATCGCCCAACCCGAAGCGATTGCCCTGGAACCGGATTTTGACGCCGACGCATTTTTTGCAACCCTGCAACCGACTAAAGCGTCACCCCCGGACGCGATGGCGTTATTCCAACACCCGCCATTGCCCCAGAGCGATCGCGGCATTATTGTTGCTGGTGTGGCGCAACCTCGAGATCCCCAACGGTATTGTGAGGCGATCGCCCACCTATCCAAGCTCACCGGATTTCCTGTTTTGGCCGAAGGATCATCCCCAGTCCGTAATTACCTCGATTCCTTCCCGGGTTTGATTTCCACCTACGACCTGATGCTGCGGCAGCCGAACTTGGCCAAAGAATTGGCACCCGATGTCGTTATTCGGGTTGGTGAAACGCCGACCAGCAAGGTGTTGCGGCAATGGCTGCAAGATACCCAACCGCTGCAATGGATTGTGGATGCGGGCGATCACAACCTCGACCCCCTCCATCTCCGCACCACGTATCTCCGCTGCTCCGTTGAACAACTTGTGGCACGGCTGCAACACGAAACCCCACCTGTTCCCAGCGCCTACTACCACCGCTGGTCTCACACGGAAAATCGGTTTCGCCATTCCATTGACGAAACCTTTACCAAGACGACCGCCTGGATTGAGGGCAAAGTCGCTTGGCTGCTCTCTCAGTGTTTACCCGTAGAGACCCCTCTTTTTATCGCCAACAGTATGCCTGTGCGAACCATCGAGTGGTTCTGGAAGCCGGGAAACTCCAGAGTAATACCGTATGTCAATCGCGGTGCCAACGGTATTGATGGAACCCTTTCTACAGCACTGGGCATCGCTCACCGCCAAGCTCCCAGCGTTCTACTGACGGGGGATCTGGCGCTGCTGCACGACACCAACGGATTTTTGCTGCTACCCAAATTCCACGGACATCTCACGATTGTGTTGATCAACAATCACGGGGGCGGCATCTTTGAAACCCTGCCGATCGCCCAGTTTGATCCCCCCTTCGAGGAGTTTTTCGCCACGCCTCAAGCCGTTGACTTTGCTCGCCTTGCCGCCACCTACGGCATCGAACATCGGGTGATGACGTCCTGGGAGGAGTTGACTGATGGCTTACAGGCTCTTCCCTCGACGGGGGTGCGCGTGTTGGAAGTGCGGTGCGATCGCAAGGCCAATGCTCAGTGGCTCAAAGCGAGATTTGGGGCGATCGCACCGGATCTTGCCAAGCAATAAGTTCTCGCATCTTTCGTCATGGTTCGTTATGCAAGTTAAAGTCTCTATAAACTTGCGGAATTCCACATTGACAGATTTCTATATCGGCAGACAGACTGCCCTAAGTTTCAATGCTATTTCTACAGCGGCTTTCAACGTTTTCAAGTAAGGATATTCGCTCGCAGATGTAGAGTTCGTTGCATTTATCGACTCGACTCAGATGCCGCTATCGGTCTTCATATTTTTTTGCAGGGTCATCTATTTTTGAAAATCGGCACATAGTGATTGTTATGACATCGTGCACTTCTCATCAACCGTCCGAAGTTACGGAGCAACCCACACATTCAACGAATCATTCAGACCCTAAGAACCGTCACTCTATCGCCCAAGCCTCAAGCCCAGAAGCCCTTCTAGCTCAGATCTCTGGCCGAGCCATTGATGAAACCGAGCTGGACTCTGGCTTAATTTTCCTGGCGGCTTCCCTGACCCTGCTGCTAGGTGTGATGGCTATCAATAGAAGCCCCGACCCGCATAACCAATCCTATTTGCAGAGTGTGCTCGACGCAGCGCTGCAGAACGGGAAACTGTCGCCCCATCTTGTCCAAGCTCTGGCGGAGGGGATCGAAGGTCATCAGATCTATCTCAACCCCCGGCTATTCCTGCTAATGACCTCGACCTTAAGCGAATCTGAGCGGTTACTCCTGCTGGGACTAGGCTATGACATGGCAGCGACTGGCACGCATTTCGGGCTACAGGTGCAGATGTACCTGCGAGCGATCGCCCAGCGCCTTCGCATTCCGTCAGCCTATCAAGCTTGCCTCGAATCGAGCTTCACCCAACAAGACATGACCCATTTCGATGCGCTGCCGGATATCGCTGACTTGACGCATCCTACCTCCTTCCAATCCGAGTCAAATTTACTCCAGCTACTCGCCCATCGGATTCACCCCAGCATGGAACGCCTCGCCACGCTGGCCAATGCCTGAGTCGATGCCGAAGCTGAACCCCCGTCAGCCCTTTTTGTCAGGATTCAACTGTCAGTGGAGGATCACCCCCTCGCTGTGGGATAAATTCACCCCCAGAAATGATCGGATCAATGTCCCGTTTATGGGATAGTGAGGGGGTTGTTCTGTGGCGCTCAGCCGTGGTTTCAGCGCCTCTGCATTGTGCTTATGACTGTCGAATGGCAACCCGTCGGAACCTTTGAAGATATCCTGTATCATAAAGCCGACGGCATCGCCAAAATTACCATCAATCGTCCCCACAAACGGAACGCGTTTCGCCCCAAGACCGTTACCGAACTCTACGCCGCTTTTAGCAATGCCCGCGAAGATATCCGCATTGGGGTCGTGTTGCTGACGGGAGCGGGGCCGCATACCGATGGTAAATATGCCTTCTGTGCGGGTGGCGACCAAAGTGTGCGCGGCGAGGCGGGCTATGTCGATGAGGATGGCGTGCCCCGGCTGAATGTGCTGGATTTGCAGCGCTTAATTCGCTCGATGCCCAAGGTGGTGATTGCGCTGGTGGCGGGCTATGCGATCGGCGGCGGGCATGTGCTGCATGTGGTCTGCGACCTGACGATCGCCGCTGACAATGCGATTTTTGGGCAAACGGGTCCAAAGGTTGGTAGCTTCGATGGCGGGTTTGGTTCCAGCTATCTGGCGCGTAGCGTCGGGCAAAAGAAGGCGCGGGAGATTTGGTTTCTGTGCCGCCAGTATGACGCCCAGCAAGCTTTGGATATGGGGTTGGTCAACTGTGTCGTACCCGTGGACGAACTGGAAGCCGAGGGGGTTCGCTGGGCGCAGGAAATTTTGCAGAAAAGCCCGATCGCCATCCGCTGTCTGAAATCGGCCTTCAATGCCGACTGCGATGGTCAGGCAGGGTTGCAGGAATTAGCGGGCAATGCGACGCTCCTCTTCTACATGACGGAAGAGGGCGCGGAGGGTAAGAAGGCATTTTTGGAGAAACGACCGCCCGATTTCCGCCAATATCCTTGGCTCCCCTGATTACCTGCTGTGCCAAGCTAGCCTGTATTATTCATGAACTGATACTCAATTGCTTGAACAGCACAGCTCGCCAAGCGTGCAATGCTTTCAAAGAAATCATAGGGCGTTATTGACCGTTTGCTGTGAGGGGTGAGCTTGTCGAAGCGTCGAAGATTCTCCTAGAGATGAGGCTTCGACAAGCTTAGCCTGAACGGCTTCACGTCTAGTGAATTATCCAAGCTAGCGGCCTTTGACGTCGCTCAGAGCACCCATGGTGGCTGCGGCGATCGCCTGATCCGTGGCTTTGGGCAGATGGTAGTAGTTGCCCCCGGCTTGTTTCGCCAGCTCTTTGGCAAATCCGGTAGAGACAAACTTACTCTCGGTGTCGATCACCAGCATTTGCATATCCTGTGCCCGAATCTTGCCTGCAATCTCCAGCAGTTCTTCTTTGATGTTGGGCTTTTTATCGTCGAGTGGCGGTTCGCCGAGCGATCGCGACAGGGGAATGTTGCCACGCCCATCGGTAATGGCCACAATCACGACCTGCCCCACATCGCCAGATTGACGGGCATTCACGCCCACCCGTGCGGCTTGGGTTAACCCATGGGCTAGGGGCGAGCCGCCCCCGCAGGGCATCCGTTCCAATCGCCGACGGGCAGCGGCAATGGAGCGTGTTGGCGGCAACAATACTTCCGCCTGCTCACCCCGGAATGGAATGAGCGACACCTGATCGCGATTTTGGTAGGCTTCGGTCAGCAATCGCAGCACAGCACCTTTGGCAGACTGCATCCGGTTCAGCGCCATCGACCCCGATGCATCCACCACAAAAATGATCAGGGAACCGGATTTGCGAGCCAGGCGTTTGGCACGAATATCCGACTCTTCGACAAAGACGCGGCGGCGACTGTCTGTGGCCTTGGTGGTACTGGCTTCGTGGCGGAGGCGGCGCGATCGCTGGTAGGGTGCCGCTGTTCGCAGGGTGGCATCCACCGCAATGCGGCGCACCGTACCCCGAGGCAGAATGGGCTTAATGTAGCGTCCTCGATCTTCTGAGAAAATTAACCCCTGAGATCCGCTTTTGCCTTGCTTTTGTGCCATCTGAGCAAAGTACAACACCGACGGATCGAGAATGACCCCTTCTGGGTCAAATACAAATTCTTCGGGGACGCTCGGTGGCTCATCGGGTTCGTCAGGTTCGTCCTGCTCGGGCTCATCCTCCTCCGGTTCTTCCGCATCGCCCGCGGAGCTGCCCTGGGCGGTCCTGCTCGTCTCCGTCGCCATCGTGTTGCGGTACGGCGCCCTGGGCGGGAGCCTGGTGCTG
>JBCBSL010000244.1:0-9064 GCA_039819145.1 Cyanobacteria bacterium J06638_22
ATAAAAATCCCTTGATTTGGGTGGTGCAAATACTGCCTGAACCCACTCGGAATCTGCGCTACCCAAAATCCAAATGATTTAGTTACGGCTTTAATTTTTTGCCCCGGCCTTATCCCAGCAACTAATACTAAATTCAGATTACAAAACCATCGTTTTCTGTGAAAACCGTGTGCCACAAGCATTTCACAGAAAATATAACCCGGGGCACTATGCGGATTTGGTGTACTGTCGTGGTTAAGTCAGGAGGCTCGATTCGAGAACTAACTTTAGAACGAGGACACTCTTCTAGCTGTCACTTTGGTATGCCGCAAGATATCGTCCTGCCTTGTAGGGTAGGGAGTTGAATCGTTTTGAGGGAAGGGATGAAAGAAATTCTGGCATCCGCAGGGAAAAATTTGGCGCAGAAAGTAGAAGCCCTGGTACCGACTTATTCTAAGGTCGGGGAGTCGGTCTTTTTCTCGGCAGAGCAGTTCCCCTGGAGTCACGCGTTGGAATCAAACTGGAAGGTGATTCGAGAGGAGCTAGATGCGGTAATGGTGAATGTGGATGACCTCCCCAACTTTCACGACATATCGCCACGTCAGCGTCGAATCGCTGGGGACAATCTCTGGAAAACCTACTTTTTCCAAGCCTTTGGCTTTCGGGCACAGCATAATTGCGATCGCTGCCCTGAAACCGTCAAACTGCTCAAGCAAGTCCCCGGTCTAAAAGTAGCCTTTTTCTCCATTTTGGCTCCTGGCAAACATATTCCGGAACATCGGGGCAAACACAAAGGTCTGATCCGTTATCATCTGGGGCTCAAAGTTCCGGAGAAAAAGGAGGACTGTCGCATTCGGGTGGACAGTCAATTCGCCCATTGGGAGGAAGGGAAAAGTTTAATTTTTGACGACACTTATTACCACGAAGTTTGGAATGATACGGATGAATATCGAGCCGTACTGTTCCTCGACATCGCTCGACCCCTAAGGTTTCCGCTCTCTTTGGTCAACTGGTTGGTCAATTCTGTTGTAGCGCTGTCGCCTGTGGTACAGGTTGCTCGAAAGAACCAACAAAGCTGGGAAAAGCATTTTGAGGAATTGCTGAAGTAGGGTCGATCGTCGACCGCAGTAGAGATTGTAACGGGGGTATCGTTGTTTCCCTTTGCAGTTTCCCCGCGTTAACGCAGGTTTGTGGTGACCTATGTAACCGCCGATTGATGCTTTCCCCTGACATGATTTTCTCCAATTGGGCAAACAGGCTACGACGCGGTGTTTTACATAAGTTCATAATTCTCGGTGATCATTAGAACATGTTGTTTGGATACGGGAAGGAAACGTTTGATGGAACTGGAAACGACCCTGCGGGGGCATACCGTACATAATGCGGTGCGCGAGGCAGGAATTAACCCCAACTACTGGTACCCGGTAAGCTGGTCTGAGGATCTTAAGCCTGGCGCTATTTTGCCGATACAAGTCTGGCAACAACCGATCGCCCTCTATCGCGATCGCAGTGGTGCGGTCCATGCGATTGAGGATGCCTGCCCTCACAAGGGCGTAGAACTACACAAGGGCAAGATAGAAGGCGATCGCATTGCTTGTCCTTATCACGGATGGGAGTTTGATGCGGAGGGGAGTTGCGCGCATATTCCCTATCTGCCTGAAGGACAAAAGCTCCCCTGCGCTAAAGCTCGCGTTTACCCAGCGCAGGAACGCTACGGCATTGTTTGGGTCTTTCCAGGGGCAGCAGACCTAGCGGCCAAGCAATCGCTCCCCGAGGTTCCGGAATATGATGATCCCAATTGCTTCATGATCCCGATTCCGGGGCATTTTCACGCCCATTTCTCTATTTGTAACGAGAACACCATGGATGTGTTCCATGGCTATCTGCACGAAAACTTGCAGGGCTGGTACGATCCGCAACTATTGAAGCTTAAGGAAACCGATGGATCTGTCAAAGCCGACTATCGAGTGCATTACAAAGGCTGGATTACAAAAGTTTTGGGGCTGAGTGCAGATGGCGGTATCACCACGCGCACGGTTTCAGTTGACTATCAATATCCTCATTACCACAGCTCGCTCGAGGGGGTGTCATCCCTTTATCTCATGCGCTTGCCCGTTGGCCCGGAGGAAACTCGGTCCTTTTCCATGCTGTTCTTGCGCCTTCCTATTCCCAAGTGGCTGATTGACCCCATTCGCAAACCATTGATGCGGGTAGTTCGCAAGTATTTCTTCATGCCCTTCCTCCTACAGGATGTGGAAATGATGGAGAGCGAGCAAGGCAACTATCGGCTGGATGCTCAGCGCCGTTATGTGGAGATTAATCCGGCGATTATTGCGCTCCAGCGTGTTATTTTGCGGCAATACACTCAGTTTGTGCAACAATCTGCAACAAATGAGAGTCAACAGCAGGACAAGCACAATCCGGTGAAAGATGGACGCATTGCGGATGGTGACATTATGCAATCGCCCCGCTTGCGCCAAGAAACCTCAATTTCGTCGTCCCCATAGGAGCATTCGCGGGTACCCGCTAAGGAGATTGTGGACAGTTCCATTGTCTAAAACTAACTGGAACAGGGGCAACGCAGGGATTGCATCGAATCTGGCAAAGTGAAGAAGATCTTTTTAAACATTTGTGATCTTGCCATTCGGGTGAATTTCACTATTCTTCTGGAACGCGTTCAGTCTGCTCTGAATATGGAAGAGGACAATACAGATTGTTGCGTTGTTGGCAGGTTCTCTGTCACTCTAAAACTCACCGCTTTCTATTTGAAATTGGTTGCAGATAGCCCCTATCGCCCAGGGGTAGGTTTTAACGTTATCGAATTACTGTGAGGGGAGTTTACTGTGCAAGTTGTAAAGGAATACGTTCAGCGCTGGTATGAGAGCGGGCTTGACCCCGACGAATATATCTGCCATGGAAAGCAGGGCAATATCTTTGATGTCGAAGAAGAAAAAACAGGGATTCGTCGCTCGGTGCTGTCCTTTTGCACGAACGATGTACTGGGTTTAGTGCAGGAAGAGTCGGTCAAGCAAGCGGCGATCGACGCCATTGTGCAGTACGGTACGTCCAACAGCTCCTGCTCAGTGCTCAGCGGTCGCATCGACCTGCATCGGCAGCTTGAGGATGAAATTTCTGGCTTCAAGCACTTGCCCCATACCCAACTGTTTCTCAATGCTTGGATGGCAATGCAAGCGCTGATGGATGCATTTTGCCATCTGGCCATTCCTATTCCAGGTTTCAAGAATACTCGCGAAACCCTGATTATGACCGATGTGCTGAATCACGGCTGCATCATCTCGGCGTTGGCAAATTCGGGCACCCGTTCGGGCAAAATGTTTGGCCATAGCCCCCGAGTACGCGTCAAAGCTTACCGCCACTGCGACATGCAGGACTTTGCGCGGAAACTCAAGCGCTATGCACAGCCAGGCGATCGCATCTTGGTGGTATCCGACGCTGTATTCTCGATGGATGGCGATATTGCGCCGCTCCCCGAGATGATTGACATCCTCTCCAATTACCCTGGCAGTGTGCTGGTTATGGATGAGGCTCATGCTTCGGGTGCATTGGGCGAGACGGGTCGGGGTGTTTACGAGCATTTCAATATCACACCTCAGTACGCGATCGAGCGTGGCGTTGTCCCCGTCATCATGACCACCTTCTCAAAGTTTGGTGCGTCGGTGGGTGCTGCTATCAGCTCCCATGTGGCCGAATTGAAGCCGCTGCTGAATGTATCGCCGACCTCCATTGGAACCTGTTCCCTATCCGCTCCGCTTGCTGCGGGTGCGCTGGAAGCACTGCGAACGGTGAAGCGGGAACCTGAGCGTGTCCAAAAATTACAGGACAATGCAAAGTATCTGCGATCGCGACTGGCGGAAAACGATTTTGTGGCCATTGGCGAAACCAACGTCGTTCCGGTTCTGTTGCCAGAGGACGTCAATCCTAAGCTATTTGCTCGCATTCTGATGCATGACTATGGCATTTGGGTGTCGCCTATCTGGTTTATCGCTAAGCCGCGCCTCCGGATTACAGCCAATGTGCTGCATACTCGCGAGGAAATGGACAAGCTGGTTGATGCGATGGTTGCCGTTCGCGAAGCCACTTATAAACCTGCGGCTATTATCAGCGCTTAATCAAACCGCCTACCTCCCATACGGGTTATGAGCGTTTGGTTGCAACCGATGGAGATTTGAGGGGCGATCGCATCAATCCCATTTCCGCTACGGCCTATTCCCTATCACATGAAACAATCCTCAAGCATTAACTGGCTTGGGGATTTTTCATAGGTGGACTCAGGGATTTCGTTGATGTGTGCACGATGCATCAACACATCAACGAAATCCCTGAGCCAGGGCTAAGCAAGATTTGTGTAAGTCCAATTCTTTGAGATGGCGCTACAGATGTTCCTTTCGACTCCGCTCAAGGAACGTCGGCCTCGCCCCCGCTCCATCGACGTACATGTTAGAGGCGGGTTACAAAATTGCTATAAGTCCTGACAGGCATAGCCTGAAGCATTCGGCTGGAGACAGACTATCTGTTGAAAACCCTGCAGTGGTGGGTTTTCAACAAACGATTAGTTTTACAAGTATGTAGCGCTGGGTGGGGAATGGTGTGTCTTTGTGGCTTCATTAGTCCACCGCTGTAACCCGCCAGCTGAGCTTCAAGCTAATCCAGAAATTCCACAGAAGGAGCGCAGAGATTGCCAGCAGATTGGCCGCATAGATGTTGAAGCTCAGCCCACCCGACAATAGCGCGAGGATAATGGCTCGAATCATCAAGCCCATCACACAGACAATATTGAATTTCATAAATCGCTTGACGAGCTGATTCCATTGCCGCTGCTGGCGAGCAATGTCACCAAATGTCCAGACATCGTTCCAGGTGAACTCACCGACGATGACCAGTTCCGCTGCAATTAAGGTGCTAGCAAGGACACCCAGCCCTAGCTGCCCCTGAAAGGTGGAGAGCAACAATGTATTCAGCAGAACCCCAGTTAACCCGACGACGCCAAACTGTGCGAAACGTGTAGTCGGGAAGCGTTTTCGACGTTGCCAGATGCTCTTAATTTTGCTAACACGCAAACGCAGGCGTAGCAGGTGCTTGATAAATTCAATATTCTTTTTGACAACGATCGCCTGCTGTTCTTCGCGTTCATGGAAGACATAGCCTACTTCTTCGATCTGACTGACGTCCCCTTGGCTGAGAACCTCAAGCAGAATTTTAGAACCGGATGGGCGGAGGGTGCGGTTGGCGATTGCTTGTCGGCGAACCAGGAAATAACCACTCATGGGATCAGAAACCTGACCCACAATTTCGGGTAGCACGAGTAAACCGAGCAACTGTGAACCCCGCGACAATCCTCGGCGGAACAAATTCCAATTGGAGACACCGCCCCCTTCAACATGGCGGCTAGCAACGGCTAAATCCCCCCCTAAACGGATCTTCTCCAATAGTTGCAACACAACCTCTGGAGACTGCTGCATGTCTGCATCAATCACCCCGAGAACTTCACCGCGTGCGGCCTGCCACCCACGTACAACAGCGGTCGCTAGACCTTTTACACCAGTCCGGCGCATCACCCGCAACGCAGGATAATGTGCCATTAGCCGCAACGCGACTTCCCACGTTTGATCGGGGCTATCATCGTCAACAACAATGATCTCGTAAGCCCCTGGCAGTGCCTCATCCAGCAATGTGCCCAAGATGGCAACCATCCCAATGACGTTGATGCGTTCCTTGTAGGTTGGCAGGATGAGAGAGAGATAAATAGGAGACGACTCAGATGTATCTCCGAAGGCTGTGTTGGTGCCTTGGAAAGACTTCTGTTCGTTCAATACAGGAATTCTGTAGAACCCAGATGGAACAGGCAAAAGACCTAATGTGCTAGCACCCTGTTCCCCCGGAAACCTAACTTCTTCTTGGACAGCTTCCATAACCATAAGGGAAATAAACGATTTACTATCGGAGATAACTCGCTGTCGCCGAACGTCGATACTGCGACACCTAATCCAATATTTGTATGCTTAGAACTTAATCCGTATTTTTGCTGATGGTTAGATGTACCGAGCACTGATTATAGAAAACACACAAAAAAACTGACTCTGTGAAGAATCTATAAAGCTGCATGAGAGCATTAAGCACACATCGGATTGGAATCGCGTGTATCCAGACACGGCGCATTTCCTTGAAAACGCTGGCTAAATCAGGCTTTTTACAGGTTTTGGGGAGCATTAAGGGGGCGATCGCTCATTCTGCTCAAGGGCAGCCTACCCGTCTATTCTTTTCTTGAGATGGGAAAAGAGATATTTTTGGATCCGTAGGATAACGGATATTTTTCTACCCGGACTTTTTGCTTTGAAAACACCCTGCACTGAACGGGTCACTGAATATGGACAATGTCTGACGGGCTTCAGAAAGAATCAGAACGGGCAATTGCGAGTGTTTCAGTAAAAATACTGGGATACCTGAGAGATTGTAGATGCACTCAATACATTGGATGTATTCTCGGCATTGGGAGAATTCTCAACTCAAGTCATGTCACTGGATGCATCAGTTTCTTTAGGCTTTGTCTGGCAGAGCGCCCAAAAGGTTCCCTTCCGAAAAACGACTATTTACGATGCTTTGGAAGGGAAAACCCAATCATTTTTTGAAGCCTGCGCTGCGTGGCTTTCAAAAAATGGCTGACCTGACCTCAATGCCTAAGACGAAGCACATGAGATTCAACAGGAATGAATGGCTTTGCTAAGGAGAATCCTGGGAAAGACGTTACCTTTTAAGCCTTTGTCCTTCGACTGCGCTCAGGACACGCAACAACGAGCTGGCTGAGCGTAGCCGAAGTCAGCGGGTATATCCTTTCCTAGAAATCGCCTAAAAAGCCGTATGAATCGAAGATTCATACGGCTTTTTAGGCGATTTCTAGAATTAGCAACGTCGTATCAAGACGTCGAATGGAGCAATGGAGGCTAATTCAAGGATTTGGCGATGGGGGTTCCGCAGGGGTAGGTGGCAACGGAAGGTTGAGCAACAACCTCCACGGATTGCTGAGCCGATGTGTTGCTGCTACGGGGTTGCGATCGCACGGCCTGTGCATCGTTTCGCAAGGTTTCCATCAAGTCCTCTCGGCGATCGTACAACCGCTTGAGGGGGCGCGGTTCACATTGGTTCATCACATAAGCCCCCATGAGCGGAAGGGCGATCGTGCTGTCGGTATAGCAAACAATGGTGCTGGGTAACTCTTCGGGCGCAACCTTACCCCAGCTCACTGCTTCGCTTGGGGTCGCCCCTGACAAGCCGCCTGTATCGGGGCGGGCATCGGTAATTTGCACAAAGAAGTCATGTCCCTGTTCTTCCAGACCCAGCACTTCATGGAGGTGGGGTTGGGTTTGCAATAGGAAATTCTTGGGACTGCCGCCTCCCAGGATAATAGCCGCACTCTTGCCGTCCTCGGTCGCGCCGTCCATTGCTCTTGCGCCGTAAACAATGGCAGCGGTTTCGTTCACATCAATTGAGGGATCGATAACGAGTGCAGAGCCTTCGAGAGCCACAGCGGCCACATTCATCCCAATTGAACTATCGCCAGGGGAAGAGGTATAGATAGGAATGCCATATTGGTAGGCGGTTGATAGTAGACAAGAGTGTGGGGATCCTAATGTTTGCTCCACACCGTAGATATATTTGCCCAGGAGATAGTGGAACTCAGCTGTACCCATCCGCTTCTGAAAGGGTTCAGCCAGTAGCAATTCTCGGATAAAGGCATCGGTTTCCAGCAACACATCGTACCCAAACACAATGTCGTAGATGCGGATGCGTCCTTCCTGCCGCAATTTCACATCGTCCATGAAAGGATTGCTTGCGTAGAGATCAAACCCCAAGCCATAGTGCAGGTCGTGATAGAGGTTCGCTCCAGTGCTGATAATCCAGTCGATGAATCCGGCCTGCATCAGAGGCGCTAAAACCGATACCCCAAACCCCGCTGGGGTCATTGCTCCAGATAAACTCAGACCTACTGTAACGCCGGGTTGCATCACATCGCGGCTTAGCAGCTGACATACTTCTCGGAGGCGAGCGGAGTTATAGGCGGTGAAGTAGTTGTTGACCAGATCAACAACGCTAATGTCTGAGGAAACAGGGGTAGGGGAAATTTTACGGCTGATTCGATTAATCATTCAGATGGCCTCCTTGAAATGAACAGACGAGATAAATAGAGATGGAATGCGGGACTCGCAAAGTCGAGATGCACCGAACTGTTGAAATGCGCGAGCAGTAGCGCGAAAATTTGTTTCGGGGAGGTTGCCAGGAGTGAGGAAGCAATGACAAAGATCCAAAGCGGATTAGAGGGCGATCGCTTACCCTGCAACTCCGCCAAGCTACTCCAAACCTCAGTGCAACCTTGTGTCAACGTTGATTGCTGTTGCCCCATCAACCAGATGACTCAGGTCAAGAAAATACCGTTTGTGGCATCTCCGTCGGGTGCGTTGCCCCAGTACCCGATCGTTATGAGTCGCGGCCTTGTTAATGAACAACGAATTCCAAATCACTAATTCCGAACCATTGGTTCTAAATCGCAACCGTTTGGAGCATCTCTGTCCTAGCTGCATCCAACAAAACGTTGTCTGACACCAATACCCGGCTTGTCGGAACACCAAACCTTTTGGGGCAGAGTAGGGGAATTCGCTTTGTGAAATTCTTGATTGAAGGGATCGGTCAGCCGTTGCGAGCCTATGGATAGCAGGTTGCCCAAAATCGCTCAGTAAGCGTCAATTTTTGGGGAGCGTTCACGGACAAATCCGATCGGCTCAACGCTACATCAAATCTATCTGCTAGTAACAGTCGAAACACTGAGCGATCAGCGCATACTGGGTCCTTCACATCTGTCCGCCCAGGAAAGAGCCGGATCTGAAAGCCGTCTGCGCTGCAATTTCATTTCTAGATACCATCTCGGGAGCCACGAGCGTCCCGTTTGAGAATCCAGTTTCAATGCGCGTCAACCTCAATGTTTGGCTACTGCCCTAGGGTAACATTTCTGTGAAATCAAACTCTAGGCAAGATTACAGAGACCGCACAGTGATTGGAGTTTGCCCAAGCACTG
>JBCBSL010000245.1:0-9057 GCA_039819145.1 Cyanobacteria bacterium J06638_22
TGAGCCGCTTCTGCCCATCGACTCCCACTTCCGGCAGAATCAGGTGGCGGGAATAGCGTTCGTAGTCGTCTTTGGTGAGTTGGATCGCGTCCAGGTTAGGATTCAGCATTGGCGGAGATGGTGCGAGTGGTGATGTGAATTTGAGGATAAACGATAAAGAACCAATTGTGTCGAGTATACGTAGCGGAATGAATGCAGGCCGTTAAGCAATGGGTTCACAGAGCGGATCGGGTTGAAACTGGTGATCCGCATCAAGGCTCCAGCAGCGAATATCATGGGCTTTGCCTTGTTGCACAGAAAGAATGAGGTAGCGGTAGGATGACCATGCGAGTTGGCGATCGCACTCTGATGGGACTGCTGCATGGTCGGGATGGGAGTGATACACCCCGACAACATCCAGGGCTCGATCGCGGGCATAGCGCTGGGCTGCTAACATATCCCTGGGATCAATCCAGTAGCGATCGCCCCGGTTGTGCTCCTCGCTGGACAAGCCTGCCATCTCTGCCTGATGCACAGACCAAGCATTGTGAACAGACCAAACCTCTTGCACTACAACTGTTTCTGCATCGCTCGATTGTTCTAGCTCACGTTTCCCTAACAGCAGCCCACAGCACTCTTCGGGATAGGTAGCTTCAGCGTGGCGGCAAACTTGCCGAAATTGTGCCGCCGACAGTTGCAGCGTCATCGATTAACCCATGAGATTCAAACTCAAATTTTACATGATTAGCGAAGCATGTTTGAGGGTGCGATGAAGATTCTCCAGCAGATCATTCAGTGGCGATAGCCTTTAGTCGCTCTGCTAACCAAAGTTTGATAATCGCCTCACGATGGATACCAAGCCGTTGGGCTTCGCGATCGAGTGCGGCTACCATCCATCGTGGGAAGTTAATCTCAATAGGCTCAGACTCTAGCCCAGGACGTTTTAGCGTAGATAGGTCAAAATACTCCAACACATCCTCACCTGCATCAAATTTATCGTCCAGTTCTTCAGCGTTCATAGAGCAACACCTCGTTTTTGCGCGAACGGCGAACCGAAATAATGCGAATCACTGAGCCTCGATACGTGATAATTGCTGACCAGTGCTTATTTCGAATCTTACCAATGACCAAGCTTCGAGGTTCAATGTCTGAACGAGCCTGTAGTTCAACTCGATAGAGATCCTGCCAAAGTTGCTTGGCGGTCTCAAAATCAATGCCATGCTTCTCCAAGTTGATCGTACTTTTGTTGGAATCATACTCAAATTGCACAACAATCAACCCAAAGACAAAAGATCAAGATTAGTTTTGGGGCATAGCATTAATCAGCCTCACCATCCACTTTAGGGTCGACGCTGAATGCTGGCGCGCTCTTGCAACAACTGGACATTTTTTTGAAGGTCCTGGGCGATCGCCCCCATTTGGGCCATGTTCTCTTCCAGGGTTTCCACCCGACGCTTTTGCTCCACTTTGCGCCGAAGGGCAGCACGGGTAGCGGCTTCTTTGCCTTGCTTGAGGGCAAGCTGAGCGACCCGATGCCAGGTATCCATTTCGGTGGTGGCCTGGTGATGCTGGGCTTCGAGCTGAATTTGAGCGATCGCTGTATTTTGCAACGCATGGTCGAATAGCGACAGAGTTTCCACCGGATCGGTCGCTTTGGCAGCGGACTCGATCAATCGACCAGAGGCCAGCCGCTTCAGTGTGTCTGAAGGTAAGCCATAGTCGATAATTTGACGGCTCTCGCTTTTACCCACTTTGCACCAGGTCGCAAAATGCTCACAGTTATTGGTTAGCAAGCTGTAGCGCTTTTCTCCCAGGCGGCTTTCGGCTCGATCAATAACTACATCGGGGATGAAAGAGGCAGCATAGTCGCGGACGCGAACCGTTTGATTCCACGAGAACTCGCGCCAGGGGACGCGCAGAACGGTTGGCTCTTCCGGCACTTTGCTGTAATGAATCACTGTGCCATCGCCACAATCAATGCCGTGATGCTCGTATACGCCTTCCATACCCATCAGGGGGCGCATGACAAAAATTTGGTCGCCGCGAGCCATAGAACTGTTTCAGGGGAGGGAAGAGAAGCAGATAGACAGGAAGACTGAGCCTCCAAGACAAAGAGAGCACAGGAGACGGATTTATTCGCTGTAGGCGAGGCGGAGGCTTTGGTAAAGGAGCACGCAAGAGGCGATCGCGATGAGTCCACCCCAGAACCAGTAGGGCAAGAACAACACCTCGGCGATGCGGCCGGAGTCAGAGAGCATCGCTTGTCCACCAATGATGGCTTGTCGGGTAAAGAGATAGTCCAGTTGGTGGAAGGAACTAATGCAAGCCTGAACGCCCAAAAACTGGATAGCGAAGATTTGCATCCAGCGGGAAGCAGCCGTGGCAACACCCAATACCGCCAGCCCTAAAAGTGGAACCGCGATGAGGCCAAAGAGCGATCGCACCCAAAACAGCGTTGACAGAAACAGGGCACCTGCCAGGAAATACAGCGCAAACTGAGCCAGGTTCCGGCGTCGCGAGGCCAGGATAAAGAGGGCTCCAGCAATGGGTGCACCCAACGGCCCCCCGGCTGCCACTAGCGCCCGCCCAATCGACCCCAGAAACAAGTCGCCGCTATGGGTGGCAACACCTGACCCATTGGGAAATAGCAGCAGCTCACGGAAGTTCCCACCCAGAAACATAGCGGTTAGCCCGTGCCCCATTTCATGAAACCAGGTAGCCAAAATGCTGAAGGGGTAGAGCAGATAGCCACCAAAGGGAATGCGCCAGAGAATGATGGTGGCGATCGCCGCACCAATTAACCAACCGATACCGATGCGATTGGAGTTTGCTGGTGTCTTCCCAGCCAAATCCTGTTCCCAAGAATTACTCATGGTCTATTGTGTCCGGTTGTAAGAACCGCAGTAAAGGACTCTCTTTCCTAGTTTGGCGGATCGAACGGCAAATCGTCGAATCGGTTAACGCCACCCGCTAATGGGTGACATCCACCTGAGTAGGTGACAAAAACCAGAAAGCTCTTATGTTTGGGTGCGTGGGTGATGCTCGCGCGCCCAAACGTAAGAGCTTTAGCAGAGGCCAATTTTTCGGTCTGCACTTAGGGCACTCACACCGTCGCGAATATGGCTTGCAAATCGGCAATCACAACATCTACGGAGTCGTAGCGGTCTTCGAGGGCTGGTTCGGTAAGCCGATGCAGAATAGGAACCAATTCAGACGGAATGTTAGGAATCATCGCCGCTTGAAAACGAAACTGGCCATGGTCGTCAGAATAATAGGCCAGTGGATTATGCCCCGTTACCAGAAATGCAAACAGCGGCCCCAGCGAAAAGATATCCATGGCCTGCACGGGATGCAGTTGCAGTCGTTCCGGTGCACCATAGCCCTTAGAGCCAGGAGGGAAGGGGCGTTCTAGAATCACCCGCTTGACCGCACCAAAATCAACCAGTGCCAGCGTATCGGTATCGGGATTGTAGATGAGGTTTTTAGGACGGAGGTCGCGATGAGCGATGGGAGGCGTGAACTCATGCAAATAGGTGAGGATCTGACAGATCTCTAAGATCCAGGCGATCGCCCGCTCCAGCGACACGGATCCATGGTCGGTCATATAGTTCCGCAAGTTCTGCCCTGGCATCATCTGCATGACCAGGGCTGCTTTTTCCCCAACAACTTGAAAGTCAATCAGTGAGGGAATTTGGGAATGGTCGAGGTATCGTAGAGTATCGGCCTCGTGCTCCAACGTGGCCAATGCTTGCGTATTGTTCAACCATTCGGAATTGAGGGTTTTGAGCGCCATCGTGTGACCATCGCGCCACGCCTGGTACGTAATGCTGATATCGCTTTGCCCCAACACATTGAGCAGTTGATAGTCGCCCAGTGTATCCAACACGCGAAGCGGCTGCCCGCAATCGACACAAAACAGCCCACCGCCCCGCAGATGAGGACATCCTTGGGGAGCATCCTCCCCAATTTGCTGAGGTTGGGATTGCAGCAAGTCAGTAATGGGGTTCTTCGGCGGAGTCGAGGAAGCACTCTGCTGCTGTAGCTTGAGGTGAGCCGGGACGGGGATGATGCCGCTATTGGGTTCCGACGAAGACCGCTCGACGGGAAATTCTGTTTTAGCCTGACTCCTCGTCGAGGTAGCCATCTGCACGTCTTCATCCGCAATCCCGACGTTGCTCCGTTCGGTAACCTCTGTTGATGTTTGCGGGAGATTGCCTCGAGGTTGCGACACCGTTTTGTCCAGTCGCATCGCCTCTTCATTTTCCCGTAGCCCCTCTGCCCCCAAACGAATCTTGATATTCGGCCCCGATCGCGCCAGACGAATGATAGAACCATCGGTTACTTGAGCCTGCGCGACGCGTTTCCCTTCGACGTAGGTTCCATTTGTTCCCAGGTTGACAACCTCCCATGTTGCCCCAACCCGTCGGAGCTCTACATGATGGCGCGAGACAACAGCGCTGTAGAGAATGACATGGTTATCGGTGGAGCGTCCGATACGAATAACTGATTCGTTCTCAAACGTCCAAAGCTGAACAGGAATCTGCTTAATGGGGTGAAGGAGGGATAGGGTAATCACACTGGTGAAAAAACAAGTGAATCGGGTGTCGTATAGAGGTCAAACAGTCTGGCAAGGCTACATGGATTCTAAACAATCCGTGCTTCAAAAACCGGGAGCCAACCTCCCTTAATCTTACAAACACATCCTAAAGACAACCCATAAATACAGGAGCAAAATCATAAAGATGGGGATGAGAAAATGTATGTGCCATCCTGTCATCCATTCGGAGGATTAGGGTGAAGCTAGGAATGTTGCCGCCAGCATAGCCTGTTTCTAACCAGTATCGACCAAGCCTAGCTCAGTTCAGGACTGTTGAAAGATAAAACTTACTTTGTCGCCTTTGCCCAGAGAGATGCGATCGCCCGCCCGTAACCGATGCCGATTCCCCATAGGTAGAGGCATGTTGTTGATATAGGTACCATTGGAGCTGCCCACATCTTCGATGTAGAAAGCATCGGCTTCCACCCGCAAATCTGCATGGATACGGGACACAATTTCAGAATTAGGAAACCCAGATACATCAACATCCGGGGGAATGCGATCGTTGGGTTTGCCGATATGAACGACCGTCAAATGGATGGGCAGATCAATCATTGTATCCGTCTGGACATGCAGTAATTTGGCAGAGGGTGCCTGCAGTTGGGTAGACGAGCTGGTTTCAGAAGGCATCGTGGAAGCAGGCGGCGAAGTCGGGGGCGAGGGAATGACCCTCTCTTCTCCGGAGGCGGGTGGCATCGATGAAACCGCGACCTCTTCTCCCGACGAGGGAGGGGACGAAGGTGCCCCCATGTTTGGAAGTAGCGGAGCTGGGGTTGGCAAAGGTTCGATGGGAGGCAGATCGGGAATTTCAAAAGAAGACGATGACGCGGGATCTGGCAGAGCCTCGGGTTGCTCAGCCTCCGATGCATGGGAGGCAACAGCCGGTGCTTCCTTCAAGTTAAAACCACACTGACCACAAAAGCTGGCATCTGCCTGTACCCGTGCGCCGCAATTGGGGCAGGTGGTCATTGCGGGTAATGGAGTATAGCAGGCTTCACACTGAACTGCGCCATCCGGATTCTGGTGATTGCAATTAGGACAGACAATCATTTCGACTTCTCTCGCTGAGTTCCCGTTCATCGACATCCTAAGCGAGCCACTGTCGCGAACGGAAAATTTTAACGTCCTGTTATGGATTAGGGAAAAATGACTCAAAGATTCACGCAATCGCCCCATTTTAGACTGTTTTTACAGATGCGATCGCCTCAATCCCTAGACCAACCTTCTGTTTACACCCTTTTTCTGCATCTTAGATGCAATGGCGGCGTTGCCTACTTCAATATTAGTCGGTATTCGTGGATTTCCTGTTTTACCCTTCAACGATTGAGCAGGCTAGTTCAACAATTCTGGTGGCAATACATCCGTGGCCGACTGATCCAGCAACCAGTAAATGTCCCCCTGGGGTTGGATCAAACGCGATGGATAAAGGGTCGCATCCCCCGTCGGTGCCAAGACATTTTGCAAGGCTGACTGTTTATCAGCTCCTGCAATCAAGAACATGACATGGTGCGCCTGATTGATGAAGGGGGCGGTGAACGTGAGGCGGGGCTGATTCGCTTTTTGTCCCACCGTCACGAGGCGATCGCTCACCGCCAAGGCCGCCGTTTTGGGAAACAGGGATGCCGTGTGGCCATCATCCCCCATGCCCAGCAAAATCAGATCGAGGGCGGGAAATTCACCGGGAGCCACCTGAAAGAACTGGCGGAGATGCTGGTCATGCTGCTCGGCGGCGATCGCGGGATCCGCTGCATCCGTTGGCATGGGATGAATGTTTTCTGGAGGGAAGGGAACTCGGTCGAGCCACGCCTTTCGAGCCATCCCCTCATTGCTATCGGCATCTGTGGGGGGCACATAGCGCTCGTCGCCCCAAAATACATGTATGGCATCCCAAGGCAACGCTTGCTGCGCCAGAGCGGCGTACAACGGCTTCGGGGTGCTGCCCCCGGCCAAGGCGATGGTGGCGCGTCCCGTTTGGGCGATCGCCGCCTCTAGAATTTCAACGGTTCTGACGAGTGCTCGACTCACCAGTGCTGCTTTATCTGGAAATACCTCAGTCCGCCGCGTTCCCATACCATTTCTCCCTATATGTCTTCTTTGAGCCGTTTGCACTCTGCTTGTGACATGGGTACATCGCGCCCACGCCAGCAATGAATCCAGAATGAATCCAGTCAGATTCCGCGAGTTTAGTGTAAGTCCTGTTCCCCTCAGGTTTACGGAAAAACATCTGGGATTGGGTAGGTATTAAGGTTTTTCTAAGAATCCCGAGGCGGGAAGAGCGAACCACAGAGGCACGGAGGGCACAGAGGGAAAAGCGGATAGCCGCAGGGTGGAGCTAAGTTGAAGGCGTGATGGGGATTACTGGAATTCGCTGTCTGCTGATTGGAGCCGTTCTTCAGCCCGTTTAAGGGCGTTTTGGACTTGCTCGAAACCAGTGCCACCGTAGCTGTTGCGCGCCGCGACCACTTGCTGAGGGGCAATCGCCGCATAAATCTCAGCGTCAAAGGCCGGGTGCAGGGCTTGCCACTCCTCTAGGGATAGGTCTTTGAGCAGCTTACCGGCGGCGAGAGACGTTTTGACGACTTTACCCACCAAGTTGTAGGCTTCGCGGAACGGAATGCCCTTTGCAGCCAGGTAATCGGCAACATCCGTAGCATTGGAAAAATCTTCGGCGACCGCTGCATTGAGTCGCGCGGGTCGAAACTCCAGCCCTTCCGCCAACAAAATGGTCATAGCTTCCAGGCACCCTTTCACCGTTGCAACGGCGTCGAACAAGCCTTCCTTGTCTTCCTGCAAATCTTTGTTGTAAGCCAGGGGTAAACCTTTCAGGGTCACCAGCATGGCTTGCAGGTGTCCGAAAACACGCCCCGTTTTGCCCCGCACCAGCTCCGGCACATCGGGGTTCTTCTTCTGGGGCATGATGCTAGAGCCGGTGGAGCAACTGTCCTTCAGGGTAACGAAGGCAAATTCCTCAGACGCCCAGAGGATAACCTCTTCCGAGAGGCGGGAGAGATGCACCAGGATCAAGCTGGCAGCGGACAGAAACTCGACGGCGAAGTCGCGATCGCTCACCCCATCCAGGCTATTGGCATACACCTGGTCAAAACCCAGTAGCTTGGCGCTGTAATGGCGGTCGATGGGAAACGTTGTGCCTGCCAGCGCCCCACAGCCCAGGGGAGAAATATTGACCCGTTTGAGGACATCACCCAAGCGCTCCCAGTCCCGTTGCGCCATTTCAATGTAGGCGAGTAGGTGATGCGCCAGGCTCAGGGGTTGGGCGCGTTGGAGATGGGTATAGCCCGGAATTAGGGTTTCCACATGGGTCTTTGCTTGGGTCAGCAAAACGCGCTGAAAATCTAGCAGTTGGGAGCGAACTTGGTGGATCTGATCCCGCAGGTACAAACGGGTATCGGTGCCTACCTGGTCGTTGCGCGATCGCGCCGTGTGGAGTTTCTTCCCCACATCGCCAACCAGTTCGGTCAACCGTCGCTCCACCGCAAAATGCACATCCTCTGCATCGATCCCCGGCTGGAAGCTATCCTGGCGATATTCTTGGCGAATCTGCTCCAGCCCAGCCACCAACTGTTCCCCTTCCTCTGCCGAGAGAATACCGCAATGAGCCAGCATCTTGGCATGGGCCTGAGACCCCGTTAGGTCGTACTCAAGGAGCTGGATATCGAAGCCAATGCTGGCATTAAAGCGGGCGATCGCCGGATGCAGCGCCGACTCAAACCGCTGGCTCCAGGTGGATGATGATGCAGAGGTATTCAAAGCCCTAATCCTGATGAAAAAACAAATAGCTCAATCTGCAAGGCTGCCGATTGAGCACCTGAAGTCAGGATTTTACCGTGTTTTTGAAAGGCGCTACTGCTTTCTAGCCGTAGGTTGTAAACCCTCTAACCAAGTAGCCCACCACGATACCGATGAGCAACGCCCAGATTTGCCCCGATTCGATGAAGTTGCTTCCCCATTCTCGAAAGCCCCGGAAAACATCCGTGTCAAACTGTTCGGCCAGAAGCTGACCCAGAATGCTGGAATGGCTATGAATACCATCCGTCAACTCGGCCAGATGACTAGGGTCGAGCGACAGATATCCAGATGCTCCCGCGTGGTTAGCCACATCGGGCAGGGTTGTCATCAATTGTTGAACGATATGAATCCAAATCACAGTCATTGCCTCACACATGAGTTGGTCGCAGAAGGTATTGCCGCCCTCAGAGTAGCCTGAGTTGACAGCATTAAACCTTCCATCTTGAGGAGTTTTTTCTGAATGGGGCTTATGCACTTTGTCGATGAAGCAGGCGCGATGCACCTACACTATCGACAAATTGAATCAGGATTACGCGATTTCTGCCAGCATCCTGTTAATTTGCTAAAAAACTCCAATCCGTATTGTCTTATATCAAGTATCAAGTCCGGTTAAATAGCCGTAAAACCCAACTATCGTTTGCGCCCGCTGCGTTGCAGCGGGCGCAAACGATAGT
>JBCBSL010000246.1:0-9054 GCA_039819145.1 Cyanobacteria bacterium J06638_22
GATTTGACTGCCTGGGAGCAGCATTAACGCTCCACAATCGGTTTCGGTTTACGCGGGGGGCGGAGACGGCTCTCGATGTGACGATTGAGGTGTCCGGGGCCGAAGCAAGTCGGGTAGTGTGCGATCGCTCCAACCTGGCCTATCAAGCCTTTACAAAGTTTTTTCAGCATGTCGATCAGCCTGTGCTGCCGCTGCATCTGACAATTGAGTTAGAAGTGCCCCTGGCGCGAGGCTTGGGTAGCTCGGCAACGGCGATTGTCGCTGGGTTAGTGGGCGCCAATGTACTGGCGGGTTCACCGCTGAGTCAGGAACAGGTGATGGCGATCGCCATTGGCATGGAAGGCCACCCCGACAATGTGGTGCCTGCGTTTTTGGGAGGATGTCGTCTAGCGGCAGCTGACCAGGGGCAATGGACGATTTGCGATATTCCTTGTCACCCGGATGTGGCCATGGTGATGGGCATCCCCGATTTTGAGGTGTCTACCGCCGAAGCGCGACGGGTTTTGCCCTCGGAATACAGCCGTGCTGATGCGGTTTTCAATGTGGCGCACCTGGGGTTATTGCTGCGCGGTTTGGAAACGGGGAATCCAGAATGGCTGCGGATGGCGCTCAAAGACCGGATTCATCAGCCGTATCGCACGTCGTTGATGCATGGGTTTGAAGCGGTGCAGCGGGAGGCGATCGCCCTTGGAGCCTATGGGGTTGTGGTTAGCGGAGCCGGGCCAACATTGCTGGCGATCGCCCACCCCGACCAAACGCAAAAAATTGCCCAGGTCATGGAAGCGACCTGGGACAAGTTGTCGATTCAATCCATTGTCAAGGTGTTGGGTATTGATCCCAAAGGAACCCAGATTGTGGTGGGTGCCTAACCGTTAGACCGATACGCTCAGGTCACCCAAAACCCACAATCGTTCGACTGAGCGGTTCGGCTGAGCTCACCGCCGAAGCCTCACGACGACGTCTACGATCCAAAATTGCTTCAGCTTTCTAGGGAAGCAGAGCCAAAGGTGGCGTTGAATTCGCGGCACCAGATGGCAGCAGATTGGTAGTCTTCGAGGTTGATGTCAGCAGGAATCATATATTGCTGAGTTCCTGCGACGCCCTGTAGAGGCTCTAGGACGACATAGTCTTCTTCGTTGATAGGGAATGCAGGAGGCGTTGACTCGCCAATGACATCGGCAGAGCGATGGAGCACTACGACTAGATCGGGCCCTGCATCGGTTTGGAAATCTTCGCCAAATTCCAGGACACGCTCACCATCCTGTTCCACAATTTGGACGCTGCCCTGGGTCGGATGTTCGCCATCCACAAACATGCCTGTCCGCAAAACAGCGGTTTCCGCTTGCGCGACCTCTGCGGGTGCTTCCTCAGGGGTAGACATACCGGCTTCGGTTTCTGTTCCGGATTCGAGTTCGGTTGTCGGAGCGCTAGATTCGGTTTGGGGATCTGTTTCAGGGGCCGGTGGCTCGGTCGGGTTTGTAGCACAACCAATGGTCAAAACAGCCAGCAAGCCTAGCGTGAAGAAAGACTTCATAGCAATAACCTCCAAAAATGAAATGAGAGGGGATGCGTAATCGAAAGAGAGAGAAGTGCGATGGTTTGAATCATAGGCAGCGGAGATGGCGCTCATGTGTCGGCTATCTAAAATTGTCGTGTCCAATCTTGGAACCACCGTTCCACGACAACCTTCGTCTGGGTGAAAAATTCAACCGCATGGCGACCTTGACCGTGCAAATCACCGAAAAAGCTCTCTTTCCAACCGCTAAACGGGAAAAACGCCATGGGTGCGGCCACCCCAATATTAATGCCAATATTTCCGGCTTCGGCGTCGTAGCGGAATTTGCGAGCGGCGGCACCACTGCTCGTAAAGAGGCAGGCCATATTGCCCCAGTGGCCGCTGTTGACGAGGGCGATCGCCTCTTCAATGGTCTCGACATGGAGCATCCCCAGCACAGGGCCAAAGATTTCTGTCTGGGCAATGCGACTATCGGGGCGCACATCTTGCAACAGTGTGGGGCGGACAAAGCTTCCTTGCTCATAGCCGCTGATTTTGGGCTGACGCCCATCCACCAATACGTTTGCCCCTTCTTCAAGACCTTGATCAACCAAGCCCTCAATGCGCTCTCGACTAGCATGGTTGATGACAGGTCCCATCTGTACCCCAGACTCCAACCCAGAACCGACGACCCGAGACTTTGCCCCATCAGCGATCGCCTCGGTAAACGGCTGCTTGGCCTGGCCCACCGTCACCATCAGCGATGCGGCCAAACAGCGTTGTCCGGCACAACCAAAGGCACTGTCCAGGGTAATCTTGGTGGTCATCTCCACATCGGCATCTGGCAGGATGATGATGGGATTTTTGGCTCCACCCTGGCACTGCACCCGCTTTCCATGGGCGGCGGCCTGCTGGTAAACGTACTTCGCGACCGGACTCGATCCCACAAAGCTGATGGCACGAATGGCCGGATGTTCCAGAATTGCATCCACGGCTTCTTTGCCACCATTGACCAGATTCACCACACCTGCCGGGATTCCCGTCTGCTCAATCAGCCGCATCACCTTGTGCAGGGTCAGCGGCACCTTCTCCGATGGCTTGAGCAGGTAGGTATTGCCACAGGCGATCGCATAGGGGAAAAACCAGAAGGGAATCATCCCCGGAAAGTTGAAGGGGGCGATCGCCGCCGCCACACCCAACGGCTGGCGAATCATCATCTCGTCAATGCCCTGTGCTATATCCTCCAGCACATCCCCCTGCATCAGCATGGGAATACCACAGGCTACTTCCACGTTCTCGATCGCCCGCCGTAGTTCTCCCCGAGACTCTCCCAGCGTCTTGCCACATTCCAACGTAATCGTTTCTGCCAAATCCTCCAGATGCTCGTCGAGCAAGCGCTTCAAGTGAAACAGGTACTGCACCCGGTCGTTCGGTGGTACCCGCCGCCAGGACTGGAATGCTTCTGCTGCCGCCTTCGCCGCCTGATCCACCTCACTAGCAGGAGAAAGCGGCACCTGCGCCAACACTTCTTGGGTTGCCGGATTCACCACATCCAGCCATTCGGTCGCCGTTGCATCCTGCCACGTGCCATTAATGTAATTCTGCAGCCGTTCCACCATATCCACACCCCGAAAGAAATTGGATTCTAGAGCTATCCCTCTCTGTGCCCTCTGTGCCTCTGCGGTTTCGTTGAGAACCCCTTCAGCCAGAGCATTTACCCTAAGATCTCTTCCCGCTTCTGCATATAGAAGAATCAGGATTCGTACTAAATCATGACAGACGACGACCTCAACCGATTAATTAATCGATTGAGAACAAGAGCGATCGCCTGCTCAATCCTTCACCCTCTGATTCGGTATTAGGGGAATAACTCTTCCTCAGTTGGTTCGCCATACAACAGTTGAGCGAACTTCCCTTGGCGCGGTGCAGGGGTCAAAATCTCTAGCAGCGACTGTTCCGCTTGCGCTTCTTCCCCAGCACTATCCGGGCGTCCCTGCTGCTGCGCAATGATTTGTTCGGTGAAGTAATTGATGCGGGCGGGGTAGCCGAGTTCCTGAGCAAGGGCGAGGGCCTGTCGGAAGTGGACAATTGACCGCTGGGTGTTGCCGCGATCGCGATAGATTTCGCCAATGCTGGCCAGGGTTTCCATTGTTCCCAGGCGATCGTAGGCTTCCGCCTCGACCGTGATGCGGAGTCGATAGACCACCAGTGCATCATCGGGGCGATCGAGCGCCATATACAAATTCGCGAGCTGGGTCAGGGCATCGGTCGCATAGCCATACTGCTCCTGAGACAGAGCGGTGACATAAGCTTCTTGGTAGCTGGTAGCGGCTTGGGCGTTTTGCCCCAGTTCCTTGTAGCTGTTGCCCAGGTCGATCCGTAGCATGGGGATGCGAATGGGATCGAGTTCTCGGTACCACTCCACCAGTTGTAGCAGAATGCCCACCGCTTCTTCGTGCTGATCCCCCTGCTGATAGGCATAGCTCAGCAGATTCAGATATTCCTCTTCTTGAAATTGGTCGCCCCGCTGCCGTGCCCGCCGCAGTAATTCCTCATAAATTTCAGCAGCTTCGGGATACGCAAACCACCCTAAGTGCAAATCGGCTAGGGAAATCATGGTGGATTCCTCCGTTGCCAAATCGCCCTCTAACCGTGCCTGTTCCAAGATTTGTCCATAGAGCCGCACGGCTGGGTCATAGGCGCGCATCACCTGGTAGCTGTCGGCAATGGTCAGCAGCATCCCGAAATCGAGGGGCTGTTGCAGCTGCAAGTCCTGTTCGATGACCAGCAGGCGTTCGGTGATGATGCGCACTTGACGGGGCACGTTTTCTTGCCAGGCAAAGGTACCAACGCGCGCTAAGGCAGGAACTTCTTCCTCGTAGCCCAGCACCCGTCGTAGCCGCAGTTCCCGATTCCAAATTTCAAAGGCTCGACTTGTTTGCCCCGCCGCAAAGGCAATTTGGGCTTCTCGGTTCAATCGATTAAGAGCCAGCCGGAGTTCGTAGCGCTCCAGCGGACTGAGAGGGCGATCGACCACAGGTTCGGGCAATAGCGGATCCGGTTCGGTCAATTCCAGCGGATTAGGCTCAAATTCGTCCTCTTCATCGTCTTCCTGGGCAAGAACGGGGGACATGAGCAGACAACTGATGAGCGGGAGGGCGATCGCCATCAACCGCACCCAGCGCTGTAGCGGTTGGCCAGATGGTTTGCTGTGTGTTGCCCGTTGTATCATCACCATTCTCAAGTTGGATCGTTGAACCACAAAGTCACCAAGGCACAAAGGTTCGGTTTAAACGGAACCTTGTACACAAGCTGACTTCGACTGCGCTCAGCCAGCTCTCCGTTTCTTGCCCGAGCATAGCTGAAGAACGTACTTTGTGTCCTGAGCACAGTCGAAGGCTTCGTGACCTGGGTGCAGTCGAAGGCTTTGTGCCCTGAGCGCAGTTGAAGGGCACCGCCCTGCAAAAATAGGCTGTCGGCACGTTTCCGAATTGCATTGCCTCTAAAGAGCGTACAGCAGATTTTGCTTCTTCTTTCCAAGACGACAGGAAGGGTTCCGGTTGTTTCCGTCGCGTCCGATTTTGTGCGAAAGAGTGGTGGGATAATATAGCTTTGCGCATCGAGATTAGGATTAATCATTTTTGGAAAGCTCCGCGCTGTGGGGCTTTCCAAAAATGATTGGGTTTTACCTCAGCGCGTAGTGCGAGAGAAGGCTTGAGGTAAGGCGAACGGTTAGGAGGATATGGGTGTGAAGGTTTTGGTGGTTGGCAATGGAGGGCGGGAACATGCGCTGGCATGGGGCTTGTTGCGATCGCCCACGGTCTCGGAGGTTCTAGTTGCACCAGGGAATGGGGGTACCGCAACGCTGCCCAACTGCCGCAATGTGCCGCTGGCCGTGAGCGATTTTGCGGGGATTGCCGAGTGTGTGGCGGAGGCTGGAGTAGCGCTAGTGGTCATTGGCCCCGAAGCTCCCCTCGCCGAGGGAATTACCGACTTTCTGCAAGCCAAGGGAATCGCTGTGTTTGGGCCCAACCAAGCTGGAGCACAGATCGAGGCCAGTAAGGCGTGGGCCAAGGAGTTGATGGCGGCTGCCGGGATTCCGACGGCGGCTTCCGCTGTCTTTACCCAAGTGGAAGCCGCGATCGCCTATCTCCGCGACCAATCTGCTCCGATTGTGGTCAAGGCCGATGGGTTGGCTGCTGGAAAAGGGGTGACCGTGGCGCAAACCATTGAGGAGGCGATCGCCTCTGTGGAAGCGGCTTTTGGTGGGCAGTTTGGGGAAGCCGGACAGCGGGTCGTTGTTGAGCAATTTTTGGTCGGGCAAGAAGCATCGGTGCTGGCCATTACCGATGGCCTCACCATCCGCCCGCTGCTGCCTGCGCAGGATCATAAGCAAGTTGGTGAAGGGGATACAGGAGCCAACACGGGCGGAATGGGCGCCTATGCCCCAACCCCCATCGTGCCGCCAGCATTGATGGCGCGGGTACAGGCGGAAGTACTGGAACCGGCCTTGGCCACCTTGCGCGATCGCCAGATCGATTATCGGGGTGTGCTGTATGCCGGGTTGATGATTTCCCCAGACGGCGATCCCAGTGTGGTGGAGTTCAACTGTCGCTTTGGGGATCCGGAAATTCAGGCGGTGCTGCCCCTCCTTGAAACGCCCCTGGATGAGGTGATGTTGGCCTGCATTCAGCAACGCCTGGGCGAACTGCCTCCCTTGCAATGGAAAGAGGCCGCAGCAGCCTGTGTGGTCGCCGCAGCGGGAGGCTACCCCGGCTCCTACCGCAAGGGCGATTGCATCACGGGCATCCCTGAAGCGGAAGCAAACGGCGGTGTTGTGTTTCAGGCCGGAACCAAGGAAGTGGACGGACAGGTGGTGACCGACGGGGGGCGCGTGTTGGGGGTCACGGCGACAGGGAAAGACTTTGAGGCGGCGATCGCCCATGCCTACGATGCCCTGGCGGCGATCCATTTTAATGACATCTACTATCGTCGGGATATTGGCCATCGCATCCGCTCCCTGCCAACCTGAAATTTATAGGACTTATATCAAGTCCGGTTAAATAGCCATAAAACCCAACTATCATTTGTGCCCGCTGCAACGCAGCGGGCACAAATGATAGTTGGGTTCTTCAACCGGATTTGATATTACGCATTGAACACGAAAAACCAAAGAAGTTTGATGATTTTTGGGGCGCAGAGTGCCCCAAAAATCATCAAACTTCGTAAGCCCTGATGTCGTAATGCTTCGCTGATTCCCCCCATCTTTCCAGCAGGAATTATGCTATAGGGAGGTGCTTTATCTCGCGGTGGCGTTTAGGCAAGTCCTGCTACGTGGTGGCGATCGCCCTGGGAATCTCTCAGGCTCTCGCTAGGACAATCCTCAAAGCTGCTATAAGATAGGCTCATGCCATTCCTAGATAGTATTAGCCTTGATTGCTCTTCTCAAGCAACTGCGTCAAATCCTTCATCACTGGTGGTCTGAATTTACCCTTCAGACTAAACTGATGGCGATCGGAACCCTGGCTGTGTCGCTGCTCATGAGCGGTTTGACCTTCTGGGCCGTCAACTCCATCCAGCAAGATGCCCGCATCCATGACACGCGCTTCGGTCGAGATTTGGGCGTCTTGTTAGCCACCAATGTCACCCCGATGATTGGGGAGAATCATCTTTCGGAACTGGCTCAATTTTCTCAGCAGTTTTATCGCAACACGTCTAACGTTCGTTACATGCTGTTCGCCGATGCCAACGGCGACATCTACTTTGGCATTCCCTACTCTCAGTCAGAGGTACAAAACTCCCTCACCATTCGGCGGCGGATGCAGTTGCCTGATAACTTTTCCCCCGACTCGCTGTATCCGATGGTGCGCCAGCACCTCACCCCTGATGGCGAAGTCACCGATGTGTTCGTGCCCATCAACTACAACGGGGAATACTTGGGTGTGTTGGCCATTGGCACCAACCCCAACCCCACAGTCGTTACCTCCTCGCACTTGACTCGGGATGTCACCATCGCCGTGTTTGTTTCCATATGGGTCATGGTCATCCTGGGGGCGGTGTTCAATGCCCTGACGATCACCAAACCCATCAAGGAACTGCTGATGGGAGTGAAAAACATCGCTGCCGGGAATTTTAAGCAGCGGATCGATTTACCCCTGGGTGGGGAACTCGGGGAACTCATCCTCAACTTCAACGAAATGGCCAAGCGGTTGGCCAGCTATGAGGAGCAGAACATTGAGGAATTGACAGCGGAGAAGGCGAAGCTCGAAACGCTGGTGTCGACCATCGCCGATGGTGCAATTCTGCTCGATCGCTCTCTCAACATTGTTTTGGTCAATCCCACGGCACGCAAGGTATTCGGCTGGGATAATAACGATACAGTTCTGGGTCATCCAGTATTAGAGAACGTGCCCGAAGCCATGCAGGGGCAACTGTCTGAATTGCTGGATGAGGCGACCAATATTTCAGATTCTGAGGAGCCGGGTGAAGGAGAGCCGATGCGCGATCGCGAAGGGGCGGGCTTCTGCGTCACGATCCCTGGTGCAACCCAGCGCACCCTCCGCATCTGGCTGACGACGGTGCTGGATCAAGCCCGTGAGCATCTCCGAGGCATTGCCATTACCGTTCAAGACATCACCCGCGAAACAGAACTCAACGAAGCCAAGAGTCAGTTCATCAGCAACGTCTCCCACGAACTGCGCACCCCCCTGTTCAACATCAAATCCTTCATTGAAACCCTGCATGAGTATGGTGAAGACCTGAGCCACTCAGAACAGCAAGAGTTTCTGGAAACAGCCAACCGAGAAACCGATCGCCTGACCCGGCTGGTCAACGATGTGCTCGATCTATCGCGTCTGGAATCGGGCAAGCGCTACCACTTCGATGCCGTCGATCTCAGCCAAAACATTGAGCAAACCCTCCGCACTCACCAACTCAACGCTCGGGACAAGGGCATCGAGTTGCAGAAAGAGGTGGAACCCAAGCTGCCTCATGTTCTCGGCAACTACGATTTGCTGTTGCAAGTCTTCAACAACCTCCTGGGTAATAGCCTGAAATTTACCGAGAACGGCGGTAAGGTGGTGATTCGAGCCTATCAACTGCCACCGGAAGACCATACAACGGCCGAGCCGACCCATGTGCGGATTGAAGTGGCCGACACGGGCATCGGTATCGCGCCGGAAGACCAGCAGGCCATCTTCGATCGCTTCTATCGAGTCGAAAATCGCGTCCATACCCTCGAAGGAACGGGGCTGGGGCTATCCATTGTCCGCAACATTATGGACAAGCACCAGAGCCGCATTCAACTGAGCAGTGAAGTCGGTGTTGGCACCACCTTCAGCTTTGACCTGCCGATTTATCAGGCTGAAGCCTACCTGCTAGAATCCTCTCTCCCCAACACGCTCAGCTCGACAGCGCAAACGGGCGTTGCATCCATCTAGGACGCTTCCTCGCTCGGACAACATGTTCAGCCTTGCTCAACCCGCTTTTGCAAAATGACGCGGTTAGGGATTAGCCAGAAAATAAAATCCCAGAGAGAGGGGCGGCGGGCTAAGCCCGCC
>JBCBSL010000247.1:0-9023 GCA_039819145.1 Cyanobacteria bacterium J06638_22
CTTACGCTTCTTGTTGATGAGATGAACCTGGAATGTCGTCATGGTAAAACTCCTCTCAGTGAAACAGGATAGATTCTGGAATAGGTTGGAAATGGTTACCGAATCGGTTCGTCGAAACAACGGGTTAGGAAAGGGTTAGGGAATGAGTTGAGATGCTGGATGGTTTTGCCCTAGCTACAGGGCACGGCTGTGGGAGTACAGTCGCCAGCATCAAAAGACTTGCCGCAGCCACAGGTCTGTGTGGCGTTGGGATTTTGGAATTTGAAGCCGCTTTCGAGCAGGCCATCCACATAGTCCACGACCATGCCGTTGAGGATGGGCGCACTTTGGGGATCAACAAAAACCTTGAGGCGGCCAGACTGGGTCACTTCATCGTCGGGTTTTGGCCCGGTTGCAACTTTGATGTCGTATTCATAGCCGTTGCACCCCCCGGTTTTAGCCGCGAGGCGGATACCGCGATCGCCATCGCCCTGTGGGATAGAGCTAATGAAGTGGAAGAGGTGACGCTCGGCGCTTTCGGTGAGGGTAACAGTCATAGCATGCTCCTTGGGAGTGGGTGGATGGAATGGATAGCGGATGGTCTTAGTGGAACGAGGTTTCGGGTGGTCGTTCGCATTGACGGCGGTGGATGCAAAAGCGAGGACAGGAGGGTTTAAGGGTGCGATCGCCACCCGAACAGGTCGGGAAAAAGAGGAGGCCGCCCAGCATAATCGCTTGCAAGAAGAAAGGGGTTTTGAGGAGAGCAATGATCAAAAAGGCAAAGCTAGAAACCCCCCCGAGTAGTCTGCCGACATCGTCGGCATGATTTTGGGTGAATCGCCAGGAGGCGAGTGCCAGTCCAAACATCATTAGCGGGAACCAGGGCATAAGCAGTGCTTGAATTCAACGGGAAGCAATTGAGCGGCTGGGCGTAGCGATAGTGGAAAGTTGGGTGGAAAGGGTTTGTCGGGTGCGATCGCCACACACGGGGCAATTCGGGTCATGGTAGGGACGCCGCTTGGCAAACTCTGCCCGTGCCAAATCCATTGTTAGCAATTGCCCCATCAACAGTTCGCCCAAGTGGGTGAGCAGTTTGATGGCTTCCAGAGCGGCCAGACAGGCCAGCGTTCCTGACACGGCTCCGAGCACCCCGAAGCCCCAGCGATCCCACTCTGGCTTTTCCGGAAAGAGGCAGGTGAGGCAGGGGGTTTGTCCCGGCACGATAGTTGTGAGGTAGGCTTCCATGCCATTCATCGCCGCTTCGATCATGGGCTTACCATGGCGTACGCAGGCCGCATTCAGCAAATCCCGCTCAGCAAAGTCGAAGGCACAATCGAGAGCAATGTCGGCGCGCTGCACCAATACATCGATGTTCTCAGCGCTGACATACTCGTACACCGCTTCGATTTCGATGTCAGGGTTAAAGGCTTGCAGCGTTTCCTGAGCCTTGAAGACACGGGGTTGACCCACCCAATCATCGGTCATCAGGATTTGCCGATTCATGTCGTCCCGTTGCAGATCGCCACCGCGTACCAGGATGAGTTTGCCAACTCCGGCAGCGGCCAAATACAGTGCAGCGGTGCCGCCTAAGCCGCCAACACCCGTGACCAGGGCTGTCGTAGCTTTGAGCTGTTGCTGCGACTCGACCGTGAAGCCAGGAAGCATCATCTGGCGACGATAGCGCTCTTGTTCCGTAGGCGTGAGGGGTTCCATGGTGGCGTGGGTAGGTGGATGGAGCGAAGCACGGATAAGGTCGGGAGGAAAGAGGGTTAGGGATAAAGGAAAGGGTTAGGGATACTAGGGATAAAGAAAAGGGTTAAGGATACGAGAAAACCAGTTTGACCAATAATGCACCGAATCGATGATTGGTTTGGCCGATTATTCAACGGTGATGTCAGACATCATGACGACATTTTTTGGCCTGTCCTGAAAGACTTTGAACAGCTTCTCGTCCACAGATGATGAGGTCAGAAATGTACTGTAAGCCTGACTTAGCGCACTACGCAGCCCTTCTAGGGTCTCGCTTTCGCCAGTGGTTTTGGCTTCGACGTCTTCCATCAAGGTCGAAAACTTCCGCAGGATATGTAGACGATTAACACTCACGACTTTGGGGTCGTAGGGTAGGTCGAAAAATTCAAAGTATTGTTCGGCATCGCGTAGGAGATGAAACTGTTCTAGGGTATAGGGCGTCATGGCTGTGCCTCCAGTTCTTTTAGTTGGTTCTTTAAGTCCCGCAACTGACAGTAGATCTCGTAGGTTTTTGCTGCCGCATCGGGCAATTGATCCATGTCGGCGGGTAGTCCTTCGGCAATGTCATGGAGATCCATTTTCATTTGCCCGGCTTTGCTGTTGAGCTTTTTGATCCGTTTTTTCAACTCATCAATGGTTGAAGGTTCTGCAGTCGTTGGTGACATAGTGCGTTTGGGAATGAAACTGGGAAGCAAGGGGGGCAAGCATCAATAGCGATGATCGAAAGGATGACCTAATTAATGCTTGCTTGTTCTCGGTGTAACGTTGTGTTGGACGTAACAACGTTGGCTGGGTGTAATGGCTTTAGAGGTCGCAAACGTCGGCATGGGCTTTGGCTAGATCCACGCCTTTTTGAATGAGTTTTTCTCCTTCATCATTGAGTTTTTCGATGGTGTCAAAGCCAAAGCGATGGGCGTCACGGAGGGTTTTGAGAACTAATATGAGCCGTCCCGAAAAGATGATGGCCCATCCAAATCCCTCGGAGTTGATATCAAGAACAACTTGAGCCAGTTGGCCAGTTTCGATTTCAATCCGAGCGGCGATCGCCCGATAAAAGGCTAGAATGCGGCTCGTGGTTGCAATATCAACGGCGCCCTCCAGGGTGATCTCCCGCCGTTGTTTTTTAGGAATCACATAGGGCTTGAGCAGCAAATCGTCGTTCCAATTGCGATAGGTGCCAAACGTATCGTTTGCACGGATTTGTTGCACAATCGCCTGTAAAAACGGCGACGTTTCTGTACTAACAGCGGGCGCTACTCCATTCAATGCGGTCATACCAGTACCTCTTCTTCAATTTCTTCAAAATCGTCATCGAACGTGGCTTCGAAATTATGTTTTTGGTCTTGTTGCAGAGCCTTGCGAAGCCAGGGGGGGGGACTGCCCTGCAAGATTTGCACCAGGTGATCGAGCGTTGATGTAATTTCTTCGTTCTCGACCTCGGCCTTCACGGGAGTAATGTTTTGGTTGATCAGACGAGCTGCGGCACTGGGGCCAATGGCTGAGACATAGACAATGGTGCAGTCGTGTAGAGCTTTGACCTTAGGCTCTAGCTTGTCTTCATCCCCGTCTTCCTTGAGGTCGCCACCAAAGGTGCGGCTCTCGAGAAAGGTGTAGCCATCGGGGGTGGCATCGTACACATCGAGTTTGGGAGCCCAGCCAAAGTGGGCATTGACATGGGTTGAGTCGCTGGTTGCAAACGCTATTTTCATAAAAACGCTCCTTGATACGCGATTGGAGGAAAAAGGTTTACTCGCCCGTTTCGCCGCGCCGCCACTGATGCACCAGCTCGTGGCTGCGGGTCTGATCCATTTCGAGGAACAGGTTGCCCAGTTCAAAGATCAGGTTGAGGGTGCCGCGGTAGCCAACGGTGCAGCGTTGCCCATTGCCCAAGCGATCCAGAATGGGGAAGCCATGCTGATACAAGGGCAGGTTGAGGCGTTTCGCGGTGGGTCTGGCTTTGGAGTTGGCGACCAACAGGTCGGCTCCATTCGCCAGATCCTCAAGATCCTCCAGGTCGCCGATGTAGGCTTGCTCCAGAGGCAACTGCTTCAGCAGGGGTGACTTGGTTGGTGTGACCGCCGCTTGCACCGCGACCCCCGTGGAATGGAACCACCAGGCCAGGGAGTAGAGCTGATCCGGCTCCAGGGCGATCGCCACCCGTTTGCCCCCAAAGAAGAAGTGGCTATCGAGCAACGCATCCTGCACCCGTCGCCGCTGCCGCAGATACTTGGCAGGCACGGGGCGACCACTCAGGCTCGAAAGGGCCTGGAAGAAGCGATCGCACCCTTCCACACCCGTCAACTGCGGGAAGGTTTCGGTGGGGGTGCCAAAGCGCTCGGTGAGGATGGCGGCGGCTTTGCTCATGCTGCCACCTAGGGCGAAGGTGAAGGCCGATTGCCCAATGGAGCGCAGTTGGGGCACCGATACTCCACCCGTGGCGGTGGCGGTGTACTCCATATCTTCCAAGTGCCCATCCAGCGAGGTAGACAGATCCGGAACGGCGATCGCCTCCAACCCAAAGGCTTCGACGATTTCCTTTAGCTCTTCTACATCGCCGGGGCCATAGGCCGAGCTGATCAGCAGCGTCACTTGTTGCGGATTCACCTCACCAGCTTCAGGCAGGCTGCGCATCATGCTGGCCACCGCTGCCGCATAGCCGTCCTCCATGCTGCCCTTGTAATCGGGCGTTGAGGCGAAAACGATGGGCTGCTCAATTTCAGGATGCTCCTTGCGAAACTGGCGGAGAATTCCTTCCATATCGTCGCCACGGGTTTCGGTGAGTGCCGTGGTGAACAGCCCGATCATCTCCGGCTTTGACTTTTCAATCACCGTTGTGATGCCCGAGTTCACATTGTCGTCGCCACCCAGAACCGTGTTAACTTCGCTCATGGCAGTGGTAGCCAGCGGAATCGATTCCTGGAAATGACCCACGAGCAAGACTTTGGCAAAGGCCGTGCAACCCTGGGAGCCATGGAAGAGGGGAATGGCTCCCCGCACCCCCAGAAACGCGATCGCCGCTCCCAACGGCGCACTCTGTTTCAGGGGGTTGACGGTGACCGCCTTCCGTTTTGCAATCACCTTAGTGGTGGCGGTCTCAGGGGACAACGTTGTCGTCGAAGGATTAGTCTCTGTGGTGTCCGATGTCGCCTCGGGTGATGGCTCCGAGCGATCGTTACCCGTCACACTCTCCTCGTCCGTGCTGTCTTCCCAGGGAGCCACGCGCCGCACTTCTTCCCACACCGGATTGTGTAGGCTCTTGTCGATTTCTTTGGCAAACTCGACCAGGCCGTGGTAGCCGGAATAGGGATTGTGGCGCTCCTGGTTGATGTGGACGAAGGGTACACGGGCTTTGAGGGCGGTGTACTGGCTGCGGCCTCCGGCAATGAGTAGGTCGGAGTTGGTTTTGCGGATGACCTTGAGCAGTTCAACCGCGCCGCCTTTTTCCATCATGACGCCGTCTTTGCCCAGCAATTCCTTGATGCGAGCTTTGTCGTCTTTGGTGCTCTTGCGGGTGCTGGTGGCCATCACGCGCATGCCCAGGTCTTGTGCTGCCGAAATTACCGACCAGCTTTTGACACCTCCGGTGTAGATCACCACGCGCTTACCCTGGAGGCGCTCACGATAGGGCGCCAAACGCTGCGTTAGTTGTGCCTGTTCTTCGGCAATTAACGCCTCCACCCGTTCTTGCAATGCCGGGTCGCCCAGTTTCTCGGCAATATGGCGCAGACAGTTGTTCATGTCCGCCACACCGTAGAACGACTCTTCGATGTAGGGGATGCCATAGCGCTGCTGCATCTTGTCGGCCAGGTTGATCAGCGCTTTTGAGCAAATCAGCACATTCAGTTTGGCGCGATGGGCGTAAGTCACTTCCTCGTAGCGGGCGTCACCGGTCATTTTGGACAGCACCCGAATGCCCAACCGCTCAAATATCGGCAGCACGCACCACAGCTCCCCCGCGATGTTGTATTCGCCAATGATGTTGATGTCGTAAGGGGTGGTGTAGTCCGGTTCTGCGGTACCGATGACGTGATCCAGCAATGATTCTCCGGCGAGGCGGTTGCCCAGGTTTTTACTGCCCACAAAGCCGGGGGAATTGACGGGGATGACGGGAATGCCAGCCTTATCTGAAGCTGCTTTGCACACCGCATCCAGGTCATCGCCAATCAGAGCCGTGACGCAGGTGGAATAGACAAACACCGCTGCCGGAGCATAGCGCTCTTGCACAGCCTGAATCGCTTTGTAGAGCTTCTTCTCGCCTCCGAAAATGATGTCGTTTTCACTCAAGTCGGTGGTGAAACCCATCTTGTAGAGGGTCGAATCGGAGGAGAAGCTGCCTCGCCCGCCCCAAGAGTTGCCTGCACAGGCGATTGGGCCATGCACCAGGTGCGCTGCATCGGTGATAGGCACAAGGGTAATGCTGGCTCCATCGAAAGCGCAGCCACCCTGGGCGGCTCCTGGCTTGGCTTGCTGCTGACAGGCTTTGTTATGTCCCTTGCCCGTTTTCGCGTGGTTATGCTCGCAACCCGGTTGGGTCAGGAGGTCACTCATTTTGGCTTTGGTCGTCATGGCACTTGGGAAAATGAGGGGTTGGAGATCGGAAAGCAGGGGTTAGGGAAACTAGGCGGGTATGAGATTTGAGGGATAGCAGGCGAGTTGAGGGGAATGAACGAAAATGCCCTGGCTTAGGTGAGGGCATATCAGAAGAGTAAGGATAAAGATAAGAAAGGGAATGGCTCGACGTTGCAGCTTCATGAGCTAGTAGCTGTCTGGACTAGCAACTATCTGGACTAGCAGATATACCGATTGATGTCTTCGCCACAGTCATCGGCCAGATACGAAAGGGCACGAAACCGCAGGTTCACCAATTCGTCGTACACCGGATTGAGTTTGCACAGGGGGGGGATGTGGAAGGTGTGCCCAAACAAGGAAATGTCGCGCTCGAAGGGACAGCAACAGGGGATAACGCGGCAGATCAGGTGGGCAAAACGGCGATCGCGCACAGCTATCTGATCAATCCATTTGCGCAGCGGTTTGAGGAGCCCACCTCCTGATCGCTGACCCGGTGTTGCGGTAATTGGGTGGACGTGGGTATGGGTGTGGGGATGAGAGTGAGAGACGGGCGATAGAAGAGCCATTGGAACCTTTTAACTCATCGAAGCAACGGGGGACGATATCAAACGAATGCGGTTGGGAGGCGAATGCGATTGGCAGTGTTGCCGCCTTACCACTCAACCTGTTCGATTAGCGGCTTGTGGTCTTCGGCCAACTCCAGTTCTTTGCTGAGACAACCAACAACGTAGTTGGATTCCAAGAAATGCACCGAGTAAACGTAGGAGCGTTGCAGATACGTGCCGATGCCGACGATATAGCCGATGTCGCCTTTCTTGGCGAGATGAAACCCGATATCCTTGCCAGGAAATGTGCCGTCATTGCGGATCAGCTTGCGGACTTTTACCCGTTGACCCATGTCATAGACAGGCGGGGAGTCGATTTCGATTTCTTCACTGAGGCGCATGTGGGAGTCTCCGTAAGAAGCGTGCAGGGAAGGAGTCTGTGGAACGGTGTGAGAAAAACAGGGAAAACGAGAGGGAGGGGCGCACTGGGGTGCGCCCCCAGTGAATTTAGCGAATCAAGTCGAAGGAGATGTCGGTCTTCGCTGGGATGATGGTTTGGCGATCGAGTTCGTCCAGAATCGTATTGACGATCCAGTTGAACTGGTTGATCGCGCCCTGGTAGCCCAACGTGGGATAGCGGTGCATGTGGTGGCGATCGAAGATCGGGTAGCCGATCCGCACCAGGGGAGTCTTGGTGTCACGCCACAGGTACTTGCCGTAGGAGTTGCCGATCAGCAGGTCGACTGGCTCCGTGAACATCAATGAGCGCAGGTGCCATAGATCCTTCTTGCCCCAGATGGTAGCCTCTTGGCCGTAAGGGCTGTTGGTCAACACTTCGCGCAGTTCAGCCTCGAAGTCGGGGTTGCTGTTGGTGACAACGATATGAACCGGCTCAGCACCCATTTCGAGTAAGAATTGAGTGATGCCAAAGACATGATCTGGGTCGCCGTAGAGGGCAACACGCTTACCGTGGATCCAGGCTTGGGAGTCTGTCATAGCGTCTACCGCACGACCCCGCTCATCCTGCAGTTCCTGAGGAATGGCTTTACCCGTAACCGCCGACAATGCCATCAAGAATTCGTCAGTACCCTTAATGCCAAAGGGACGGAAGTTGTAGGTCTTCTGATCCCACTCCTTGGTGATCAGCTCCTGGGTCTTGGGCGTGGTGTATTTCTGGAAGAAGAAAGTCCCTTCCGCATTGATGGAATCACCCGCCTCTTCCAATGTGGTCAACCCGTTATACATCTTGAATTCGCCTGTGTTGGGAGAATCAAAGGTGTCAGAGTTGTCAGACAGGATGGTGTAGTCGATGCCGAACAAGCCCAAGATGCGCTTCATCTCACGGATGTTGCCAACATAGGGGTCGAAGCCCAGGTTGAAATTGAACTTGCCGTTAGTGGTTTCAGCCTTCTTGTCTTTTGTCAGCGTCTTGAGGATGCTTACCAGCATGTTGTCGTAGCCCGTGATGTGGGAACCAACAAAGCTGGGGGTGTGAGCTGCCGGAACGGGGAGATCCGCAGGAATCATCTCTTCGTTCTTCGCCGTTGTGATGTATGCGCCAATATCGTCCCCGATGACCTCAGCCATGCAGGTGGTGCAGAGGGCGATCATCTTGGGCTTGTAGAGTTCGTAGGAGTTCTGCAAACCCTGCTTCAGGTTGTTGAGGCCACCAAATACCGCTGCATCCTCAGTCATCGAGGAAGAAACAGCTTGGAAGGGCTCTTTGTAGTTTCTGGTGAGGTGGGTCCGGAAATAGGCCACACATCCTTGAGAACCGTGGCTGTAGGGCAGAGTACCTTCAAAGCCAGCCGCAACAAACAGGGAACCGAGGGGTTGGCAAGCTTTGGCTGGATTAATTGTCAGAGCTTCCCGTTCAAAGTTCTTTTCGCGATATTCCCAGGTTTTAGTCCATTCAGCGGTTTGAGTCACGAGTTCAGGATCATGGGCGCCTTCAAATTGGCGCTTATAAGCAAACAGATCCTGATAGGTTTCGGTTTGGAACAGCTCGAAGTGATCTTGGATTTTGCCGGGTTGACCAGCATTCTCCGGCACTTGGGGATTGGTGTTCTCAGTCATGATTTTCTCCTTTGGAGGGGGGAGGTAAGTGATTGGTCAAAGGTCTGAGGGTGAAAGGATTGAGTGAGGGGGGAGGTAAGGGAGTCTAGGGTTACCTATCTCCCT
>JBCBSL010000248.1:0-9001 GCA_039819145.1 Cyanobacteria bacterium J06638_22
GTTGAGCTTCTGCATCCGACAAGGCGGATGCGGGTCTTACGGTTCCTTGACTCCTGAGGCGATCGCACTGTCAAGCGATCGTACCGTTAGAGAGCTCAGGCACCGATCCTGAAAATGCTTGAGAAGCTGATGGCATACTGGATGGAGGGATCAGTCGCCCGACCGCTCGGACATTTCCAAACGGATGTGAAGACTTGTGGAAATTTCTTTAGATTTCTGTATGCTGATGAGTACATTGCTGAGCAGGGTGAAAGGCGAATTTGGGGACTGTACCGTTATATCGGTCTAGATGTGTTGGCGCAGGTAGCCCTTCCAGTATTCATTGTGAATCGGCCACATCAGATAATATTTCAGCATCCAGGTTAAGCGCAGATATCATTACGGTTAGATCAGGTTTACTCTTTAAGCTTGGTTATTGAATTTTTGGTTTCAATTTGTATAGCGACTGGGAAATAGGGAGATGGTGAGGCTTAGGAGAACTGTGTGCTGACGTTGACTCCGTCCCATGCAAGGCTCTTCGCTTCGACAGTATGCTCGCCTGAGCAAGACCAAGAAGTGGCCGTCAACCCCGAATAAATGCCCGCCAAATGGTTAATAGAAAACTGGGGAAAACTGAATCGTGAGGATCCCGCTAGATTACTACCGGATTTTAGGCTTGCCAATTCAGGCAACGGCTGAGCAGTTGCAGCAGGCGCACCGCGATCGCGCCATGCAGCTGCCCCGCCGTGAATATTCTGAAGCGGCGATCGCCGCTCGGAAACAACTGTTGGATGAAGCCTACAGTGTGCTATCTGATCCCGAGCAGCGGCGGCGCTACGACGCAACCTTCCTTAATCGATCGGCAGAGAGTGGCGCCAGTGGGGAATCCATCTTCGGCGCGGATGCCGATCCCTACGCCTCGTCTATTGAAATTCAGGACGCCCAAATTGTGGGCGCATTGCTTGTATTGCTGGAGCTAGGCGAATACGAGCTGGTCTTAAAGCTGGGGCGCCCTTACCTTACAGGCAGCGCGGCGCTACCCGTCGGCCAGCCGGGGCAATTTGATGTGGCACGCTCAGATGTGTTGCTCACCCTGTCCCTCGCATACCTGGAGTTGGGGCGTGAGCAGTGGCAGCAAGGCCAGTATGAAAGTGCCGCGACTTCCCTAGAATCGGGGCAGAATCTGCTATTACGCGAGGGCATGTTTGCCACCGTCCGCAGCGAAATGCAATCGGATTTGTTTAAGCTGCGACCCTACCGGATTCTAGAATTGCTGTCGCTTTCTACGTCTAACGAGCAGGAGCGAAAGCAGGGGTTGACGCTGCTTCAAGACATGCTCCAGGAGCGCGGTGGCATTGATGGCAATGGCAATGACCAGTCGGGGTTGAGTGTCGATGATTTTCTGCGGTTTATCCAGCAGTTGCGGGGATACCTCACGACCGCTGAGCAGCAGGCTCTGTTTGAGGCCGAAGCTCGCCGCCCGTCGGCCGTTGCCACTTACTTAGCCATTTATGCGTTGCTCGCCCGTGGGTTTGCCTACCGCCAGCCTGCTCTAGTTCGTCGTGCCAAGCACTTGCTGTTGCGCCTGGGTACGCGCCAGGATGTGCATTTAGAGCAGGCGGTGTGTGCTTTGTTGCTAGGGCAGACCGAAGAGGCGAATCGCGCGTTGGAAATTAGCCAAGAGCAGCAGTCGATCGCTTTTATCCGGGAGCATTCCAAAGGTTCCCCAGATTTGTTGCCTGGCCTCTGCTTATATAGCGAGCGCTGGTTGCAGGATGAGGTGTTCCCTCATTTCCGCGACCTGGCGCATCAGGAAGCTTCGCTCAAAGATTACTTTGCCGATGGGCAGGTACAAGCCTATCTAGAAGAGTTGCCCAATGAGTCTGAAGCCGCGAGCTTCCGGGGAGCACCCCCGAGTAGCCGATTCCAGCCTCAGGAAAGCCCGATGGGGCGAGGGTCAAGTTTTGGTGAGCCCGTTTCCGCCTATGCGACCGGGCGAACGATGGGTACCGCCACCATGGAATCCGGTAGTGCGGCGAATGGAGTGGGCAGCACAGTGCCAACTGCAGAACGTGTGGCGCAGCTCTCGCCAGAGGGGCGTTTGAGCGGCGGCGGCAACGGTCGACGATCGCATCCCGGCGATCGGGATCCAGGACTATCGGGCGATCGCTCCACATCTCGGCGCACCCCGCCACCGACTCCCCCGAATCGCGTTCCACCCCCCATGCGTAGCGGTGCGGGTGGTCGTGCGGGTGCTCCCCGGCTCGATCGCATCCTCTTCTTGATTGCACTAGGCATGTTGGGCTTGAGCATCGTCTGGTTGCTGGGGAACTGGATCACGCGATCGGTCTTTGGTGGGCCCAGTTTGCGCGGCGAGCAGCTAGAAATTAGCTTGATGGAACCTCCCGTCGTCATTCCCGAACCGGAACCGACGCCAGAGGAATCCGCTGCCGACCCTGATGCGCCCATGACTGCCGCGACAGGACAACAGGTGATTGAGCAATGGCTGGCAGCAAAAGCAGCGGCGAATGGCTCCGAGCGGGATTTGAGTCAGTTACAAACGGTATTGACTGGAACCATTTTGGCTGAGCGATTGGAAGCTGCCCAGTCGTTGCAGCAGGCCGGCGAAGCTCGCACCTATCGCCACAACGTGTCGGATGTGGAGTTGTCTCCGCCCAATCCCCAATTGCCAGACCAAGCACAGGTTGAAGCGACCGTATTAGAAGCGGTTGACGGCGCACCCGGCGAGCGCCTGCGGCTGCGGTATGACATGGTTCGCGAGGATGGAACCTGGCGGATTCGGGACATCACCGTGCTGGGAACCGCTGCACCTGAATCGGTTGGCAATGATGCCCAATCGGCTTCCCCCCAAACTGAAGCACCAGGAACCCAAACCGAGACACCCGGGACGGTGGCTCCGGTCGAACCAACAGAATCAGTTGCACCAACCGAAGATGAAGTGCTGGTTCCAGAGACAACGGCTCCCGATAGCGTTGAATCGACAGGTAATTGAGACGGCTAGACGTTTGGCGGCGCACCCGATACACTCCGTTTAGTGCGTGATCTCCGTAGCTGTCGTCCTATCGTGCCTGAGTGCCCATGACGGATACGCTGCTCCATGCCTATGTGCCCTTGGTATTTTGGACCGGGCTGGGCTTGTTTTTGGTGAAATTTCTCCCCGACTCCTTTCCGCGCTTTTTGGGACGGAGCTTGTATTGGGTGGGTGTTCCGGTGCAAATTTTCACCCTGGCACGGCAGACGGATTTTTCGGCACAGGTGGGGCTAGTTCCGGCGATCGCCATCCTCGGACTCATCATCGGTATTTGCCTCGCCAGCCTTGCCCTGCTGTTCCTAGAACGGCAGGCTACTCGTCCCGATGGGGATGAAACCGAGCAGGGGAAAAACCCGTGGGCGATCGGCTCCCGAAGGGGGAGTTTCATGATTTCCTCCATTCTCGGCAATACGGGGTTTGTAGGGCTGGCTGTGACTCCCAACTTTATTGCGGAGCCATTCCAGGGCTGGATTGTTCTCTACAGCGTCAGCCATAACGTGATTGGCACCTATGGCATTGGCGTCTTCCTCGCCAGCTTCTATGGTCGCCCCCAGGCATCAAATCCCTGGTTCACCACCCTACGCGATATTTTGACGGTTCCTTCACTTTGGGCTTTTGCGTTGGGGATGCTGACCCGCTCCATTCCGTTTCCGTGGGTGATTGAGGATGGGCTGCATTATTCGCTGTGGGTCATTATCCCGGCAGCTCTACTGCTGATGGGGATTCGGCTGCGGCAGATCAAGGGCTGGCAAGGGTTAAAGGCAGGACTGATCCCTGCCAGTATCAAGATGATCGGGATCCCACTTCTGGTGGGCTGTATTGCGATGGCTTTACACCTATCGGCGAATCCACGCCTCGCCCTGGTGCTGATGGCAGGGATGCCGACCGCGTTCGCCGGATTGATTTTGGCTGAAGAATACGAACTCGATCGCGAGCTGATCGCCAGCAGCATCGTTGTCACCACCTTGACGCTGTTTCTAACGCTGCCTTTGTGGTTGGTATTGTTTGGTTGAGCCAGGCGTGGGATTTGGGTTTGAGCGCGTAAGGGAAAAATTGAGAACGCGGATAAACGCGAATGGACGCAGATGGGAAGGGAAGGGGTGTGAGCACGGCAGTCAGTTCCTGAATACAAATGGTTAATGACTTTTGCTGAAGTGCAGCCGTCTGATCTCTTGGTTTCTGCCCTAAGCCCAGGTTGAGTCATTAACGAACCCGAGGGTTGATCTGCGTTGCGTTCCTCTCTCCATCTGCGACGCTTCCCTTCATGCTCTAGACATCAACGTTTAACTTCATCTGCGTTCATCTGCGTTCGTCTGCGTTCCTCCCTCCACTGCAATGACTCCTGACTCAGCTCCTTTGTTGAATGCCCTCCAACGGTTGAAATCCCGATATGATGCGCCTTTTTACGTGCCAGGTCACAAGCGGGGGCAGGGGATTCATCCCAACCTGAAAGCATTATTGGGAGATGCCGTGTTTCGGGCCGATGTACCGGAGCTGCCGCAGTTGGATAACCTGTTTGCCCCAGAGCGCGTGATTCGGGACGCGCAATTGTTGGCAGCACAAACCTTCGGAGCGGAACAAACTTGGTTTCTGGCGAATGGCTCAACATCTGGAGTCGAGGCGATGGTGCTGGCGACCTGCCGACCGAGCGACAAGCTAATCTTGCCGCGCAATGTGCATCAATCGGCGATCGCCGCCCTCATCCTCTCGGGCGCCATGCCCATTTTCCTAACACCGGAAGTGGATCCACAGTTGGGGATCGCCCATGGCGTAGCCGTGGAGCAAGTCGCTACGGCACTCGGTGCCCATCCAGACGCCAAGGCGGTGTTGCTAGTGTCGCCCACCTACTATGGGGTATGCAGTGATGTAGCGGCGATCGCCCATCTCGTCCATCAACACAACATTCCTCTACTGGTCGATGAAGCCCATGGTGCGCACTTGGCCTTCCATCCAGACTTGCCTACTGGAGCGCTGGAGAGTGGTGCGGATCTAGTGGTGCAGTCAACCCACAAGGTGCTGAGTTCTCTGACCCAATCAGCCATGCTCCACAGCCAGGGTTCGCGGATTTCACCCGCGCGGGTTCAGGCGGCGCTAACGCTGGTGCAGTCCACGAGCCCCAGCTTCTTACTGCTGGCCTCGCTGGATGCGGCACGGCAGCAGATGGCCGAGTCGGGATTTGCATTAATGGCTCAAACGGTGGAACGGGCAAAGCAGGCGCGCGATCGCCTCACCCAACTTCCCCATCTCGCCCTCCTCGATCGCCCTACTCATCCCCAACCGGGGTTTTCCGACCTCGACCCAACCCGGCTCACTGTCGATGTGCGACACCTGGGGCGCAGCGGCTTTGAGGTCGATGAGCAATTGGATGCAGAGTGGCAGGTGGTGTGCGAACTTCCCGGGCTACATAGCCTGACGTTCGTTCTGACTCTGGGCAATACCGATGCGGATATCGATCGGCTGGTGAAAGGATTTGAGGCGATCGCCACCCAAACCGCTCCCCACATCCCAGAGCCGCTGCCCCAATACGCCACCCCGGATTATTCTCTGCAAACCTGTGAGATTTCTCCCCGTGAGGCCTTTTTCTCCGACACAGAAGATGTGCCGATGGCCGCTGCCGTGGGACGGATTGCGGCGGAACTAGTTTGCCCCTATCCGCCAGGAATTCCTGCCCTATTTCCGGGGGAACGGATTGAGGGAGAGGCGATCGCCAGACTCCAGATACTGCGCCAAGCAGGCGTGACCTTTACCGGATGCCGCGATCCCAGCCTTGAGACGGTACGCGTTGTGTGCTGAGTTCAGGTTCGGCAGGTCCGGCGGTTTCAACCGTGGCTAACCGAACGAAACCCACCTTCGTGGGTTCTCAAACCTCAAACTTTCGAAGTCCACGACAGCGGACTTCACTCGAATAGCCACGCCTGAAAGCCGCACCGTGACGTTAGCCGCCAGGGAGTTGTTCTGGAACCAGCCTACTCATTCATTCGGCGGGCGATCGCTTCTTCCCACGCTGTCTTCATTTCGGAGAGGGGGAGGTTGATCAGCCATTGCTCGTTGGCAGAAATGGTCAGGCTATCCAAAGTTGCGTTGGTGGTGCCGAGGAGGTTCCATGGCATGGTTTGTTTGGCTAAGAATGCTTCCCAATCCCCTTGATGACTGGGATCAACCGAAACCACGATGCGGGCACCCGTTTCCCCAAACAGCAGGGTGTCGTAGCGTAGCGTTTCGGGGAGAGTTTCGGGGAAGTAGAGGGTGGCACCGCGATCGCCCCCAATACAGCATTCGGCTAAGGCTACGACGAGTCCGCCCTCGGCGCAGTCGTGAGCCGATTGCACCCAGCCTTGACGAATGCCTTCTCGGCAAGCCGCTTGCACGGTTTTCTCCAATGCCACATTGACCTGGGGTGGCTTCCCGGCGATCGTTTGGTGAATGACAGCGAGATATTCCGACGCTCCCAGGGTCACGGCTCCCGAGGCTTCATCCACCGGAACCCCCAGCAGGTAGATCAGCGAATTGGCATTCCTCCATCCCATGCCGCAGGTTTGCTGGATGTCGGGGATCAAGCCCACCATGCCCACCACTGGCGTTGGATAGATGGGCTGTGGGGTGCCCGTGGCATCCAGCGTTTCGTTGTAGAGCGAGACATTGCCCCCGGTCACGGGAGTACTCAATTCCCGGCACGCCTCTGACAGCCCCCGACACGCTTCTGCCAACTGCCAGTAGCTCACGGGCTTTTCGGGACTCCCAAAATTAAGGTTGTCAGTAACAGCGAGCGGATCTGCACCGACACAACTCAGGTTGCGCGCGGCTTCAGCCACCGCCATTTTCGCTCCCTCGAAGGGATTCAGGTAAACATAGCGGGCGTTGCAATCCACCGTCGCCGCGACGCCCCGGTGTGCCAGCTCTGTTGCGACCTCGCCTTCCTGGGGACGCAACCGCACCACGGCCGCATCGGCTCCACCCGGGAAAATGACGGTGTTATTTTGCACTTGATGGTCGTATTGACGGTAGACCCAGCGTTTTGAGGCAATGATGGGGCTGTCGAGCAGTTGCAGGAGGACTTGACTCCAGGTTTGTGTTTGTCCTGCTACGGTAATTCCAGCGCGATCGCACTCCGGTAGCTGTGCCTCGCTCCAAGCCCAGGCGGTTTGCACATACTCCGGTGGTTCTGGTAAGGACTCCCGCTGATAGATCGGGGTATTATCTGCCAGAGCGGTGGCGGGAACTTCCGCTGCTACCTCGCCCTGGAAGAAAATCCGCACGATGGGTTCAGCAATCACCTTGCCTGCCACGACGGCATGAAGACCCCAGCGCTCAAAAATGTCGATTAGCTCCTGCTCCCGTCCCGCATGCGCCACAAACAGCATCCGCTCCTGGGATTCCGACAGCAAAAATTCGTAGGGCACCATCCCGGTTTCGCGCACGGGCACCTTATCCAGGTCAAACTCGATGCCGACACCGCCATTGGCTGCCATCTCAGATGTGGAACAGGTAATCCCCGCTGCGCCCATATCCTGCGCTGCCGCCACTGCTCCAGTCTTAAATGCTTCAAGGCAAGCTTCGATCAACGATTTTTCGAGAAACGGGTCGCCCACTTGGACGGCAGGACGATCTTGCTCCGACTCCTCGCTCAGCTCAGCACTGGCGAAACTCGCGCCACCCATGCCATCCCGCCCCGTGGTCGAGCCGACATACAACACTGGATTGCCAATGCCCGACGCCCCCGATTTTACGATGTCCGGCGTCTCCATCAAGCCCAGTGCCATGGCATTCACCAACGGGTTACCGGAATAGGCCGGGTCAAAATACACCTCGCCCCCCACGGTCGGCACACCGACACAGTTGCCGTAGTGGGAAATGCCTGACACCACCCCAGAAAATAGCCGCCGCGTCCGGGCATCCTCCAGTTGGCCAAACCGCAGGGAATTGAGCACCGCAATGGGGCGCGCCCCCATCGTAAAAATGTCGCGCAGAATTCCCCCAACCCCGGTGGCCGCTCCTTGAAACGGCTCCACCGCTGATGGGTGGTTGTGGGATTCGATCTTGAAGGCCAGCCGCAGCCCGTCACCCATATCCACCACCCCGGCATTTTCTCCCGGGCCAACAAGGATGCGATCGCCCTCGGTGGGAAACTGCTTCAGCAGGGGACGGGAATTCTTGTAGCAGCAGTGCTCCGACCACATCACCCCAAACATTCCCAACTCTGCCCGATTGGGATGGCGACCCAGCCGCTGCACAATTTCGTCGTATTCCTCTGGCTTCAGCCCTTCATCAGCAATTTCTTCAGGCGAAAAAGGGGCAGGCGTCGTCGCAGTCATAACGGCTCTCGCGCAACAGGACAACCTTTATCTTATCTGCTCTGCGCAGGAGGATTGGCGGGAATCTAACGACTGCAAACCAGGAATTTTAAAGGTGGAACCACAGAGGCGCAAAGCGTACGGAGAAAACCCTCTGTGCGCTCTGTGCCTCTGTGATTTCTGATCGAATCTCGATGACTGATAATTTCCCCAGAATGCTCGGAATATTCTCTATTTTTTACTGAATTGTTCCGAAAATACCCTGAGCATCATCAAACCTTAACGAAGGAGCATGAAGGAATTTCCCCCATTCCTGCCCCCATTTGCGATCGCCTTAGCCAGATCTACTGGCACTTACGCCATGTCTGCTGGCGGTGATGCCGGTGCAGCTTGCATCTGTTGCAAATGCATTTGAATTAATTTCTGGAAGGTGTCTCGATTGACCTCACTGCCTTTGTTAAGGTTGCCAGGGATGTCGAAGAAAATGATGCTGTCGATGGAAGTCATTGCTACCATTTGAAATAGGATGTGCGTCACCGGAACCGGCACAGAGATAACCTGCGGGTTCTTGCTTGCCGGGTTACCCTTCGCGTCGGCTAGAGTAGCAAAAGCATACAAGACATTTTTTTGAGTGTTGGTCTGCCGTTGATGGTTCAGGGTGACTGTCACCCAACGCTCA
>JBCBSL010000249.1:0-8958 GCA_039819145.1 Cyanobacteria bacterium J06638_22
TCCACACGTACATCGGGCTTGACGTTTAAGAAAGAAAATATGTCTTGGATAACAGGTTCAAAGTCTGCCTGGAATTTCTTAAACGTCAAGCCCGATGTACGTGTGGAGAAACCTAGCGTCCGAAATAAGGGCGGAGTTCCAAAGAATAAACTGGTATTCAATACTCTGGAGCAGTTACGACAGGGCTTCAACTCAACCGTACGTCCGCTTATCCCTGAGCAATTAGTTGACCGCATGTACAACAGTTACACAACAATGCGGAACAAAACATTAGACAAGCCGCCAGAACTCTTGCCTGAAGTCAGACATGATCTGCTCATGTTCTACCGAGATGATATATTACGACTTCAGGAAACATTAAACCAAGACTTTTCGATGTGGCTGGAATGAATGTAATTGGAATGAATGGGCCTGGAATTGAACTAATGTAAAACCTATGTAATTCTGATTAACGTCACTTTAAAGTTGGGCCTACATCCCCATCTTGTTTTATGACACTTGACCATTGGTTGAATCCTTTTCAGGTTCGAGGTCATCTGCGTTCCTCACAAGCGAGATGGCTGTGCCTTCTCTTCCTTTTCTTCACTACAACGACGGAGCCAAGATTACTTACCGTTGGCCGTCCTCCAGCAGAAAACGTTGAGCAAGATACCCCCGATTCATTGCATAGGCAGGCCACTCCGATCGCATCAGAGCCCGGAACACCTTATCCCTATGGCATCCTGCCTCATAATGCCGATGTAGCAGATGCCAGACGCGCCTATGACGAGTGGAAAGCCCTATACATTAGTGCGTTGCATGTGCCGGACTCAACATCAATGCTGCGTGTATTTAATCGACCACACGGTGAAGGCGTAACGACGAGCGAATATCAAGGCTATGGGATGGTGTTTGCGGCTCACCTTGAAGACGATGACGCTGTTCTACAGCAGCTCTGGAACTATGCTGAGCATTATTTGAATGACGAAGGGTTAATGAAATGGCACATTGATACGGAGGGGGTTGCAGAGTATCGTCAGTCTGCTCTCGATGGGGATGTTGATATTGCGATCGCACTCGATTACGCGGCACGGCGGTGGCCAAATCGAGGCTGGGAAGAACGAGCGCAAACCTATATCGCTAATATTTTAGATCCTGGAAAAAACAGCTTTTTAAGAACGAATCCGATCGACACCAGCGAGTGGCCCCGATGGAAAAGAGGGATCTACCTTAACTACTTAGCGACGGCCTATATGCCACACTTTCGTGATCGCACCCGTGACGATCGCTGGGTTGATATTGCGATGCCCAATACCTATAGCTTGCTGGAGCATTCCTACGACAACTATGTTTTACCGGCCTGGTATGTGGATGCAACTGGCTACCCTGCCCACCCCAATGACCCTTGGAATTCCAACATAAACCGCCATGATCGAGGGGCAACGCGGACAAACTGGCGAATTGCCAGCCACTATCTAACCACAGGCCATGCTGATGCAGAGAAGTGGGTGGAGAAGCTAACGAATTTCTTTTATGAAGTCGGTCAGCTAGACGGGGCGCGAGATACGGGAGACTTTTCACCCACTCATTTGCGGATCGGATATCGGTTTATGACGACAGACAGCCATCAAGCGGGAGAAGCCTATGGCGACCGCAAAGCCATATCGGAAACAATGATGGTGGCGGCGGGTGTTCCTGCCATGGCAACGGGCAATATCGAAATGACCAATGAAATCTATGATTTTCTAGCCGCAGATGTGTTAGAGCCAGACGATATCCCGATGGACAATGCAATGCATGTGATGGGCTTGTTGATTATGAGTGGTGGATTGGACGCCATTCGATAACATGCATTTAGCCATTGATTGCATTGTGGTGAAAGCTAATCAAGGGGCTCTAGATAACTCAGGCGGGAAAATTGCGAGGTGATCCCAGCGGTTTTGTCGTTTCTCTCTACACATACGCTGCTATGTTTTTATTTCTGTCGAAATTACTGCCAATTTTCATTTATCCCATTGGCTTATCTTGCTTGCTGTTGGTTCTTGCACTCGTGCGGTTGTGGAAGTTTCCGCGCCAAGCTGCTGTTTTCATTGGGCTAGCGCTCGTCATTTTGCTGGTCAGCGGGAACGGCCCGATCGCCATCCGAATGGTGCAATCCCTCGAATGGCAACACCTCCCCCCGGAGGAATTGCCCCAGGCTGAGGCAATTGTGGTGCTAGGGGGAGCGATGCGACCTCATATTTACCCGCGCCCCTGGGTCGATGTGCAAGATTCGGGTGATCGCGTCATCCATGGAGCGCGACTCTACAACGAAGGGAAGGCTCCCCGGATCATTTTTAGCGGTGGTCATATCGACTGGAAGCGAACGGGAGACTCCGAATCGGGGGATATGGCCGTGCTGGCCGAAGCGTTGGGTGTTCCTCGCTCAGCCATGTTGGAGGACAAGACATCACTCAATACTTACGAGAATGCGGTGAATGTAAAGAAAATTCTGGAGGAGCAAGGCATCAACCGGGTGCTGTTGGTAACCTCGGCGATTCACATGCCGCGATCGCTTAAAATCTTTGAGAAACAAGGGATTGAGACGATTCCGGCTCCCACTGATTTTCTGATTTCTGAAAAAGAGCTCCGTGAGCCAGGAGAAACACCGCAAGCGGCTGTTCTTAATGCCCTGCCTCAATCCTGGGCGATCGAACATGTCACTCGCGTGATCAAGGAACGCATCGGTATGGTGGTCTATCGCCTCAGGGGGTGGTTGTAAGATCACCGTTAAAGCTGAATTTTGGCGGCCCATGTCTCACAATTCCATCTTCCATCGTCAGGTTGTCCCGTTTCGTACAGAAGCGGAGGAAGTCTTTGCAACCTATGAAATTACCTACGAGTTCTACCGCGAGTCTGACTATCGAGCAGAGCTAGCGGCCTATTGCGAATGGTATAACCGGGTGGCAGAGCAACACCGCCAGGAATTGGCTGCCATGCAACGAGAAGCCAATATTCTGGGATTGTTTCTCCGCCACTCTGGATAGATCGGAGCGCTAGTTCAATGTTTTCTATCAAAGCCGGTTGAAGAACCCAACTATCGTTTGCGCCTGTTGCGTTGCAGCGGATGTTGCGTTGCAGCGGACGCAAGTGATAGTTGGGTTTTACGGCCATTTAACCGAATTTGATATTAATAGAGCATTAATAGAGCGCTGACATGAGCTTGCGGCGATAGGCCATGGTCAGGGAATGGCCGTCACCGAGCAGGGCAAAGATCACGAGCATGGCTTTGCGGGCTGCATCGTCGCGGTACTTGCGATCGCGCTGCACCAACCCCAGCCATTCCTGTAAGAGCGGCTTCGTAGTTCTCCGATAAGGTGTGCTTTGCAGCGGTCACATAGTGGTGATCCAGCTCGCTTTCTAAAACCGGGCTTTGCATTTCTTGCTGCAATTTCACAAGCGATCGCATCGCTTCAGCTTTTGGCCCAACTTCTTTGGCATGGGCGGGGATATCGGTCAGTATGGCAGCAGCATCGGCGGGGCGATCGCGCCGCAGGAAGAACTGTGCCGCTGCCAGCTTCAAGTTGGAATGATCGGGGTAGTCGGTCAAAAGCCTGGAAAAGAGCGTTTCCACCGTCTCCCAATCTTCTGTGCTTTGGGCTTGGGCGATCGCCATCAACCTACTCTCTAGCGCCGACTGGAAATTGAGCCCCGCCAGAAACTTGCGCAATTGTGGTTCCGGTAACATTCCCACAAAGCCTGGTTGCAGTTTTCCCTGTACCGCAACCCGCACATCCGGCACGCCTTCCACCTGATACATCTGCGCCAAGTCCGGATTCTGATCAATATCGACCTTCGCCAACGTAAAGTTGTATTCCTCGGATAGCTTCTCCAGCAACGGCTTTAGCATCTGACAGGGGCCGCACCACTGGGCAAAAAAATCGATCAGTACAGGCTGCTCAAAGGATGGAAGCAATACCTCCGCTTCAAAGGTTTGCTGATTGACAACAACCGATTTTCCCATGGGTTCAATTCTTTGAATGATGGATGCTTGAGCTTACGAGAAATGTGAGTATCTGAAGACCGAGCCAACCGCTTCCGCCTAAGCCTTGCCTATTCACAAGATTACCTAAGGTCAGGGAACATACGCTGCTGGTACTATCACATTTAGCTGATTACGCCATTCCTCTACGGATTGATCCCAGCCCTCTTCCCATTTTTGTGCCATAAATGGCTTGGCTTGCATCCCCATGCGATAACCGATTGCAATTCGATCCAACAAATAAGGCAAATCGTCTGGTTCTTTGAGCAGGGTGCGGATTAGCCCCCCAGCCAGCAACAAGCCAGCCATCATCCCTCGCGTCTGTGCCAACTCAAACGCCTTCAACCCAAGCTCCGAAGCTGCGTCAATGCCCATACCCGTGAGGAGATGCCAGATATCGTGGGTTTGGCGTCGCCGCATAAACAAATAACTTGTGTCATCGTTGATTTCCAACTGGCGATAAAACGTTGGATCAAAACCATTGCCTTCAATATAGCTAGCGTAGGCACGCCCCAACGATTCATCTGGGCACTGCCGCAACTGCTCCAGGCTGGGTGTGGGCGCAAGGTAGCGCTCTTTCGCCAGCTCCGCCACCCCTGGTTGCGCCAGCAGATATGTCACCGAGAGCTGCGTCCCCTTATCCCGTCGCAGCCCGTCTTCAATGTCGTAGACAGAGAGAGTATTGGAGGGGTTGGCTAGTAATAAAATGACGCCCCTTAGCGTCATCAACCCATCCAGCAGTTGCGCTTGTACTTGTTGGAATCGCATAGGTTTAAGAAGGAAGCTATCTTAGGAATGTTTATACATTTTGCCTGATCGCTCTCAAAGTGGTTCTAGTTTTTGCAGTATTTTTGCAATATCACTTCAGGATGACGTGCGATCGCCCATGGCAACAGACTGACTGACAATCCCCAAGAATCGCTATCCTTATAGCTCTACTCCATCACTAGTTCAAAATGCTGGATTGGAATGAGAAATAAATATAAAGATTTTATCCAAACAACGACCAGATAGGTCGTGTTCATGTTGCGTTATCTTAAGTGATTGACATCTTTAGTCTTGATGCTAATCACTCATAAGTATTCATAGAAATGTTGCGATCGCCGACCGCAATATTCGCACCCCGAAAGATAAAAATTGTATTTTAGAGCAATCATATGCCTATGATTTCATGCACCTGTGGAGGCTTAGAAGGCTTAGGGCTAAACAGTTTCACTGGTGTGCCGAAGCTCTGGAATATCTGTTTCTATAAGTTTTTAGCCTTGAATCTAATACACTCCTTACAGTGAACCTGAAAAGATTTTCACTGTAAGTAGAGCAGTTAGTCTTTCAAACATGTTTCTTCTGTTCCATGCAAAGTTTTTATGAGAAATTAGACACATCTTAGACCCATCATAGCTGACTATTCAGCCAGCTAAATTAGTGATGAAAAAGGTGTGGGAAAATTAGACAAGTAAGCTGAAAATTATTTCACTCTGCCACGTCAAATTCACATTTAATGCTCTGACAAAAGTTAAGTTTTAACTGAAATTATTTTCGGAGTTTGCCAAGAGTTCTTGGTAAGAGTTCTTGGCAAGAGACAAAGGATACTGCTGAGACAAAATCCAGTTAAACAATCAAAAAATGAAAAGCAATGAGTGTATAGACGTAGCTCACTCTCTCATTACTTTTTTGGGAGCAGTTCTTCGTCAGCTCTCTTTAACTTTGCCAATTGGTTCCTTTCCAGGAAATGATGGTTTAGTTGATAGAAATGCCCCGATATACCAGGAGTGGATCAAACAGACGTTGACCTTGGTGATGGGGCGCTTGGTGGTGAGCGATCGCCAAGGCAGGCGGTTTAGCCTCGGCGGTTATGTCAGCTCTGCGTAACAAATCTGGTCAGCTAGTCCTTAACGAAAGATACCGTAAACCCCTACTCTCATTCTTCGGACAGATTCCCTGTAGACGCATGCGTTTTTTCTGCGAATCGTCACTCGGATAACGGCGGAATCAGAAATGAATTTGATAATGTGAGGAGGTTGATTAAAAATGCGGGATTTAGCCTAGTTTAATAAGTTTCTCTGATGACTTTAGTTAGGAAATATCCGCGTAAAGTCTAAAGGGTATCAGAGCGAACAAAAATAGTAAGGTTTTATGCACTCACCTATTTCCGTAATTTCCCTCAATGTATAGAGATAACTATTCTGAGGGCATGAGTTTAATAAGGATAAATGTTAAACAGTGTTTAACGCTTTACATTTGTATAGACTAGCGTTGGATACGAATTTGGTTCGTTTATAGAGGTGTGGTACGGAGTGATAGGGTCAAATTGTGATGAAAACATGCAGGTTGGCCAGGGAGTGGCGATCGCTGCCCAGGAGAAAGCAGATACCCCACAGCCGCTAGCTGCCGATTGTAAAGCCAATGACGCTGCCGATGTCCTTGCCTCTCCCCGGCGCTCCCCTCGGATCTTCAGGAATATGATCTGGGCGATCGCCCTGGTGCTGACAGGACTCACCTCGACCTTTGTCGGCGCAGGAATTGCGTTGTTCGCCTCCAATCCCTTTGCTTCCACCGACAAAAACATCGCCGAAGCTGGAACGGAACAATCTGTTGCAGACATCCTGCGCAATGCCGTGGGCTATCAAGTCAATCGTCCCGTCAACATTTTGGTGATGGGGGTTGATCGTGTGCTGGATGCCCCCGAAGATTCGGCGGCGGTGTTCTCAGGCCGTAGCGACACGATGTTGCTTGTCCGACTCGACCCCGCGACCCACACCGTTAATCTGCTGTCTATTCCCCGCGACACTCAGGTTTCTATTCCCGATTTGGGGATCACGAAGATTAACCATGCCAATTGGGAAGGGGGCGCGGAGCTGGCCGCTCAAACGGTTTCTGAGAATTTCGACAATGTTGAAATTGACCGCTATGTGCGGGTTGACACCGATGCTTTCCAGGAAATCGTCGATTTGGTTGGTGGCGTAGAGGTGTATGTGCCGGAGCCGATGCAGTACACCGATGTTACCCAAGGGCTAGAAATTGATTTAGAGCCAGGGTTGCAAGTGTTGAATGGCGATGAGGCAGAGCAGTTTGCTCGCTACCGCCGAGGCGCAACGGGTGACATTGGTCGCGTGCAGCGGCAGCAACAACTCCTGCGGGCACTCCAGACACAAGTTACCCGTCCTTCGGTGATCCCCCAAATTCCTCAGGCCATCGAGCTGCTCCAGGACCATATCGATACCAATCTTTCTTTGGAAGAAATGCTAGCGATCGCTAATTTCGCGATGGGGCTAGAACGTGACAACCTCCAGATGGTCATGCTTCCAGGACGGTTTAGTACACCAGGTGAGTCGATCGCCAGCTACTGGATTCTCGATCCAAGCAGTCGGGCGCGGTTGATGCGCGACTACTTTGGGGCAGATCCAGTCTTGGATAACTACGTTGAGGTGCAGGCCGTTACCCACCTCAGCATCGCCATCCAAAATTCCACCGACCGCCCTGGCCTCGGTCGCCGAGTGGCGCGTGCGTTGCGCGATCGCGGCTTTGAGGATATTTACGTGGTGCGAGATTCACCCGAACCGTTGGAGCAGTCCGAACTAATTGTCCAGCGTGGAGACTTTGAGAACGGACGCCGATTGCAGTCCCTCCTCGGCATCGAAACCTTGATTCCAGCATCGACCGGGCACCTTGGCTCAGATTTCACCCTGCGCCTGGGTAATGATTGGGTTGACCTGCTCGAACAAGACCAGCAGGATTCCATAGAACAGTAGGCTGAGAGGACTCTACCCCGGAGTGGATTTCCCCTAGTGCTGAGCGCCGGGGAAATTTCTAGGGTTGAGTTGTCTCGCTTTATCGTGCTGGGGTTCGGCAAAAGCGCGATTGGGTATGGCAGGATTGAAAGGGTCAGTATGGACAATTGGGGAATGAGTGGGAACCTTCGGCGATGGATGAAATGGGGCATGAGCACCTTGCTGGTGCTGGCGTTGGCCTGTCTGTGGGTGCTCCTGAGTGCCATGCCAGCGTGGGCGCTGATGGACACAGTGAACTACAGCAATGCCAGCCTTAACGACGTGGATTTTTCTGGCGCCGATCTCTCTTCGAAGAATTTCATTTCAGCGGAGATGCGGCGGGCTAACTTGCGGAATGCGAATCTGACCAACGCAATGCTGACTAAAGCCGTCATGTTAGAGGCTGACCTGACGGGAGCGAACCTGACAGGGGCATTGGTCGATCGCACCTTCCTCATAGGAGCTGACCTGACGGATGCAATTTTGCAGGATGCGACCATGACCCGCACCAGCTTTGACGATGTTACGATCACTGGAGCTGACTTCACAGACGCCATTCTCGATCGCTATGAGCAAAAGCAGCTGTGCGATCGCGCCGATGGCATCAATTCCACGACAGGGATTTCTACCCGCGATAGCCTAGGGTGTCGTTAATCCAGTATTTGACCCATGTCTGGCAAATGGCTTTGGGCGATCGCAACTAAAAGTTGCTGATACACTAGAACAACAGGTTTCAGGTTGATGTTGCCTGAACCGTTTACCCTTTACTTCGTTTTCCTCTCTTTTCTATGGCTAACTTGAAGCGACCCACGATGGATACAGCTCACTTGATGCGCCGTGCCGAAGATTTAGTCAACGCCGCATCCAACCGCTACCGAATCACGGTGCAGGTAGCCAATCGGGCACAGCGTCGCCGTTACGAGGAATTTGACAACTACGAAGACCCTAAGATGAAGCCCGTGATTCGTGCCATCATCGAAATGTCCGATGAATTGACGCAACCAGAAATCATCGGCGAATAGTTCTGACCGTAATTTTCACTTCAATAGGCCATAATCATTGTGTTGAAAGCTAGGTGAAATATAGCTTTCAACACAATGGTTTCGTATGACTTTAAGAGCGTGTTTGAAAACACGGATACGGAGTGCCGATTAGGCCAATCGCCGCACCAAGATACGGATCATCGCTATG
>JBCBSL010000250.1:0-8930 GCA_039819145.1 Cyanobacteria bacterium J06638_22
AATCATTTTTTGAAAGCCCCGCGACGCGGGGCTTTCAAAAAATGATTGGGTTCTACCTGAGCGCGTAGCGCTATATCAGTTCATGAACAATGCCGATTAGAAGACCTCCAGGTCAAGCCACGCATGCACTTAATCGCATCTCCATTTCCTAATCCTTCACTTTGCCTAGCTCTTGCGATCGCCCATAGGCTGCTTTGACGGCTTCGATCAGGGCATTGCGCAAGCCTGCTTTCTCCAGAGCCGCCACCCCGGCGATTGTGGTTCCGCCTGGACTCGTCACCCGGTCTTTCAGCACCGCTGGATGCAGCTCGGTGGTTTGCAGCAGCTCTGCCGTACCGCGCACCGTTTGTAGGGCAAGGCGTTGGGCGATCGCCCTCGGCAACCCTGCCGCCACACCACCATCCGCCAGGGACTCCACCACCAGCGCCACAAAAGCAGGCCCTGATCCGGAGACGCCAGTCACAGCATCCATTGAAGATTCCGGTACTTGCACCACATCCCCAACCGCGGCAAACAACTGCTGTGCGACGTCCAGATGCTCAGCGGTAGCATGGGTGCCAGGGGCGATCGCCGTCATTCCGGCTCCGACCGTCGCAGGCGTATTGGGCATGGCACGGATCACGGGTTGCCCTTCGAAATGGGTTTCCAACTTTTGCAGCGGAACTCCCGCCATAATCGACACGACCAGTTGTTGCGAATTCTGGGGAGATAGTGCTGCCGCCATTGCAGAAAAAATCTGCGGTTTGACGGCCAGCAGCAGCACATCCGAGGCATCTACGACCGCCTGATTGTCGGCGATCGCTGTTACCCCATAGGTTTGGTGCAGCAGCTCACACCGGGCAGCCGTCGGCTCTCCTACCCAAATCGCATCGGCTCTATAGGTGCCTTGAGCGACCAGGCGAGAGAGCAATGCTTCCCCCATGACACCCCCCCCAATGATCCCCAACTGTGTTGCCATATCACCCTTCCTTGCGCGTGCGATCGCCTTACATAAATCCAGCTTAGAAAGCTAAAGCTTAAAAAAGCTCCGACAGAGGGCGAAAAACCATCTGCCAGAGCTATATAAATCCCTGTCTAAACTTGTCTAACTGTGATCGGCTTGATCCAACAAATGCAATCGAGCCTAGAAGTGAGGAGCTGTCACTCTATCTCCACTCAAATCTGCTCCCGAGCGATCGCTGGCTTCATAGGTATCTCACATCACTTGCATCGTGCGTCGCTGTAGCGAAGTCGCGCGATCGCAAACAAACTGATTTCCATAAACCAGCAACGTTATCGCGATTCCGGGATCGTTCTTAGTGGAATACCTGAGCTTAGGCCATCCGAGCCGCAGGCTCTGTCCACGCTGGCGTGGGAGCAACGGGACGCGCATTAGGCGTTACACCCATCTGCTGAGCTACATATTCTGCAACACCCGGCTGCTGCATACTCACCTGAACACAGTTGGGTGTGAATAGGAAGATGCTTTCGCCGATGCGCTCTTGGTGCCCATCAATCGCATAGGTACCACCAGCAACAAAATCAACAGCACGCTGCGCTTGGTCGGGATCCATAATTGTCAGGTTGAGGACAACCGACTTACGCTCCCGCAGTGCCAGGATCGCCTGGGGCATTTCTTCAAATGTGCGCGGCTCCATGACCACAACTTCAGACATCCCATTAAGTGCGCTGGGCATGCCAATGACATTGCTCACTGCGCTAGTAGGTGTCGTTTCGGTGCCGAATACAGGGCGATCGCGAACCCGACGCCGCCGAGGCTCTTCTTCTTGCACAGGCGGAGTATTCTCCTCTTGATAGAGGTTTTGGTATTCTTGTCCATCCATTTCGTCGTACTCATATTCATATTCGACGGGCTCGTTGAGACCAACAAAGTCTCTTAGCTTGGTGAAGATACTCACAGTACACACTCCATTTTCAACAAGTTTTACGGCAGGTTTCTCAATCCGCAGCAGGGTCGATCATGCGCCGCTGGACAGGGACAAAACATCGTTGCAACAATCAACCCAATAAATCTCGTTCTTTGTACACCCATTTCAATAAGCCATGATCGGGCTTAACAGAAAATCAAGGTTTAGAACTGCTAGTAGAGAAGTTAGAGAACAGTTATTGTCGGGTCTGATTTGATTTCACAGTATACATCAATTTCTAAAAGTCAATACTTTTCTTTGATCGTTGTTGATCAAACGCACCAAACTCTGGAATAAAACCTGGGATGAACTGATAGATTACCTCGGATTGATCGGTCGTTCAAGATCAATCAATGGAATGATTCTAAGCATTGCGAGTCAATGGTTACAGAGAAAGGGATTAGAGCTTTTTTGAACAGATAAGCGAACCTGATCATCGCTTGATGATCACATGGCAATTGACTGATCATTCAAAATTGCTAAGGGCAACTGTTAATAATTTGTGATCGAACGATCCTTTCTCTGAATGATGATTGATTGTAGGGCGGCGATCGCCATCCCCCAGAATTCGATCAACCGTCCATTTAAACTCACTTTGCACCAGAGATCCGAAAAAGTTTTCAATCAAAAAGCCATCGCTACCCATAGGAAGCGATAGGACGACAGGCAGAGACAATGGCTCTACCGCCGACAACTGCGAAGCACATCAAACCGCATTTAGCCGAAGCTGTCAAGCCCCTTCCCCAAGATTTTTACAATCAGGAAAAAAGTGCGCTGGAAAAGCCGTGCACTGACCGGTGGAAAAGGCTTTTCCGCAGGTCCGTGATTTCTGCGCTACTACCCTTATATGCAGGCCTTCGCAAATATATGCACGCCTTCGCAAACCATTAGAGCGGCAGCCGATGACGGCTATGGCTGAGGATGTTGGGGTGGACGATCGCCAAACAACACCCGTCCCAGGCGCACCATCGTGGCTCCCGCCTGAATCGCCAGGGCATAATCTCCAGACATTCCCATCGACAGTTCCTTCATCCGGATAGTCTGAAACGCAGTTGTGTCAATCTGAGTGGAAAACGTTTTGGCCTCGGAGAAGAGCCCCAGAATCTCGGCTTCTGACAACCCAAGGGGCGGGATCGTCATCAAACCAACAATGTTGAGGTGGTGGAGTTGGTCGAGTTCGGGTAAATCAGCCAAGAGTTGTGGCGCATCCCAGCCATATTTATTGGGATCCGGTGCAAACTTGACCTGGAGGCATACCTGCGGTGGGGTGGGGCGATCGCTCGCCAACGTATTCAGTCGTCGTGCCAGCTTCAAGCTATCGACCGAATGAATCCAATCAAACAGTTGCAGCGCCTTGGCGACCTTGTTACTTTGCAGGTGACCAATGAGATGCCAGGTGATGTCGGATAAATCTTGGAGCTGGTGCTGCTTGTCTTCGGCCTCTTGGATTCGGCTTTCGCCAAAGTCGCGCACCCCAGCGGCGTAGGCCGCTCGCATCGCCTCCACAGAGACTTGCTTAGAAACGGCAATCAGCCGCACATGGGGAGGAATCGTTTCGCGGAGGTCGGCGATCCGTTGGGCGATCGCATCAAAAACACCTGTCATACTGAGCCTCTTGGCATAGGTTGCCTTGGCTCTATGCTAGTCCAGATCGAGCCTGCCCATGGCATGAAGGTGCGAGGAAGACCCGCCCGCGCTTCGTTCAATTATTGAAACGTTTGCTGATAGGTTTTTTGAACCTTTTGGAACTCTTCGGATTGCCCAAAGCGGCGTAGGCTCCGCATGCGACCTTCGAGCAGCAAGCGTGCATCGGCACGACTCACGGGATCAAACTGAATCCCTTGATTGCCGACAGTCACAACAAAAAATAAACGCTGTGCATAGAGCGTGGAGAATAGGTCTTGGCCATTTTCCAGCACACACACCCGGTACAGGAGTCCAAACGTGGGGTGATTGAGATAGGCTTCGGTCGTCATCTGAGAAGGCTTTGCCTTTTGTGTTACAGAACGAGGAAGGTGAACCGTTTTCATAGTTTTTGACAAAATAGTTTTGGGTTCGCAAGTCTCTGGCAACGGAGCCAATGAAGAACCAACGAATTTTGACAATTCAACCTGCATTTCGGAGCAGGCGGCCTTTCATCCGCTTTTCCTCCTGCGCTTATCTCCAAGTTTTCCTATCCTCACCCTCAATCTTTGCTCACGTGAGCGTTTGAAATAGCCTTGCCCGTTTGCCATAATTGATATGATGACCCATGGGCACAGGCTGTGTGCGTAGAATGGATAGGCAAAAAAGCCCTGGCCTTATGAGAGAAAGTTCTCGAAGAACCAGTGGCAAAACCCTATGAAGGCAAATCCTTCTTCAGGTTCGTTAGCCAGAGGGATGTACAATGCTGCGGGACTGTGCTGCATTATTAGTTTATGTTAGTTTGTATCGCTACGCTACAAAAAACATTTTTTTCTCTTTTTGTTTATATTTGAACAGAGACTATATTAGTCCCTAGCCGTTGAGGGTACGCCCTAAAATCAAACGCGCCCCGAGAAAAGCGATCGCCCCAAACAAGACGATCCAATCAGCCTTACGCATCCGAAACTGATACCACCGCATGTGATACGCATTGGCTGTCGTAAAGCCACGCACCTGCATTGCACCAGCCGTCTGTTCCGCGCGAACCAGCAAGTTATCCACCATTTGTGTCGCAACGGTCAGCCACACCTGGCTAGAGTTGCGGAGGCCGAGTTTTTTCCAGTTGATCGCTCGGGTACGGACGGAGCGCACTAGGTTCTGCACTTCCTCTAGCACCAACGGAATGAAGCGCAACGCTAGGGTGAGGGTAAGCACCAGTTCTGACACAGGAACGCGCAACCGTCGCAGCGGACGCATGAGCTGCTCTAGGCTAGCGGTAATTTCTTCGGGCGCGGTGGTCAGCAAATACAAATTGGTGCTGGCAAGAAACACGAACACCAGTGTGCTGACACGAACAGCTAGGTCGAGCGATCGTCGGGTAATCCGAAAAATTCCTTGGTGAAACAGGACATACTCATACCCTGTTGGTTGGGGTAAGGGCGCGGGATCGGTTTCAGGTAGCGTTAGCGCCAGATCATCGATCGGCAATCGCGGTTGATAGCTGACATTAACGCCATCCGGCGCAAATAGGGTGATGGAAAACAGCAAAAGGCTGAAGATCGCCACCAACCCAATCTGCTTCCGCCAGATCCGCACAGGCAGAAGGGTACTCACCATCAGCAACAGCAGCCATCCCACCAATGACAATCGCCAGATGGGGTTAGCACCGATGGGGGTCACCAAAAACATCATCAACCAGGCCAGTTTGACGCGGGGATCAAGGCGGTGCAGCCAAGTAATGGGTTGTTCAAGGTATAGCCCAATCGGGAGCGATCGCAGCAGATCCATGCCAGTTTCCGGAGGTGAAAGGTGGAGTGGTAGGTCTTCGAGGGGTCAAAGGACAGGCAGGATGACGCCGCCCATGGTCAAACTTTGGTGGCACGGTTGGCCGTCGTGCGTTCCATGTCGCGCACCTTTTTGCCTCGCCACATTAGCCGAATTGGGGTTCCGGCAAAACCGAGGCTCTGGCGAATCTGGCGCTCGATATACCGACGATAGTTATCGCCGAACAGCTTGGGATCATTGACAAATAGGGCGATCGCCGGAGGGGCGGTGGCAACCTGCGTCCCATAATAAATCTTGCCCTGTTTGCCTTGGCGCGTTGTCGGAGGGGTATGCCATGCCAGCGCCTCTTCCAGCACTTCGTTGATGACAGCGGTGGAAACGCGGCGCTTGTGCTGCTCCGCCACATTGTCGACTAGGTCGAGGATTTTGGGCACCCGCTGCCGCGTGTGGGCGCTGACAAAAATCATCGGAGCCCAGTGGATAAAGTTAAGGCGATCGGCCACCTGTTTTTCGTAGTCGTAAATGCTGTAGGAATCCTTGTCCACCGCATCCCACTTGTTGACCACAACGATACAAGCGCAGCCATCATCGGCGACGCGTCCAGCCAATTTCTGATCCTGCTCCGTGACTCCATCCAGCGCGTCGATCACCAACAGCACCACATCCGCTCGCCGGATGGCTTTGAAGGCGCGGTTAATGCCGAAAAACTCGGGGCCATATTCCACATTTTTCTTTTTGCGGATACCGGCTGTATCGATGAGCCGATAGCGCTTATCCTGGCGCTCCACCAGCATGTCAATGGTGTCGCGGGTAGTGCCTGAAATGGAGCTGACGATCGCCCGCTCCTCTCCCACAAAGGCATTAAGCAGGCTAGATTTGCCCACATTGGGACGACCCACAATTGCTACCCCAATCGCATCGTCTTCTTCGAGCGCCGCTGTCGGAGGGAGCAGATCCACCACCTGATCTAGCAGATCGCCTGTGCCATTGCCATGAATTCCCGACACCGGGAACGGCTCGCCCAAGCCCAGTTGCCAGAACTCCGCCGCCTGTACCAAGCCTTTTTCGGCCGACTCACATTTATTAACGGCAAGCAATATCGGGACAGACTGTTCGCGCAACCACTGGGCGATCGCCTCGTCGGCAGCCGTTAGCCCCGCCATCCCATCCACCACAAAGATGGCAACCTTAGCCTCGGCCAGGGCCAATGCCGCTTGTTGACGGATGTGGGGGAGAAACTCAGAATCATCGTCGAAGAGTAAGCCCCCGGTATCGACGACCTGGAAGTCGCGATCGCGCCAGAAGGCATCCCGATAGGTGCGATCGCGCGTTACTCCCGGCTCATCATGCACAATCGCATCCCGCACCACTGCAAGACGATTCACCAGGGTAGATTTGCCCACATTCGGGCGACCAACAATCGCAACAACCGGAAGACCCATAGCTCGGGAGCCACCCAATGGGCAGCAAACAGACAACGGATCCATTCTCGCTCAGAATTTCCCTGACGGGGGTGTGGATTCTTGGGAATAGGGCCGTGAGGGTAGAACAACCACGCGATTTCATGCTCTCTGCCGATTGAGTTCAAACCTACCCGACGCTGTTTCGCATAGCGGCCTGGGCTTCGTGGCGCAACCCATCAGCAATTCGGAAAAGTTCTTGCCCTGTATGCAAGTAATGCTCGTTGTAGCTGGCGGTGAAGCGTTCCAGTTCATCCACGCCATCTCCAACCTGGTTCAGGCAGTAGTAGAGATGAGCCGCAACTCCAGCAACCGTTGGTGGGTTTGGAATGGATCGGAAGGATACATGCGCTTCTTGCAAGGATTCGCGGCAGTCTTCTAGGTAATCCAAGAAGACCTCCATCAGTTCGTCATCAAACGGATCGGCAGCGAGATTATTAATTTCTGAGTCCAATGCACCTAAGATGCCACACAGCGAACGGTTCACGGGTTGGTAAACGCGCAAAATCCATGTCTTGAGCTGCTCATCTTCGGACTCGCTACCACGACGTTGACGATATTTGCGCTGGGCAGTGACCGTTCGCTCCTGCCGCCCCTTCACCGATTGCCCCATGAGCTGCATCTGGCGATCGTAGTGTCGCCGCCGTTGCGGGTCACTCAACACCTCGTAGGCCACGTTGATGGTCGCCATGCGGTCGTGGGTCGCAGCATCAGGGTGGCGATCGGGGTGAAAGCGCTTTACCAGATCCCGATACGCCAACTTAATTTCTGCTTGGCTGGCCGAAGGGCTGATGGATAAGGTGTCGTAGTGGGTTGTGGAATTGCTCATACTTTAATTCTAAAAGTCTTAAAGCCTAGAGCGGGGTTGGATTTTAGATCTTGCCCTTGCCATTCCCTCCACGCACGGCATACCCATGCCCTTCGTACCCTTGCATTTGAGGCTATGAAACGCCAGCCAACGCCAGCTCTGGATCCTGAAACAGAGGCGTGCTGAGATAGCGCTCTCCAAAACTCGGCTGAATCATGACAATCAGCTTACCCGCGTTCTCGGGACGTTTGGCCAGGGCGATCGCTGCTGTCAATGCAGCACCGCTCGAAATCCCAGAGAGCAAGCCCTCTTCTCGAGCTAATCGCCGACCGTTGGCGATCGCTTCGTCATCGCTCACACGGATGACCTCATCAATCAGCTCAACCTTTAGCACTTGGGGAACAAAGCCTGCCCCAATGCCCTGTATTTTGTGGGGGCCTGGACGACCACCCGACAACACAGGGCTGTTGATGGGCTCAACGGCGATCGCTTGAAATCCGGGCTTTTTCTGCTTCAGCACTTCCGCAACGCCCGTCAAGGTGCCCCCCGTCCCAACACCCGCAACCAGGAAATCGATTCGTCCGTCGGTGTCTTCCCAAATTTCCAGGGCTGTCGTCTCCCGATGAATTTGGGGATTGGCAGGATTGCTAAACTGCTGCAGCATGTAAGCATTTTCGTGACTTTCGACAAGCTGTTGTGCCCGTTGAATGCAACCACTCATCCCTTCAATGCCTGGGGTTAGCTCCAGCTGAGCCCCGTAGGCTCGCAGCATGGCACGGCGCTCCGCACTCATCGTATCGGGCATGGTGAGGATGAGGCGATAACCCTTGGCGGCCGCCGCCATCGCCAGCGCGATCCCGGTGTTACCCGAGGTGGGTTCGATCAGAACCGACCGCCCCGGCTCAATTTTGCCAGCGGCTTCCGCTGCGTTAATCATACTGATCCCGATCCGGTCTTTCACAGAAGCTGAGGGATTCATACCCTCTAGCTTCACCACAATTTCGGCCACACATCCCTCAGTCGCGGGGATCGTGTTCAGACGAACCAGAGGAGTCTGGCCAATGAGCTCGGTGATGTTGTTTGCAATTTTCATAAGTCTTGGGTGTCGAGTTTCGTCAAGGGGTCATCCTGAAAGGGAGCTGCAAAATATCCATCCGCAAACCAGCAGCAACAACGACGTTGCGCAGATCACCGCTTGTTGCTTGGGACGATCAGATATCGATAAGCCGACGGCTCCTAGCAGCCACGATTAGATGTAGTACATGATGTCAATCTGACGACGGGCATCACGCTTCTCCAACAAATCTTGCAGCGTATATCCCTGTAAAACTGCGTCACTAGCACTGC
>JBCBSL010000251.1:0-8930 GCA_039819145.1 Cyanobacteria bacterium J06638_22
TTTCAGCCAAAACTGCCCCCCCCCATTCCCTGTGTGTTCACTTATGGACAAACAGGGAATGGGGGGGGGCAGTTTTGGCTGAAACTCCTGGAGCAGGTAGGGGCTACCATAAATTAACACTGCTTGCAGGCGATTGTCTCGTAGAAGCTGTTCAACCCAGTGCTGCGCCATTTGGTTTAGCCCTGCGCTGCCCCGAAACGGATTGCCTCGAATGAAGAGCTGCAAAAGCGTCGGCGGGGTGGGGTCTGAAGCTGGAGCCATTCTCTCCATCGAACTCGTCGCATCGCAGACTTGCAAGGTACAACCCCACCGGCGGGGGAGGGCGATCGCCGGACTCTGATGGGTGAGAAATTCACAACTGAGGGCATCATCCACAATCAGCAGATTTTGCGTCTCCTTTGGCAGCTCACGCAATGGAGCAGCATAGATCTGCATGGAGGCTCGGAGAATCGCTTCGTTGACGTCCAAAGCATCGGACTGGACTAGCTGGGTGGTTAACGATTTGGCATCGATGCGGGGCGCGGGTAGGGTTTCCCAGGTGTGGGAACTATCGCCACTGAGGGTGGTGGTGACAACCTTGTGCTTGGCGTGCCAAATGCGCTCGACGGAAGCTCGAATGCGATCGCGCTCAATCCGACCCGTTTCCACGGCTTCCACCACCGCCTGAATCGCTCCAACCGGATCCAGCGGCATTAGCAAAATATCTGCGCCTGCTTCCACAGCCAGCACGGGAGCTTCGTTGGCTCCATAGCCGTTTGCGATCGCCCCCATCACCAGGGCATCCGTTACAATCAGCCCATCAAACCCCATCTGCTGCCGCAGTTCCCCCTCCAGAATGCGCGGGGATAGGGTAGCGGGGTAGAGCCGATCTAGGCTAGGAATCAGTAAGTGAGCACTCATGACCGCATCGACGTTTGCTGCAACCATGGCACGAAAGGGATGCCATTCCAGTTGATGTAGACGATCGCGATCGTGGGAAATCAGTGGGAGAGACAGGTGCGAATCGGTGGCTGTATCACCATGCCCGGGAAAATGTTTGGCGCAAGCCAGGATGGGGTGGTCTTGCATGCCTTGCAAGAAAGCGGTAGCGAGGGTAGCGACTTGCTCTGGTTGATCACCAAAGGCTCGGACATTGATGACCGGATTTTTGGGATTGTTATTGACATCCACCACAGGAGCCAACACCCAATTCAGCCCGACAGCGCAGGACTCTTGGGCGATCGTTCGCCCCATTGCGGTCGCGAGTTGGCACGCCTGTTCCGGATCGGTCTGGGCGATCGCCCCGAGCGCCATCGGCGGCGGAAACCAGGTTGCTCCAGCAAACCGTTGCCCGACCCCTTCCTCAACATCCGCAGCCACCAGGAGCGGAATCGTCGCCCAATCCTGGAGTTGCTGCGATCGCAAGGCCAACTCTGCCGCGCTGCCCCCCAGCAAGATGACCCCGCCGACCCCCCACTCAGTTACCCATTCTTTCAGGGTGTCTGTTGGCGGTTCCCAGTCCGGGTATTGAATCTGCTGATCAAACAAATAGCCCGATGCCCGAACCACCACCATCTGAGCCACTTGCTCAGGGAGTGACAGGGAATCGACCGGAGGTAAAAGAGGCATAATGAGCGCATTATTTAGCGATCGCAGTCATCGTTGCGCAGCGATCCGTCCGGCATTATCGTCTCACAATACTGGGCATTCTCCAGGTTGACCAGGCTCACGTTGGCCCCAGTCAAGTTGGCTCTCGCCAGCTTCGCATCGCCCAAATACACCGACTCTAGATTGGCATTGCGCAAGTCGGCTGCTTCGAGGTTAGCCTCGCGGAAACTGGCATCCTGTAAGTTTGTGTCCCGCAGGTCAGCATTTTCGAGGTTGGCAAAGCGAAAGCTCGCGTCGCGCAGGTTGGAGCCGCTTAGATTGGCATGGCGCAAATCAGCCGCCGTCAGATCCGCTTGGGGCAGGTCGGCATCGGGCAGATCCAACCGCGCCAGGTCGCAGCGGGGGCACCGCCCGGTTTCAATCAGTAGCCGACGGGGGGTGTTGAAGAAGATGTCGAACCCGCCGTGGGAACCAAACACCCCATTTTGAGCGATCGCTGGCGTCGCTCCAGCGATGATCAGCATCAAGGCAGAGAGGAGAAAAAACCGTTGCTTCACGATAGGAACCAGGGTTGACAGCAGCATATCCGGTGCAAGACAGCTATTGAGTCGTCGGAATCCTAGTCGTCGGAATCCTCAGCGGCGATCGCCGCATCTTCCTCGGGCTGTTGTTTGCGCGTTTCGCTAAGTTGATTGATCAGCGATAGCACCCGTGTTCCACGCTCAATGGAGCGATCTTCTAGGAACAAAACCTCCGGAGTACGGCGCAGACGAACGCGCTGCCCTAGCTCTCGACGCACAAACCTCGTTGCCGACTGCAGACCTGCCATCGTTTCACTGCGGGCTTCGTCGGTGCCGTAAATGCTGACAAAAATCTTGGCATGTTGCAAATCACCAGACACTTCCACATCGGTAATGCTGACCATGCCTGTCTGCACCCGATCATCCTTGATGCCGCTGAGCAGCATCTGACTCACTTCTCGCTTGATCAATTCAGCGACGCGAGCGACCCTCCGATCCGTTGCCATATCCGTTCCCTCTCAGACGTGACGATGCCTGCGGTCGCTTAATTAGCCGACTCTTGCCACCGACCCATCATGTTCAAGCTAAACCGCACTCAACCCAAGCATAGCGCGGAGGGTGAAGACGAGGAATGCAAAGGCCGATAGCAGGAGGAGGGTGGTGGCGATCGCCGTCGATCGCCGCTCAAACAGCGGTAGGAAGGGCTGAGCAGCCGTGTATAGGACACCCAGCGTGAAGGTGATGAAATATCTGGGATAGCGCGAAACGTTTTGAAAAAAGTCTTTCATCTTGCAAATCTGAATTATTCTTTAATGACGGCAGGCGCTAGTACGTAGTTAGTACAGGCTCATAGTGCGTGCCGTAAGCTGCACTTTCCGCATTTTCCCACACGCACTGATAGGTATTCTAAGAGATCCGGCTTTGTACAGTCTCGCACCGTCCCAGGTTTCTGCTGATGTAACACCGCGTCCATTCTTAAAGTGGGCGGGGGGGAAGGGGAAATTAATTCCACAATATCGTCAGTTTTTACCGACTACGACCACATTCCATACCTACTACGAACCGTTTTTGGGCGGGGGGGCTATTTTTTTCCATCTTCTGCCCCACCGCGCTTGTTTGATGGATATTAATCCAGAGCTGGTGAATGTCTACCAGCAAGTGCGAGACAACGTGGAGGGAGTGATCGCACTGCTACAGCACCACAAGCTCCACCACGAAAAAGACTACTATTACCAGGTGCGATCGCGCCTTGATGGCACTCCAGTCGAACGGGCGGCGCGGCTGATTTATCTCAATCGCACCTGTTTCAACGGGCTCTATCGCGAAAACTCTCGGGGCCATTTCAACGTGCCGATGGGGCGCTACAAAAATCCCCAGATCTGCCATATAGATCTACTAAGGGCAGTTTCTTTGGCGCTGAAAAATACTGACATCGAAGAGCGATCGTTCGAGACCTTGTTAGATCAAATCGTCAACCCCAATGACTTTGTCTACTTTGACCCACCCTATTATCCGCTGAGTGCTACCAGCAAATTCACGAGCTATAACCGCGACGCCTTCACCGAAGCCGACCATGTTCGTCTGCGCGATGTATTTGCCATACTGGCAGAGCGGGGAGTCCCAGTCATGCTCTCAAATTCCGATTGCCCATTTGTGCGCGAGTTGTATACCGGATTCAACATCCACACCATTTCGGCCATCCGTGCCATCAATGCCAATACTCAGCGTCGCGGCAAAATTACTGAGGTCTTGATAACCTCCTACTGAGGGAGCAATCACTGAGGTTTGAGGAAACCGCTCCCTTTGCCTGGTTCTCGATGTTGCTGTCATTGCGGTCGGGATCGGGGGCCTAGGAGCAAGAGTTAGTTTCAGAGCCATAAAAAGTACCGGGAAGCTTCTGTAATGAAGCACTTCCCGGTACCTTTGATGTAATTTTGCTGCATCAAACTAAATGCAATCAAACATCAGAGCGCAAAGCTCTACACAAGATTCAGTGGAGGGGCTGGTATGCAAGCGGAGGAGCAAACTCGTCTTGCGCTAGAGTTTGGCGATCGCCTGTGGAGGCGGCATCACAACCTTCTTAGCCAAACCAACGGTCTTCAACCCACGAATCACCCACCAGGTCATGTCGACTTCCCACCAACGATAGCCCGCAGGAGCAACATTAGGATAAGTGTGGTGGTTGTTGTGCCACCCTTCGCCATAGGCCAGGATAGCAGCCCACCAAAGATTACGAGAGTTGTCTTCGCTATCAAAATTCCGATATCCAAACATATGCGTGGCGGAATTGATGAACCAGGTGCAGTGCCACAACAGGATGGTTCTCAAGAAGATCCCGTAAATGACAAAAGACCAACCTCCAAAGGCAAAGAGGCCAAGGGCAATAGGCACCTGAAGCAAAATGCAGTACCGATCTAGGAAGCGATAGAAGGGATCGCGAGCCAAATCCGGAGCATAGCGGCTATAAAGCTCGTATTTGAAATATTCGTCGCGGGGATAAACCATCCACAGTACGTGACTCCACCAGAAGCCACGAGTAGAGGAGTAGGGATCCTTGTCAACATGCTCGGTAAACGCGTGGTGCTGACGATGACTCGCAACCCAGAAGATAGGCCCACCTTGAAGCGCCATCGAGCCAATGATCGCGAGGGTATATTCCAACCACTTTGGAACTTGGAAGCTGCGATGCGTCAGCAACCGATGATAAGCCAGGCAGATACCGATACTACCTGTTATCCAGTGACCAACCAGCAACACACCTAATGCAGACCAGGAAAAGAACCAGGGGGCTAGCAGCGCCATCACATGGTACAGCGCAAAAAATCCGACATGCCACCAACTCAGCTTGAGGGGCTGAGCATCAATTTGCTGCTGTGGCTCCGTCTGCTTTGGTTCAACAGAACTCAGAGACATAAAAAACTTTCCTCTCGAAAACTTGCAAGAACCAGAACCCTCCGCTGCGCGATCTTGATTAAACAGAACCAAAGACTTTTCGCTAAAGTTGCGATCAGACATAAAAAAAGCTTGGATTCCTCCAAAGACCCAAGATGGATCATTCCAAGCCGATTCCCTACTGCGTTAAGAAATAAAGACCGCTACAGTAGAAGAGATGCAAGTATTACTTACAGTTTGAGGATAACAGTCCTTTGAATTTTGATGCAAGTTTGACTTGCATATTTCTATGGCTCATCAACGCACTCCCACAAGACAACGCCTAATTCAAGCAGCAACGCAGCTCTTCATTGCTCAAGGGATTGCGGAGACAACGACTCGTCAAATCGCCGATCAGGCAGACGTGAATGAAGTAACGCTGTTTCGACAATTTGGGAGCAAGCACGGCTTGCTTTTAGCCATGATGGAAGATCCACAAGTTCTCGCTCAACTCGGAATGGCTCTCGGGCAACCAACCTCACAGATCAGCAATATTCCTCAGGCTCTTAAGAGCTATGCCAATGTCCATTTGCAGGCGTTGGCACAGATTCAGGAGTTTGTGCGATCGCTCATTGGTGAAGCTGGACATTATTCGGTCGAAAATCGGCGGGCATTGGGTCAGGGGCTTTCCCGAGCCAACCGCTACACCGCTCAATATCTTACCAACGTCTTGAGTCAGCAACACGTGCAAATTCGCATGCCCCCCGAGAAACTTGCGAGTTTGCTCAATAGTCTGTTGCTCGGGTACGCGGTGCTGGAATTTAGCAGCGAGTTCCATGAACTCTGGCAGGATCGCGAAAATTTTGTTGACGGGCTGGTGCAATTGTTCCTCTATGGGGCATTGATTATCCCCGACGATATGCCGCTCCAGACGGGCAACTCTATCGACGTCCTTAGCCCTACCATCTACGCCGAGTTACCAACAAGCATGGTTCACGAAATCTTGGGGCGGGCTGCGATGCAGGGCGATCAAGACTATGCGTTAGCCTATGTGCTTTTTGGGACGGGTTTAAGCGCCGACGAAATTGCGGGGTTGGAGCGATCGCACGCCTACAGCGACGAGCAGCATGACTGGATCCAAATTCCAGTGGGCGCCGTCCGTCAGGTTCCTGTCAACCAATGGATTTTGGGACAACGCTATGGCTATCATCCCGACAATCCGCTTTCCCGGTGGCTAGTCAACCGCACTGACGACGTGTCGGCCCTATTCATTGACGACGATAAAAATCCACTGATGCCCGAAGGTATCTTGCAACGCTGGCAAGCCTGGGTTCCTGACCTCATCACTCCTCTAGGACAGCCACCGCTGTTGCCCCAAGCCACCATCACCTGGTGGGTGGAAATGTTGATGCGGGGGCTGAGTCCAGAGGAGCTTAGCCTGCTAGCAGGGCAACCCATGGAATTGCTCAACCCCTATGTGGAGCGAGTTAAGCAGCGACGGGCAATGGAAAATGCAGTGCATTTGGATCAACAATATCCTGCCGTGTGAGGGATTTTTGATAGATAGCGATGATGAAGCGCACAGTGGTTTGGTTTCGGCGAGATTTGCGGGTGAGCGACCATGCCCCTCTACACCGAGCGGCAATGCGGGGCGCGGTTATCCCCGTGTTTGTACTCGATCGGGCATTGTTATGGCATCCTGAAACCTCGGTGGCGCGGGTGGCTTTTATGCTGGATTGCTTGCGATCGCTCGACCAGGATTTGCGCGATCGGGGTGGCCGCTTAATTATCCGCTACGGCGATCCGGCAGAGGTGCTCCCCCAACTGGTACGTGAGAGTAAGGCGGAAGGGGTGTATGCCCATATCGACTTCGAGCGAATTTATGGCCGCGTGCGGGACGCACGGGTGAATCGGGCCTTAGAACAATCGGATATGAAGATTCGCTGGTTCGAGCCACCCGGCACAACCCCCGAGCTAATGCCCTATCCCCGCTATCGGGAACTGTGGTACCTCCACATGGCACAGCCACAAATCCCCACACCATCCCAGGTGGATGTGCCCGATACCCTGGACAGCGAACCCATGCCCACCCTGACCGATCTGGGGATGGAGCCGGATGACAAACCCATTCCCCCCGGCGGCACCGCCCCCGCCCGCGCGTTGCTCCAACGGTTTTACGACGAAAAAATAGAGCACTACTACTGGCAACTGTCGTACCCCAGTGCAGAAGTCACAACAGGCATCAGCCCCCATGTGAAGTTTGGGGCTATCTCTATCCGCGAATGTGTGCAGACGGCACAGCAATGGGAATGCCCGGATGGACGCGCCGAGCGGAGTCGGCAGCAGCTAATTTCCCGCCTACGGTGGGGCAGCGGCTTTGCCCAGCGGTTCCGCTACTTGCCGCAGTTGGAGGTGCGATCGCTCTACCAGGTGTTTGATGCGGATGGCTGGGACTTCAACGAAGCGCTCTACGAAGCCTGGCAGGACGGCCAAACGGGATTTCCTATCATTGATGCTGCCGCCCGCTGCTTGCAGGAAACGGGGGGCTGGCAGCAGCTTAACTTCCGCAGTCGTGCCATCTATGCCAGCTTCCTCAGCAATCTCATGGGCATAGACTGGCGCTATGGCGCACTCTACTTCATGCGACATCTGATCGACGGCGACTGCCCCATCGACCATTACCAGTGGGCCATGCAAGCCGGGGTCACCCACTGTGTTGATAAAACCTGGACCCGCATCTATAACCCCGAGCAAACGGCCGTCGATCGCTGCGATCCAGAGGGCGCGTTCATTAAACGCTGGGTTCCTGAAGTCGCCCATCTCCCACCCGAAGAGTTAGGGCTACCTCCGCGCCTGCGCGACTATCCGCCCCCAATTCTGGACTACCGCCAAGCCCGTCAGCGCCGCGTCAAGCAACTGGAGCAGCAGCGACAGCACTTCTTGGATCAATCCAATGTTCTGCCGTTCCTGGCGCGGATGCCAGCGTCGGTTGTGCCTGTGGGGAGCGATCGCCATCCCAGCGAGGTGGCTTGGGCACAGGAACGACTCCCCGACCTCTTTCCCGCTCCCCTCGATCTGGATAAACTCGACAAAACTCAGGCCAAAGCCCTACGCACCTGGTTCGTCGCCCATGTGGATATCCGCCCCCATCGCCCCATGGCTCGCCGCAAATCTCGCCCAGCCAAAGCCGCGCAAGATCATTCAGGCGACTACCTCCAAATGAATCTCTTCGGCTAACGAGCCTCATAGCAATTGGAGTGCATAGGTTGCAAGCACTGCCCGCAACCTATGCCCAAATGCTTGGTATCCGTTGATGATCAAGTTTGCTACCGCACGTTGCGGAAGTTGTCGAAGCCCTGAGCAAAGCGATCGGTAAAGATGCTCAAGATGGAGCGATTGCGCGTGATGATGTTGGCGGACACCGACATCCCCGACTGCAACGGCACCTCTCGGCCATTGACAATAATCGTTTGCGCTTCCAGTTCTACCCTTGCAGGGAAGCGATAGAACTGATACAGCTCATCGGGGGGCAGCGCGTCATCCCCGATATGGGTCACAACACCCTTGATGTCGCCAAACTCGCTAAAGGGGAACGAGTCAATGCGTACATCGACGGTCATATCTTCTTCGATAAAGCCAATGTCTTGGTTGGTAACGTAAACCTCAGCGACCAAAGCATCAGATGGCACGACCTTGAGAATCGGTTCGCTGGTATTCGCCACAAAGCCAGGACCACTGGGCTGAATATCGAACACAACGCCATCAATGGGGGCGCGAAGTTCTTGGTAGGTCAAGTTCAGGGTCGCCTGACTGAGCTGGCTGTTGATTTCAGAGATTTGCTTTTCGTTTTCGACGATCGCCCGGTTGATCTGACTATCGATTTCCGCAATTTGCTTCTCATTATCGGCAATGCGGGTGAGGATATCGGTACTCGTCAGCGCCAGGGTGTTG
>JBCBSL010000252.1:0-8930 GCA_039819145.1 Cyanobacteria bacterium J06638_22
GGACAAATCATTTTTTGAAAGCCCCGCGTCGCGGGGCTTTCAAAAAATGATTGGGTTCTACCTGAGCGCGTAGCGCTGTATCAGCGGCCAAACCTCTTGGTTGGGTTCGGCTACATGTGCGTGTCAGGGGGCTTTACTTGGTGGCTCCCATGTTTCTGGAGGCCGTTCATAGAATTGAGGAAGATCATCATCAATTTTATGCCACTGAGCCTTGGAGCCCACGAAGATATGGGATTCTGGCGCTATACTTGGATCTCCTTCAACGGTACCTAAGGTTATCGAGGTGATTCTACCTTGGACGGTTCCTGCTAATGACGAACTACATTCGCTACAAAAACACCAAACACCATTAGGTGACGGTTCATACACCTTGATAAGGTCTTCACCTGAAATCCATTTAAAGTCATCTGGATTGAAATCAACATAGGTTGCAAATGCAGCACCATGCTGTCACCTACACGTAGAACAATCGTATCAAAGCCGCCCTAAAGAACGGGGCTTGTATCCCAATGTTTTAGTCAATCTTGGTCAGTCAGGGCAGCAACCGAGTCAGTAATCACGCTCACCTGCAGCGGCTCTTGGCTGAGGTAAGCCCCGTAGGCAGCGGTGAGGTAAGGCTCATAGCGTGATTGGTTGCTGATGTGCCGCTGCATAAACGCGACGCTGAGCGATCGAGTATAGACGCTACCTAAAAAAGTGTTGGGGCCGGTCAACAGGCTGTTGGCCAAGTTCTCCTCAAGCAGCTCCGTCTGATTGGCTGAGCCATGGCCGGCGGGGGATAGGGTGACGAGATATTTTTGCGGCGTTGTCAGCCAGTTGAACGGCTCAATCTGCTCTGGGACGATGGGAGCGAGGATATCTTCGCTGGACTGCACGATCATCACAGGAACGTCAATCTGGCTCAGGCTTGCTTGCCCTAGCAGAGTACTAGGAATCGGGTTGAGCGCCAGGACTGCCCCAATCCGCGGATCCTTCAGGCTTTCAATTGACGGCGGCAAAGCCACCGCTTGACACTGCAAGAAAAGGGAAAGGTTGAGAAACGGGTCTTCTTCTGTGCAGGTGCTGTCCAACTTGGCGTGGTTAATCTCCCCTGACGCTAGGACGAGCCCTGTATAGCCCCCAAATGAATGGCCAATAATACCGACTCGCTCCAGAGAAATCTGTCCCGAGAGGGGGCCTCCAGTGCGGGCGCGGCGTTCGAGCTCGTCTAGCAGAAACGTCACATCCTGTGGGCGATCGCTAAATTCAGACGCGTCTAGCCGACCAAAATAGTTTCCTGCAATTATCTCCTCGAAGATCGCTGCGTCACTGCCGACATGGTCGGGGGCCGCCACGGCAAAGCCGTAGGAGGCCAAGTGCTCTGCCAGTACTGCAAACTCCGCCGCCTCTGCCCCCAGACCATGAGAGATGATGACGACCGGGGCCGCTTGGGAGAGTCCCTGGGGCAAGTAGAGGTCGACGCTAAATTGGCGCACCATTGGGTTAACTGGACCCGACCGCGTCGCATCGCTAAGCATCAGGCTTTGGACGGTTACCGGGTATGGACCTGGTTGCCTTAAATCAGAAGACAGGGCAAAGTTAAAGCGATCGCCCGTTGCCGCGCCTTCGTACTCGGCCTGACGGGCGATCGCTTCAAGCGCGTCGGCTTTGGTATCCTGCTGGGCCAAGAAATCGCGAACTAGGGCGATGGTGGCTTCCATATCGATGCGAATACTCTCGACGGGAACGTGTTGCAGGATGCTCAAAAGCGTCAGATCTTCGGGCGCATCCGCTGCCAGGATGAGCGCAGCTCGCATCGCGTAGAAGCCGTTCTGTCCAGCTTCCGTTCGAATAATCTTTCCAAGGCGTTGGAGGAAATTCTCTCCCAGGGAAGAGTAGGTCAGTTTTGCCACAACCGTGGCATCCAACTCAATCGGCGTTTGTAGCAGTACCCGGAGCCCCTCCACCGTCTCGCTATCGGTGAAACGCTCCAGCCAAACCAGTCCGGTTGAAAGCTCACCTTCTTCGACGAAGGCTTCGATCTCCGACATCTCACCGCTAAACTCAATGGGGCCGATGGCAGCCCGAATCGACTCTAGCGCTTGCGCAGGCGCCAAAGCTAAGCCGATGCCGAGGAGGAAGGCGATCGCCGCTGTGGACGCCTTTGAAATCCACTTTGAAACTGCGCTCAGGGTACGAGACTTCTGTTTCTGCGTTGCTTGCATTGAAATATCCTTTCCGTGACAAGCCGATGGGGGCAGATCGGTAGGGCTGGTGTCTCCTGCGGGTTTTGCCCGTTTGGCCAAAGGGCCTGGTCGACGCGCACTGGCTCGGCCTGCTGCATCGCCGTCGAGAAACCACCTCTAATTTTACTAAACTGTTTAGTAAAATTGAGATCATAATCATCTACATCGCGATTTGACGACCCGCTGTACCGCGCCTCGCTCTCCAGTTTGAGACGTAGCAAACATGCACAATTGGTGCATCTGGCTCACGCTGTGCTTTGAGTAATCCGACAATCTCTGCTTCTGTAGAGGGATTGTTTCGTTCTCCAGCAAGTAGTGAACTCATCCCACGCTGCATATCGATAATAAGTAACGTGAGTTCGGGATAACGCCTTGGCGACTAAAGTCGCGGCTATCAGAACGACGTCCGCCGTTGCGGACTACGGAAGTTCGTGACTTGAGAACCCGCGCAAGCGCGCAATAGCGGGGTTTCGTTCCGCTAGTCGCGGTTTCAACCACCAAATTTTCGTATCCCGAACTCACGTTAAATAGGATCGGGTGGGCCATCTGTTACAGGTGCGATCTAACGTCCTGCATCAGTGCTCAAACCCAAGCATAGTGAGTGGTTTGATCCATCTGCCTGCGCTTTTTAGGGGGCTTTGCTTGGTGACTCCCATGTGTCTGGTGGCCATTCATCGAACTGAGGGAGATCATCATTAATTTCATGCCACTGAGCCTTGAAACCCACGAAGATATGGGATTCTGGCGCTATACCTGGATCTCCTTCAACGGTACCTAAGGTTATCGAGGTGATTTTGCCTTTGACGGTTCCTGCTAATGACGAACCACATGCACTACAAAAACACCAACCACCATTAGGTGACGGTTCATATACCTTTATAAGATCTTCTCCTGAGATCCATCTAAAGTCGTCTGGATTGAAATCAACATAGGTTGCAAATGCAGCACCATGCTGTCGCCTACACATAGAACAATGGCAGTGACTTGCATCAAAAAGGTGCCCGGTAATTTCGTAGCGAACTCTACCGCACAAACATCCACCTTTAATTGCCATTTTGGTTTCTCCCTCATGCCCCCTAACGTTGTCCATCAACCGTCGTAGATCACCTTTGTAGCATACCGATCAACTCTCAACGGTCGGTGTGCATGGGCAACGTTAGGCACCGAGGCCAGACGATGAAAGTGTGCAGACTTCCATCGCTTGAATCAAGCCATGCTCAATGGTGAAACGGTGCCCGACATGCTCGTCAGCAAGCACAGCTCCAGCTAGATCGCGCACGACCTGATGCACTTTGACCAAAACCTGCCCATCATCCTCCAGGTGAAAGGCAATCGGCTCGACATGTCCATTGATCTCGCTCCACTGCTCCGTCCAGTAAGCGCGGACTTCTTCAGGTCCACGGACAAAACCACCTTTGAATGCTCTTGGCCAATGCACGTCGGGAGTCAGGAGGACGAGGGCGGCATCAATATCACGCGCGTTAAAGGCCGCATATGCTGCGCTTAGCAGCTCGATTTCTGGTGTAGGTTGATCTGGCATAAGAGGTAGGTGAAGGAGAGTACTATCGCCTTGTCTGAATACCTCTACAGTAGGTGTAGCCGTAACGTGCCGTCTCATCCAATTCTGCTAAAGTTATCCCAATCCTGCTTGGGATGTGAAATCTTGACTGGGCAAGGCCTATGGTGAATCATGCAACCTCCACACTTGATCTGACAAACCAGGAGGAAGCAGCACGAGTCCTTCCACAGGCACCCCTAGTCGCTAGTTTCCATGCCGGGTGGAAAGGGTTAACCTTCATCCACTACTGCCATCCTCCCTATGAAACGGTGGAGCATCGCCTTCTACAACATTCATTGGTAATTACAGACCCCAAAAGTTGCTTTCAGGCAGAGCGTTGTTTAGAGGGTAAACTCAAACACTATGCTCACGGCAAAGGTCATGTAGATGTTATTCCAGCATTTCTAAGTCATTGGACAAACTGGGATCGAGAAGTCGAATTTTCGGTGATTGCGCTTTGTCCAACATTGCTGAATCAAGCCACTCAGGAATTAATGCAGCGTGAAATAGAACTGACTCCACAGTTTTCGATCGATGATCCGGTAATCCAACAATTAGCCCTTGCGCTCAAGATGGAAATCCAAACGGGGTGTCTGTCTGGCAGGTTATATGGCGAGTTGTTGGGAACAGCACTTGCTGCGCGTTTGGTGCAGAACTATGCCGTCAGTAAACCTTCACCTGAGTTCAAAGCTAACGGTTTACCCCAGGCACAATTGGAGCGAATCATTGATTACATAAAGGCGAATTTGACACGAGATTTATCGATTTTGGATTTGGCGACTCTAACCAACATGAGCGAATCCCACTTTAGCCGATCCTTTAAGCAATCAGTGGGAATTTCACCCTATCAGTATTTGATGCAACAACGTGTGGAACGAGCCAAACAATTACTGAAACAGCAATCGATTGCAATTAGCACCATTGCTCTAGATTGTGGCTTTGCCAATCAAACTCATCTAACAAAAGTCTTTCGTCGGATGACAGGGGTGACACCCAAAGCTTATCAACAGCAATGTGGATTTTAGGGATACAGAATGATTTCAGGGTATTATGCTGCTGTTTTAATGGTTAATCCTGGGAATATGCGGTGTTATCTAGATAAATCGGGTAGATATTACCCACCCGACCTTACAGCTCAGACGATGAGCCTACTTTGTGAATAATCTAGACCAGGAGCCATCCTTGCAACTAACGCCAACTAACCGTAGTTTTCTTCCGTGACTTTGCCTCGGAAGACCAGGTAGTTGTAGATGTTGTAGAACAACATGATGGGAATGAGTACCCCGACGAAGGTGAGCATGAACACCAGCGAACTGGGGTTTGCTGCTCCTTGATAAATCGTGATTTGTGTCGGGATGATGTAAGGAAAAATGACCATTCCCAGACCAATGAAGGTCAGGAGAAAGAGCAGAATCGTCCAGACGAATGGGGCGACTTCTTCCTCTTTTTGCAAGCTGCGAAGCAGTAGGTAGATGAGCAATACGCCCAGTAGTGGAATCAGGGCAAAGATGTAGACCTGGGGAGTGCTGAAAAGGCGATCGCGCGCTTGCTCAAAAAAGGTAGGCACAGCAATGGTAATCAGCACCGCTCCGATGAGGGTGGTCCAGGCGGCTAGGCGAGCGGTGCCGTAGTGGGTCTTTTGCAACTCCCCTGTGGTTTTGAGGATGAGGTAGGTCGAACCAATCAGCACATAGCCCTGGATCAGGGTCAGCGCTACCACCACCGATTGCCAGGTAAGCCAATCCCAGGTCGTGCCAATGAAATGTCCGGCTTCATCGACCTGGATTCCCTGGATCACAATGTCCAGGGCAAACCCCTGCCCCAGTGCGGCGATGAAGCTTCCTGCCCCAAAAGCTGTGTTCCAAAACAGCTTGTTTTCGGCATGTTCGCGAAATTCGAAGGCGACCGCGCGGAAGATGAGTCCCAAAAGCATCAGAACTAAAGGAATGTAGAGGGCGCTGAGGATGGTGGCGTAGGCAATGGGAAACGCACCGAATAGGGCTCCTCCCATGATGACCAGCCAGGTTTCGTTGGCATCCCACACATTGCCTAGGCTCGTCATCAGGATGCCACGCCGCTCCTCGCTGGAGGCGGTGAGGGAGAGGATGCTCACTCCCAAATCAAAGCCATCTAGCATGACATAGAGGAAGAGGAACAGAGCAAGGAAAACGAACCAGACCGTGGGCAAAAAGTATTCAAGTGCTTCCATGAGGTATTCCTTATGACTGCGACGAAGACTGCGTCGTTTCGAGGGGGCGCTGATCGGGGCGATGCTCCACAGGCTTTACCTCAATGTCTGCTCGGGGACCCACTTCGGGAATGGGCAGATCCATGTTGGGGCCTTGGCGAATAATGCGGCTCCCAAAGAACAGGGCTGAAACGAACAGTAGCGAGTAGACCACTGCGAAGATGCTGAGAGACCCCAACACGTTGCTGGGGGGCAGGTTGGAGGCGGCATCTGCTGTGCGAATAGCTCCATACACTGTCCAAGGTTGCCGTCCGACGCAGCGCACAATCCATCCAGATTCGACGGCGATATAGCCCAGGGGTGCGGCGAAAATCCAGGCACGCATCAGCCATTTCTGGTCGGCGATCGCCCCCTCCGACAACTTGCCCCGCAGCCACTGCAAGACGCTGAGAGCCATTAATCCCGCCAGGAAAAAGCCAATGGCGATCATGATGCGGAAGGAATAGTAGACCAGCCCAATCATGTGGGGACGATCCTCAGGCTTCCAGGAATTCAACCTCTGAAGGGGTTCCGACAGATCTTTCTTGAATTCCAGAATGTAGCCCAGGGCATTGGGAACGGAAATCTCCCAGTTGTTCTTGCCTTCCTTGTCGTTGAGAATGGCCAGGGCACTCCATGAGGCAGGTTGTCCAGCGGGAATGGTTTCCCACTGGGCTTCCATGGCCGCGAGCTTGGAGGGTTGCTGGTGATAGACTTGCTCGCCGCTGAGGTGCCCGATGTAGAGTTGCAGGGGAGCCACGGCGATCGCCACAGCCAGCACAATTTTCAGTGACTTAGCAAAAAATTCGGTGTGGCGCTTGTTGATGATGTACCAAGCGCTAATCCCGCCAATGACAAACAGCGAGGTTTCTAGCGTGGCGAAAAACATATGCATCATGCTGTTGCGCATGAAGGGATTGAAAATGGCTTCTCCATAGCTAGCAATGATGAACTTTCCATTCTCAAAGGTGCCCCCAGTAGGGGTTTGCAGCCAGGAGTTGGCGACCAAGATCCAAAAGGTCGAGAGATTCGCACCAAAGGCCACCATGATCGTTGCCAGGTAGCGAATCACGGAACTCACCCGTTCCCAGCCAAACAGCATAATGCCCAGAAACCCGGCTTCTAGCATGAAGGCCATCGTGCCTTCAAAGCCGAGGACGCTGCCGAAGAAATCGCCGATCGCCTCCGATAAGGGAGCCCAGTTGGTTCCAAATTGGAACTCCATCGGCAACCCTGTGGCGACGCCGATGCCAAAGTTCAGTAAATAGATTTTGCTCCAAAAGCGAGCGTGAAGGTAATACTGTGGGTTTCGGGTGCGCAACCACAACCCTTCAAGCACGACTGGTAAATGGCCATGCCCGTCGTCAGTACGGGCCATAGCATGTGAAATGTTGCTGTCAGCGCGAACTGCATCCGCGATAGAACAACAGTATTGGAAAAGACATCCATGGTTATTGTTTATCCAATAAAAATGAGACGGACGAAGCCGCCTTCTTCCTTCAGTAAGCAACGAAAAATCTCGAAAAGTAAAGTTCTTTAGCCATCTCTTAAGGTGGTGGTGCTAAAGGGCGGCAAGAATAGTTTTTTTGTTGTTATGGACACATTCATATCCACACCGTCACTAAGGATCGCGAATAAATTAACCTGCCATCTTTTTTGAGAGGAGTGCAGCCGCGCTTCTCTCAAAAAAGATGGTTTTCTATCTAATCCAGAACCCTAACCCATGAGAGGGAGCGATAGTGGGGCCATGGCAGGATGCTAGGCTATTACAGGGTACGTCTCCTGTGGTTGCGTCTGCGTTTACGTTTGCATATGTTGTGTTTGCAGGCTTTAAGTATTTGCACTCTTTAGTGCTTGCAGATACGGAGAAAAGGACTCGAATACGGAACCGAGACTGGAGGATGTTTCAGTCTTATCGTTGCGATTTTGGGGCTGCCACGTTTTGAATCAAACGTTGGCAATCTTGACAGATACCCTGTATTATGTGCCGAAGTTCCTCGAGATGCAGCGCACTCCACTAAATATGGATCGTCTTTGTCTCATTCCTCACTCTTGACTTGTCCTATGTCGATGCCTCGACGCCAACTCATGGCTACCGCCTCCCCTCCAACGGTACGAAGGCCGATCGCTCGATCGGCTACGCGATTGCGGTTTGGCTGGGGCTTTTGGTTGAGCATGTCTGTGCTGTTGTCGTTGCCGGTTGGCGTGGTGGTCTGGGCATTGGGCAATTTGATTTATCTGCCAGCCTTGCCGCGATGCTTCAATGCGCGCAGTGCGCCGCCGTCTGACCAGCTTTACTGTGCCGAGCAAATCGCCAGTGGGCAGCGCACTGAAGATTTGCGGCGGGCGATGGTCGTCGTTAATGGCGTGCCGAGAGAGCATCCGCTGCGCGACGATAGCGATCGCCTCATCGACTTTTGGGGGCGCGAAATCCTGCGCCGTGCGGAGGAAGAATTTGATGCCGGGAACCTGCAAACGGCGGTCGAAATTGCCATGCAAATTCCCCATCAAGTCGATGTGCGCAATCGGGCGGTCGAAACGGTTCGTCAGTGGGAGGATGCCTGGGCGGATGCAGAAGATTTGTATCAGCAAGCCGAAGATTACCTCGACTCCGGAGCATGGCTACGGGCGCTGGAAACGAGTCGGCAATTGCTGCAAATTGACAATCAATATTGGTCAACGACCCGCTACCGCGATCTAATCCGCACCATCCAGACCAGTCGCGAAACCCAACAGCGGGAAGATGAGGCGCGCGATGCTAAGGTCGCGAACTCCGGTATCGGGCGGGCAGATAATGCGGTTGACAACTTTATTGCCCGTTGGGAGGAGGAGCAAGAGCAGGAAGATCGGGTGCGGCTCCAGCAGGCGCGTGAGCTGGCCAATTCTGGCACAGTGGACGGGTTGCGGTCGGCGATTACTG
>JBCBSL010000253.1:0-8918 GCA_039819145.1 Cyanobacteria bacterium J06638_22
CATTTTTTGAAAGCCCCGCGTCGCGGGGCTTTCAAAAAATGATTGGGTTCTACCTGAGCGGTAGCTCTACAGTTAACCGGACTTGATATAACATTAGAAATCCGAGCAGCAAACCTCCGAACGATTGTTTGTGAAATGCCTGCTCAGCAAGCATTTCACAAACAATACAAATGGTTTTTCTGATCCGGATTGCATCTGAAAATTCTTGAGCAAACCCGACGAAACCCAGGAAGCGGCAAAAGTGGATGGCACAATAGCAAAGACGGTCATAAACTGACTGCACAACAACGGCTCTGAGCCATTGCCCTACCTGGATTTTGTTGGACTATGCAACTGACCCCTGATGCTCCCGATACGGCGATCGCCCCGCCCCAAACCCCCATCAACCAAACCCTCTCCCTGGATGTTGGCGGCATGAAATGTGCCGGATGTGTGCGCGCTGTCGAAAAAATGCTGCTACAGCAACCGGGGGTCGTGTCTGCAACGGTGAATTTGGTCACCGAAGCTGCCCTCGTAGAATACGAACCAATCGCTGACCTCGAGGCAATGACGGCCCAATTGACCGAAACGGGCTTTCCCTCGCAGGTGCGCTGGGTATCGGGGCAAGCGGGTGAAGGGGAGGGCAATGCCGCAAAGTTGGAGCGCCATCGACAAGAAACACAGGAACGCCGCCAGCAATTAGCGATCGCTGTTTCTCTCCTGGTTTTGTCCAGCCTCGGTCATCTCAATTCCGTTGGCTTGACAGTTCCTGTATTGAGCCATATCGGCTTTCATGCCGTCCTAGCAACCCTGGCGCTTCTCTTCCCCGGTCGTTCGATTCTGGTAGATGGCTGGCAGGGCTTACGTCACAACATGCCCAACATGAATACGCTGGTGGGATTGGGGGTGCTAACGGCCTATGTTACGAGCCTGATGGCACTCGCGTTTCCAACGCTGGGATGGGAGTGCTTCTTCGACGAGCCCGTCATGCTGGTGGGTGTGATTTTGTTGGGGCGATCGCTCGAACAACGGGCACGGCATCGAGCCGCTGATTCCCTCAATGCATTGGTTGCACTCCAGCCTGCTCAAGCGCAACTGCTCAGCACCCCCAAAAGCGAGCAGGAGGGCATTCGCGTTCCTGCCGAGCACGTGCGGGTTGGCGAGTGGCTGCGGGTCTTACCGGGCGAGAAAATCCCGGTTGATGGCACGGTGGTAGACGGGCAAACCACGATCGACGAAGCCATGCTCACGGGCGAACCCACACCGGTTCTGAAACAGCAGGGCGATCTTGTGTCGGCTGGCACCCTGAATTTGACAGGGGCGATCGCCCTCCAATCCACTCGCACAGGGAAAGACACCACCCTGGCACAAATCATTCAGCTCGTCGAAACCGCCCAAACCCGGAAAGCACCCATCCAACGCCTAGCCGACACCATTGCAGGCTATTTCACCTATGGGGTCTTGACCGTTGCCACCCTGACCTTTACCTTCTGGTATTTCATCGGCACCCATCTCTGGCGCGATCGCCTACTAGCGCTGGGAGATCAGCTCCACTTCTGGGGCCATCATGCCGGACATCTGGCCATGGCCGCCCCGGAATTTTCGCCGTTGCTTCTCAGTCTGAAACTCGCGATCGCCACGCTGGTTATCGCTTGCCCCTGTGCCTTGGGACTGGCGACGCCCACCGCTATCTTGGTGGGCTCGGGCGTTGGAGCCGAACGGGGGTTGCTGATTCGGGGCGGGGATGTGCTGGAGCGTGCCCACAACCTGAAAACGCTCGTATTCGACAAAACTGGAACCCTCACAAGCGGTTATCCTACCGTTACCGATTGCTTGCCCCTCGCCGAGGCGCTCACTGCCGATGACCTGCTCCAATTGGCTGCTACGGTCGAAAGCGGCACCCAACATCCGCTAGCGATCGCCCTCCAACAAGAAGCCGATCGGCGAGAGCTTTCGCGGCTTCCAGCGCAAGCCTTCCAGACAGCGGCAGGGCTTGGTGTTTCCGCCCAGATCAACGACACCCAGGTCGTCCTAGGAACAGATACCTGGTTAGAGCAGATGGGGGTGCTGTTGCCGGAGACCGCCCAATCTCAAGCTGAAACCCTGGCTACAGATGGCAAAACCATCATCTATATCGGTCAGGATCAGCGTCTCATTGGCATCATTGCTGTCATGGATACGCTGCGCCCGGATGCGGTTGAAACCCTGGCTGCTCTACAAAAGCAGGGCATTACCGTGAAGTTGCTGACGGGCGATCGCCCCACAACCGCTAGAGCCATTGCCCAGACCCTCAACCTCCCTGAAACAGCAGTGAATGCTGGCGTTTCCCCAGCCGAGAAAGCGGCATTTATTGCCCAATGGCAACAGGACGGGCAGCCCATCGGCATGGTCGGGGATGGGATCAATGATGCCCCGGCTCTGGCAGCGGCGGATGTGAGTTTGGCTCTGCACTCTGGCACCGATGCGGCGATCGAAACCGCAGACATTGTGCTGATGCAAGATCGCCTGACCGATGTCGTTGCAGCCCTTACCCTCAGTCGCGCGACCTTCCGCACGATTCGCCAAAATCTCTTCTGGGCCTTGGGATATAACGCCCTTGCAATTCCGGTTGCCGCTGGAGCCTTGCTCCCCTCCGCTGGTATTTTGCTGAGTCCCTCCTTAGCGGGGGCACTCATGGCCATGAGTTCCGTCAGTGTTGTAACAAATTCTTTGCTATTGCGAAGAGCACTGCCAAATGTGGGTAACCTACGTTCGTAGAGCTACTATGCCTTCTGTTTTGTAGCGTGTGTCGTTCATCTCGGGTAAAACTGAGAGCGCATTTCGGGTGAAGCCGAAAACCATTGTCTTCCCTCCGCTAGTCTCCCAGGTGCCACTGCAATTCCAGCCGTTGCTTTAGCCGTTGATCGAAACACTATTGCAGAGCACCCTATGTGAGCTTGAGCTAGGTTTGAGATGCAGTCATACAATCAAGTCATTTACTGCAAGATTGCGTAGCCTAATCCCCCATAGAACGACTAAACTAGACGATCAGAAGAAAATAATCATACCCTCTACCATTCTTCACCCTAGCGTCCTGCCACTGATTACCGCATGTCATCTTCTGCCTCTCGTCACAACCACCTCCTCATCGTCGAAGACAACAAAGGTCGGCGAGAATATACGCTGGATGGCTCTATCTACTCCATTGGGCGCGATCCAAAGTGTGACATTCGCTTGGTTTCTCAGTTTGTTTCCCGTCGCCATGCCACATTGGTGCAACTTCCTAATGAAGACGGAAGCTACTACTATCGCATCGTTGATGGCAACCTCAAGGGTCGTCCGAGTGCGAATGGCTTGCTCATCAATGGACGCAAACTCCAGGCACATGACTTGGAGGATGAAGACAAAATCATTTTTGGCCCTAACGTCTACGCCGTTTACTATTTGCTGAAGCGGGATGCTATCTCTACCGTTCCGCCCGATGAGTTTGACATTACCCTCATTAGTCCAAATATGGTCGGTGATCCTGAGGATGCTGCGGCTCAAGCCGAGGACGACGACTATGATGATGAGGATGATGGCGATACAGGTGCCACCTTTTTTCCCAATGGAACGCGTCGGGCTGATAGCAATGGCTCGATGGATAGCGAAGAGTTTACGTCCTCTGAAATCGATTTATACGAAACAGACGAAGCCTAAGGATCGCAAGTAAGCACAGGACAAAAAAATCAACCCTTACCAGACCCCTTGATTTTGCATGATGTGGGCGGCTCCCTCACCAACCAAATCAAGGGGTCTCTGTTTTTCCTGTACTCAGAGAGATATAGCTATAGCCATCGAGGCTAGGATACGCGATCAAACGGTCATTCCCGCGAACGAGGGAATCCAGATTTTTATGGGCACGACGGAATCCTAGCGTTCTATCCTGGCTGGCTCAAGTTGTAGAGCTACGCGCTGGACCGCATAGCTCTCAAAACTATAATCCGTAAGGCCATTTCAGATAAGCGAAAGTAAACTATCACGGGTAGATTTATCGCTAGAACCTTGTCAGAATTAGCATTTTAGAGCGATCGCCCCCACCTCCACACGGATGCCAAGACGGATTCCACGTAAGTATCAAGTTAATTTTTGGTAAACCATTGCGCTTTATCACTAGCCTCTTATGAGTCTGGTGGCAGAATTAGTATAATTACGCAGCAGGGTCATCGTGCATTCAACAATCGTTGATAGGACAGGTAGCCAACCATTTATAAGCGCAATCCACCTTTTATAGCTTTAGGAATGGAGCTTTGAAACATTTGCCTACAGCAAAGTTTGACCTAATCTGTAAGTATGAAAAAGGATTCTGTGGAACTGAATTTTTGCTGTACTTTGTGGCTATCTGTATTTACTAATCAACAGACTTCAAAGTACCAAAGAATCTAGATAAGCTAGACGACTAAAAAATTAACCAAAATAATGATCAAAAATTCTGTTATGTGGTGCACGAAGTCGAGCGCTGCAGGCGATTGCCTTGTGTGTAAATCGCCACCTCCTCGCAGTCTCGCGAGAATTATGACGATCCTAGCTTCTACAAGTCTCTTCCTCAATTTAGGGTTGACCTCGATAGCCTCTGCTCAGGTGAGTGGGCGATGGCTCGAAGTCGGTCGTATTTCTGGGGGGGTCACCTATCAACGAGATGGGAGTCGAACTGCTCGGGTGGGCGATCGCCTAGAAGCCCCTGGCCATGGCATTAGAACCGCCGAGCGTGCCAGCACAACCCTCAATCTCGATACAGCCATTGGCTCGATCAACGTCGCAGCTAGCACGCAGGTTTGGGTGCAACAATTAGCGATTACCAGTGATGGCGGACGCGTCACCATTTTGGACGTACCCCAGGGGCAGGCGCGCATCCAGGTGCGATCGTTTACCAACCCCTCCTCTCGCCTGGAACTGCATACGCCCAGCGGCGTTGCCGCCGTACGGGGAACCGACTTTGGCATTATCGTCGCTGAAGATGGCCGGACAACCATTGGCACAGAGGAAGGTGCGGTAGAAGCCAGCGCTCAAGGTGTTACTGTCCTCGTGGAGCCGGACTTTGCCTCGGTCATTCGTCCGGGCGAACCGCCTAGCCAGCCGCAACCCCTGGATCGCGAACTGGTGCTGGAAGTCATCAATCTGACACGACGGGGCGATCAAGTTAACTTAGAAGGACGGATTAATCCGACCAATCAACTTTTGTTTGAGGGTGAAGCCTTGCCTGTCCGTCGTACGGGCTACTTCCGCACCAGCATTCCGTTGCCTCCCCTACGACGGCTAGAGTTAGAGGTACAAAATCCCCTAGGTGAATCCCGTACCTATCGTTATTCCTTCTGGGAAATCGACGATCCCGATCGCAACTAATGGCTACGTGTGATACGCATTAAACACAACCCGCTTCCGTTCACTGAGGATTCAGTATGAATTGGGTGATCCCACTCCTGAGACGCTTGCAGAAACAGCAGTGGATGAGCTATCCCCTGATAACAGGCATGGCTGCAAGTGCCGTTGGGCTCTTGATATTCAGCATTGGTGCATGGGAACCGCTGGAACGCCTTGCCTATAACAAGCTCCTACAACTGCGTGCCTATTTCTATCCAACGGAATGGGCAGATGAAATTGTGGTAATTGCCATTGATGAGGAAAGTTTAGACGCCTATGGTCGCTTTCCGTGGAAACGCGATCGCTATGCGGCTTTCCTCGATGTGCTGCTTGCAAGTCAACCGGCCGCCGTTGGCTTTGATATCGTTTTGACCGAAGCAACCCCCTACGATGCCACGTTTGCTGACAGCATTGTCTATAGCGGTAATGTGGTGTTGGCCGTGGGGGATGATGGCACTGGACAGGTTTTGGATATCAGTCCGACCATCAGCGACCCTGCCCATGGGGCGTTTTTGCTGGGGCATACCAAGAACAATCCCGATCCCGATGGCATCAGTCGGCAAGTTTGGCTCTATGAAGGAGAATTCCCGAGCCTTGGCATTGCGCTTTTGCAAATGTATCAAACGAGCTTGGAAAATACCTTGGGCACGGAGGTACCCGACATCAGCGCAATCCAGTTGCCACAACCAGGCGAGCAAGATACTTACTGGCTGAATTGGGTTGGCCCCATTCAGCCCAATGAATCCCAAACCACTGGTCTATCGGTCATTTCCTTTGTCGATGTCCTGGAGGGAAATATTGATCCCTCGGGTCTTCAAAACAAAATTGTGCTGGTCGGGGTAACCGCTGCTGCTCTAGACCCATTGCGTACTCCTTTTCATGTGCAAATTCCAACGGCTGGTGTTTTTCTTCACGCTGCCGTGGTCGACAATCTGATTCACGATCGCTTCCTTCAACGAGCGCCCTTGAGGCTCACCGCATTTTTGATTGGTGTTGCGGGTGTTAGCACCGCTTGGCTATTGCAACATCTCAACTCCCGACAACGGATCTTCTTTTTGCTCGGTATCGTGCCTGTGAGCCTGGCGATCGCCCTGCTCGGGCTGTCGCAAAATCTACTGTTGCCGATTGCAGCCCCCCTTGGCACCAGCTTCATTAGTGCGCTGTCGTTCCAGTTTGTCGAACAGCGAGAACGAAATACCTTGATGAACTTGCTGGCACTCAATGCTTCCCCTGAAATGGCGCGGCTCATGTGGCAAAACAAAAATGAACTCCTCCAGGATGGCCAAATCCAACCCCAGGAGTTGACGGCAACCGTCCTGTTTTGCGACATTCGAGGGTTCACCAGTATTGCCGAAACGCTACCTTCCGAGGTGATGTTGCCCTGGCTCAATCGCTATTTTGAAGTCATGACAAACTGCATCATGGCGCAAGGAGGCGTGGTTGATAAATATATCGGGGATGCCATCATGGCCGCCTTTGGGGTGCCGTTGGCGATGAACAAGCCGGAGCAAATTCAGCAGAATGCGATCGCCGCAATTCGCGCCGCCCTCGATATGCACCATCACCTCCAAACCCTCAATCGAGAGTTTGAGGCGGCTGGCTTGCCCACTATTCGCTTTGGCATTGGTGTCCACACTGGCCCACTGATTGTGGGTACAGTGGGGAGTCGGAAGCGTCTGAGTTATTCCCTTTTCGGCGACACCGTAAACATTGCGGCTCGGCTACAAGACATGACCAAAACCCTGCCTCCCGACCTACCCTTACCCTGCCTGTTTAGCGAGGAAACCCATGCGTATCTGGGCGATGGCTTCCTCAGTAAACCGATGGGAAACATTCAACTGCGGGGGCGCATAACCGAAATTCCGATTTATACCCTATTAGATTCAGATGATCCAGATAATTTTAGCAAAACCCTCGAAAGCTCCTCGGTCAATCCCGAAACTAAAGCATTGATGAAATCGAATATGATTTGATGCATGGATGAGCTAGAACGAAATTCCAGTCCATATACTCATTACTGATTCTGGACATCCAATAGGGTATTGCTAGCTGAGGGTATGATTTTTTTCGAGAAGCGGTGTATCCACGCCGCTTCTCGAAAAAAATCATGCTTGGATTCTGCAACCCCTGAAATAAGGAGCAGGCTGTTCGAAACGCCGTTTCGAACAGCCTGCTTTAGCAACAACTAATAGCGATTGTGATTACAGTTCTGCCCAAGTCCTCTATCGCGAAGGACTAACCGAGTCGGGTACTGCAACCGTCTCTCCCAATTCATCGGTGACGCGCTCAACGCGTGCTCCAAGCTTTCGCAGCTTACCTTCCAGGTCGTCATAGCCTCGATCCAGGTGGTGAAGCCCATGGAGGGTTGTGGTTCCTTTCGCACTTAAGCCTGCCAGTACGAGCGCGGCCGAAGCACGCAGGTCAGTTGCATTCACTGGAACCCCCGTCAGGAAGGGAACGCCCTGGATGATCGCGTTGTTCCCTTTCACCCGGATATTGGCACCCATCCGTTGCAGTTCGGCAACATGGCGCAACCGATTTTCAAACACCGTCTCGGTAATGACACTGTGGCCTTCGCTGAGCGCCAGTAGTGCGGTGAACTGCGCCTGCATATCGGTTGGGAATCCGGGATAGGGCAGGGTTTCAATATCTGTAGCTTGGTGTACCTCTGCTGGAATGACGCGGAGACGATTGAGTGATTCGTGTACCACCTCAGCCCCGGTCGCCTGCAACTTCGCGATGATCGCGGCCACATGGTCAGGAATGACGGGAGCAATGGAGATTTCAGACTGGGCGATCGCCCCAGCGACCAAAAATGTTCCGACTTCAATTCGGTCAGGAATGATGGAATAGTCGACCGCGTGCATTCTAGGAACACCGGAAATCACGATCGTTTTGCTGCCAGCCCCGCGAATCCGTGCACCCATTGCTCGGCAGAAGTTGGCCAAATCAACAACCTCTGGCTCCTGGGCAGCATTGTCGAGTACCGTTTCGCCTTCTGCCAGGGTTGCCGCCATCATTAGGGTTTCGGTCGCCCCAACACTGGGATAGTCCAGATAGATACGAGCTCCCTGCAACCGACGACTGCCAGGGATGCTGGCATAGGCTGTACCCTGGTCGATCTGAATATGGGCACCCATGCTTTCAAGACCTCGCACATGCAGGTCAACCGGACGAGCACCAATGGCACACCCACCGGGCAACGGTACACGCGCCATCCCCATCCGTGCCAACAACGGCCCAATGATGAAGAAGCTAGCGCGCAACTGGCTGACCAACTCGTAAGGAGCCGTAGAATGCCCAATATGTCGTGCATCGATATCCAGCGCGTCGCCATTCCGAGTCAGCTGAACCCCGAGTGCCGAGAGCACTTGCCCCATCCGCTTCACATCCATCAAGTTTGGAACGTTGCGAATGCGACAGTCGTCTGGACAGAGCAATGCGCCTGCCATCACCACCAGCGCCGAATTCTTGGCACCACTGATGCGAACCTCTCCCGAGAGAGGATAGCCACCCTGGATTCGTAAACCCTCTTCTCCTGTGGTGGGCGAAGGATTGAG
>JBCBSL010000254.1:0-8905 GCA_039819145.1 Cyanobacteria bacterium J06638_22
GACTTTAAGTCAGAAGCTTTTCTAGGCAACGTTTTCAGTCTCAGTGTGCCTTCAGGGGTCAAGTCGGAGCGCTATATCAACAGACAACCCTTTTATGAAAGATTTTATCGAGAATTACAAATGTCAGAAGCAGAGGTCGATGAGATGTTAGATTCAGCCTCTAGAGCAGGCAAGCATAATGAGTTTTATGAAACTGCAACAATGTTAAATTTAGATACAACGGTTGTAGCAAGTTATTTAATCAAAAGTGCATTTGAGTCTGCCCCAGAAGAATCACAGAAAATTGTTGATTTTGTTCGAGGATTCCTCTGATTGTGGGATGAGCTGTAGCTGCTGCATAACACGTCACGGTAGCGGACGGGCAAAAGTTGCTAGTTGGTTTTCCAGTTATCTGCCGCCGCTGCGTTTTGCCGTTAGATGGCAAGAATCTCTCAGTATCAGAGCTAGGAAAATCCATATGAATACAGACGCTCAAGCTAAGTATTTCGCTGCTTTAACTGAGTTACACGATGGACTGGAGTGTAAAGGGCCAGGTGACGCTGACTTCTCGCGCAATATTTTGGGCAATCTCTCTACCTTGCCTCCCAAGCCGCGAATTGCGGATCTGGGATGTGGAAGTGGGGCGAGTGCATTGCTGCTTGCGCAATACTTTCAGAGTACGGTTATGGCAGTAGATTCCTCGTTGGCTTTTATCGATGAACTCAAAGCGCGCGCAAAACAGTTGGGTCTTGAGCATTTAGTCATTCCAATTCATGGTGATATGGCTCAACTCGATTGGCCAGTGGGTTCGATTGACCTGCTTTGGTCTGAGGGGGCTGCTTATAATCTTGGGTTTGAGCAGGCGCTTAAAACCTGGAGGCCGCTCCTTACAACCAGTGGCATTGCCGTTATATCCGAGATGAGCTGGTTTGCTGACGATGCCCCAGAGCCTGCGATCGCCTATTGGCAAGATGCCTATCCAGTAATGGGCACTGAGGCTGAGAATATCGCTCGGGCGAAGCGATCTGGCTTTAGCGTCCTTTCTACGCATCGGCTGCCGAGTCAGGCTTGGTGGGTCAACTATTATGAACCGCTCCGTGAACGGATGCAGCAGCTCGAAATCACTCCGGTTACTCAATCCGTGATTCGTGAAACGGAAGAAGAGATGAACCTGTTTGAACAATTCAGTGACTTCTATGGTTATACGTTCTATGTTCTGCAAGCAGCCTAGAAGAAAGCTGTCTAACAATTCTAAGGAGTTGCCACAGCGAGCTGTACGGCGAGGATGGCAAACAAAACGGCAAACAAGCGTCGTGTCCAAAGAATGAGGTGGGGTGAACCTGCAACGCGCTTACGGAAACGACTAGCCAGCAACCCATAGGCGGCAAAGACGGCAAAGGTGATAGCCATAAAGACACCTCCCAGCCCTAACAATCCAATAATGGGGAATGACACGTCAGTTGGAATGAAAAGTGGCAGAAATGCCAAAAGAAATGTCGTTAGTTGTGGATTCAGAAGATTGAGCCAAACGGCTTTTCTGGCAATCTTCCACAGGTTCTGCTGGGGCAATGCTAGGTCTAGGGAAACGCCTTTGCTCGATCCCATCGCCCAGGCCACATAAATCAGATAACCTGTGCCTGCAAACTTGAGAAACTGGAAGGCGATCGCATTCATCTGCCACAGCAAAGACAGTCCCACAATACTCAGGAGTAGATGGGGAACGACCCCTGCTGTGCAGCCCAATGCTGCTGCGACACTCGCACGTTGGCCGTATAGCAGCCCGGTCGAGACCGTGTACAACGCGCCAATGCCGGGGATGAGAACAACAATCAAAGCGGCTAGCAAAAACTCAGGACTAATCATGTCTTTCTACCCGTCCGAGGCGGAGTAAATTTCCATCATTTCGACTTGAGCGTTTGGTGCAAAGAGCAAAACATTATCACGAATGGCATCCAACTGTTGCTGCACCATCGCTGTGGCTATTCCCGGTGGAGCATAGGCCACATACAAGGCACGACACGTACTAGGCGAGATGGGCGTCCGCTGGTCTTGACCATAGATGATGGTGCAAACAATCCCTTTGACATCGGACATCATGGCGTCGTTGGGCTTCAGCGTTTTCTCCGCACCACTCATTTGCACAAACGACTCAGTTCCCTGGGCGGCATCAATGACGAGGGGAGAGACGAGCAAATCAGCATCGTGACCTGCCGTCAGAATCAGGGTTTCTAACTCCGCCGCAAAGTTTGCATCCACTAGTGGACTCACGTTGGGTAGCGCTTTGCCCTTGTGGACAATGGATTCTAGCTGAAGCTGAACGTGATAGGTGTTGCCAAATTGCTTGTAATACTGGCGATAAGCGCTGAGAACCTCCAGTTCCAGCAAGTCCTTTCGCGAATAGCTTGCAAAGGTTTCGCGCAGGCGTAATTCAATCTCGCGTTTCTTTGGGTCTAAAGGGGTTTCTCGTTTGGCATTATCCACCGTGCCAATTAGCAGAAGCCCCACATGCCCGCCAGAAAAGTGCTGGTGCCAGCGGTCTGTAACTTCAACATGCAGCATGGTTCGGCTCCTCGACAAACATGGATCGCATCAATGACTGGCATCCTAGTGATGGCATCAAGAAGATGTCATCAGAGGCCAAACTCCTGATGGATGGGGTGTAGTGGTTGCCTAAAGCTTATGGGTGCTTAGGCCGAGCGGTCTTGCACGCAATTGCGGTATTGTCCTGGGGTGACACCCCACAGCTTCTTGAACCAGCGATTGAGGTGACTTTGGTGGGTAAACCCGGTGGCGATCGCCACATCAGCAATGGGCAAACCATCAGCGAGCATCGCTTTGGCATGCCTGATGCGGACTTGTCGCAGGTAGGCATGGGGCGGAATGCCGACTGTTTCTCGAAACACCCGAATTAGGTGGTAACGGCTGAGGTGGGTGAGATGGGCCAGCGCACTGAGCGAAATCTCTTCGGCATAGTGGCTTTCGATGTACTGCTTGATCTGGGTTACCGCTCGGCGCTCTTGGCCGATTGGTGCGAGGGATGGGGGGGCGTCAGCATGGCGCTTGATGAAGGTTGCTAGCACCTCCAGAAACTCTGTTTCTTGTTGGAGGAGAGACTCTGGGGATTGCTCGAATTGCTGGTGTAACTGTCGCAATTGTTGAGCCATCGCACTATCAGTCAGCACGCCGGACTGGAAGAAGGGTATGTTTTGGGGGCGATCGCTCATCTCGGAAGCAACCCTTTCTAGCAGGCTGACATCCAGATAGAACATGCGATAGCTCCAACCCTCGGTGACGGCGGGATGCCCCGTATGAACCTCACCAGGGATGCACAGGTTAATATCACCCCTCGCGGCAACCACATTTTCACCCCGATAAAAGAAACCCAGAGCACCCTGTTCGATGACCCCGATGGCGTAGCAATCGTGGGTATGCCGAGGAAAGGTTTGAGTGCGATACTGAGCACGCAACAACTCCAGCTCGTCAAACCGGGGAACGCGCCATAGTTTACTGGTTTCCAATGCGGCCATTGCCCGCTCCATGCTCGCCATGAAAGCTATCTTAACGCGATCGAGGCATCTGAAAATGTCCTGTACGATGCGCACCCTTGCGGGTGCTTTGGGCTGGCGCAGAACGTAGGTGCAAGGATAAGCCCGACACTATCGGTAAGGATATGGGCAAGGATGCAGGGAAGTAGGTCGCCTGTCCACAGATAAAACAGCGTGAGCAGGCCACCCGAAATCACAGTCGTTCCGGCAGGAACCCATCCCAACAGGGGGACATGGGCTAGGCCAAAGGCGATAAGTGCCAGCACGCTGCCCACCCAATAGCTTCCGGTAAAGGCAGACAACCGTTCTAGGGCGTAACCGCGATACAGGATCTCTTCTACGGTTCCGCCCACTACAACGGCAAGGATGAGGTACCAAACGGGGAACTGCGACAGTTGTGATAAACCGCCTTCAAAACCTGGGAGGTTGAGTCGTTGCATGACCCAGATCAGCAGCGGCGAATAGATAAAGATGAGGATACCTGCAAAGCCTAACCCCCATGCGATCGCCTGCCAGTGAAAAGGCTGTAGGCCAATGGAGGCTAACGGCTGGTCTTCCCAAACCAAGACGATGCTGAGAACGATCGCACCCAGCCCGACGAGCAATAGCTGTTGCAACAGGTTTTTGGTCAGGTCATTGAAGGGACTGAAGAGGCGATCGCTCACCGCCAAAAGAGCTGGCCCACCCAACGCAAAACACAAGCCAATTAATGTGGGATAGCCGTTTTGCATGGTTATCAATCCATTAGCCCAACCAATAGGTCAAGAGAATGACCAAAACAAAGAAATCCCGTGTCAGGCCAGGGTGGGTTCTGAACTGACACCGGGATGCAATGGAGTCTGTGTGCTGAATTACATCAACTGTCCAAGAAAATCAAACGAAAGACATCGGTCAATCGGTCATTCTTGTGGTCAATTGAACCAACCCCTTGAATGCCCATACGACCGATTTGTTTCGATCGCGGCTACATTACGCTGAATGCAACAAACCGCTACAACCGCTGAAACCGGCCTATCTTCAGCCCGTTGCACTATGCAAATTCAGTCTTCAGGTGAGAACTATGGTAGACACAGATTTTTCCTTTACTGATGACAATGCTTTTGAACAAGGTGGAACCGATTTTCTTGGGCCTACGTTTGCAAATCCATGTGCGTTGACTTACCCCGTCGGGCGATCGCTGGCATTGTTTGAATCTCAATTTGAGCCAGTGTTTGATCCATCTAATAGAGGGTTTAGTCGCCATGGGCCTGACGCGTCTACAGGTTTAGATGGGGTTTTCCTAGATATTGAGCAGACACATTCTGTTTGTCTCACAGGTCATGGCTGGAACACGAATGATAGGGATAGGGATGTACTGCTGGGGAATAGAAATGCAGAAATATTGACGGGTCGCAGAAGTGATGATGTGCTCTTGGCTGGTCAATATAACGGTACGCTCAATCCTTCACAGGCTGGGGTTGAGTCTGAATTTGCTGCCGATTTGCAAGCACGCCTGGAGCGATCGCTAGACGATGGCAATAGCCCTGGAGCGATCGCCGCTGTGCTGACGGGCGAGGGGCAACTGTGGACAGGAGCAGCTGGGTTAGCAGATGTCGAAAACGGAACTTTGGCGGGAGCGGGCGATCGCTTCCCCGTAGCCAGTGTCACTAAACCTTTCACCGCTACTGTGGTCATGCAACTGGTGGAAGAAGGGGTGCTTTCCTTGGATGACATGCTGAATCAGTGGCTACCCGCTGCCATTACCAATCAAATTGCAAACAGCGGTGCTATTACGCTGCGCCAACTGCTGAGCCATACCAGCGGGGTGAACAACACCCTCATGAATGAGGAATATCAGCAGGATTTGATCGACAATCCGTCGTTGATTTTTCAAGATTGGACGCCAGCTGACCTGCTCTCCCGTTATGTCTACGATCGCGCCCCAAGCTTCGCTCCTGGGAGCGATGTTGAATACAACAGTGCCAACTATTTGCTCCTGGGGTTAATCATCGAAGCGGCAGCCGATAACACGTTGACCACAGCGTTTCGAGAGCGCATCATCGAACCCCTCGGCCTCACCAACACTTTCATGCCAGATGAAGCGATGCCAGGGAGCTACCAACCCGGCTACCTAGATGTGGATGGCGATGGTGAGTTTGACCTGAATGCACAGGGTGCTGACCTCGATCGCTTTGGCGGGGCTGGGGCGTTAATTTCCACGGTTGAAGACCTGACTCGATTTACCCAGGCGTTGTTTGAGAGCGAGTTGGTTCGCTCCGATACGTTGCAGGAAATGATTACGGGTGGGGTGTCGCTTTCAACGACGGATCCCCTTATGCCAGAACGTGGCGTAGGTTTGGGATTTGGCTATGAGGACAGGATTGGGGAAGGACGGCACTTTTTTGCCAGTGGTGATAGCTATGGGTGGACGGTGCGGCTGCGCTATGACCGCGAGACGAGAAACACAACCGTCGTTTATCGCAATGGCAGCGATGCAACAGCCACTGAAGACGTTACAGAGCAAGCGCTAGAAGGACTATTGGCTATCACAAAGGATGAGCAAAGTCCGCTGCAACGGGGTACCGAGGATAACGAGAAGCTACGGGGAACACCGCAACCCGATCGGATTTATGGCATGGCGGGGCGCGATCGCCTCTTGGGACGGGCAGGTTCCGATAGTCTCTCTGGTGGCGCGGGTAACGATAGGCTTTATGGGAAGGCGGGGCTAGATTGGCTTAATGGTGGCGCGGGGCGCGATCGCCTGTATGGCGGCATTCATCGCGACTATCTGATCGGCGGTGCGGGCAATGATGACTTGGTTGGCGGGCGGGGGAGCGATACCCTCAAGGGCCAGGCTGGAATCGACAACCTCCGGGGTGGCATCGGCAATGACCAGCTCGATGGCGGCGCAGGGTGGGATACGCTCAGGGGGCACGGTGGAAATGATGTGCTGATTGATAGAGATGGCGGTATTCTCACCGGGGGGCGCGGAAGCGATGAGTTTCGCTTAGGGGATGGCCGTTTGCCCGACACGGCAAAAATCGACATTTTCCCGCCCGTTCCCGACTTCACGATCACGGACTTTACGGTAGGTGTCGATCAGCTAACGCTTAACTTTGGCATCACGTTTGACGACTTGACCTTCCTGGATACGGACGAGGGCACTATCATCAGTACCCAAATGCGACAGGGATTAGTTTTGTTGAAAGGCGTTGAATCTGAGGTGCTAACGCGAGACGACTTCTACTTTGGCAACGCGGAACTGCAAGCGACCTTCCAGGCTGAGCTGAATCGCGTTTTATCCGAAAGTGGGTTCCCTAGCATTTCCATTTCTGTCAGTTCTCCTGACGGCACGATCTGGACGAGTGCCCAAGGGGTATCGGATCTCGAAAATGAAACGCCTCTGACCACAGACGATCGCTTTGTCGTGGGCAGCGTTACCAAGGTCTTCACTGCCACGGCTGTCTTGCAACTGGTCGAAGACGGCCAACTGAGCCTGGATGACCGGATGAGTCAATGGATACCAGACATTGCAGCACGGATTCCCAATGGCGATCGCATCACAATACGTCAACTCCTAGGCCATACCAGTGGCATTCGGGATGATGGTGGTGATCTTGCTGCCGCTTATCTTGAGAATCCGGATATCGCTCAGCAAGAATGGACCCCAGAAGATTTTCTGGAACTCATTTACGATAAGGAACCCATGGGTGAGCCGGGTCAGTTTGGCTATAGCAATCCCAACTACACCTTGCTAGGAGAAATCGCCGAGGCGGTTACGGGGAAAGACGTGGAGCAGCAATTCCAAACGCTGATTTTTGAACCGTTAGGGCTAAGTGATACCTTCTACGCTGATCCAGATGAGATTCCCGGCGGCTACGTCAAGTCCTATTACGATGAGGAAGGAAACGGAAGTTTCGAAGATATTCTAAGCCAGGTTCACCCTTCGCTTTCAGTGAAAAAGGCAGCGGGGGGGCTGGTGTCAACGCCAACGGATCTGACCCGTTTTGCTCAAGCGTTGTTTTCTGGCGAACTCCTCTCTCCTGCTTTGTTAGAGGAAATGGTGGGCGATCGCAACCCGTTCCTAGAAGACTTTGAGTATGGTCTGGGAGTGATGTATGACGATATTCCCGAAGTGGGTCGAGTGCAGGGATATGATGGTGCCCAAAGTCTCTTTGGCTGGCGGGCTAGCATATATCACTTGCCAGATTTGAACCTGACCGTTTCTATTACAACCAATGGCTTTACGGACAATGTGGATCCGGTGGGAGAGCTATGGGCGCAAACAATCCTGAATACTGTCGCGCAAGCCGCTGAACAGACAGCGATTGCAGCGGCTTGAATAGGACGTTCGGATACTTGATTCTGCTACCTTTTTGAGATACAAGGATGGGTTAGCGTTAGCGTGACCCATCCTACTTTTAGGGTTGGATTTTGCTGCGCTCAACCCCAGACGACGTAACCCGTTTGTCTGTTCATTAAGGGAGCCAGGGTTACGATGCAGCAAGAATCACAAGCGGCGCAGTCCCCCAGTGAATGGGTGGTGCCCAATGCGCAGATGCAGCAGGCCGTGGCGCATATATATGAGCGCGATCGCACCTTCCAGGCCATTGAGGCGGAAGCGGGGCCGTTGACACTGCGGAAGTGGCCATTGGGTTTCTCGTCGCTGGTTCGCATTGTGTTGGGTCAGCAATTGTCTGCCAAAGCGGCGCAGGCGATCTTTCAACGGCTCAACGAGCAGGTTATCCTCACCCCGGAAAACTTCGCGACGACCTCAGAAGATACCCTAAAACAGGTGGGCTTCAGCCGTGCAAAAATTGCAACGTGCCAGCGATTGGCCGAAGCGATTCTGTCTCAGCAACTTAACCTGGATACCCTGCCCGATTTACCCGATGCCCAAATTACAGAACAACTGACCCACATTAAAGGCATTGGCGTTTGGACAGCAGAAATTTATTTATTGTTTTGTTTGGATCGCTTGAGTAGTTTTCCAGCATCGGATCTGGCAATTCAAATTAGCTATCAACGACTGAAAGGGCTGGAGCAGCTTCCAACACGGAAGGAGTTACTGGAACAGACGCAGGATTTTATTCCTTATCGTGGGGCGATCGCCCATTTGCTCTGGCATTACTATCGCCATCTGGTCAAACGATGAGCGCTGGTTTCTTACACACTAGAATTAGAAAACCATGATTCTGAGGATAAATCGATGACCTCGCCCTTGCCTGGAATGGATCCGTATTTGGAACATCCGCGTTCCTGGCCCAATTTCCATCATCGATTGATCACGGCGATCGCTATCAACTTGGCACCACAGCTACGCCCTAAGGGAAGCGCAAATAAATAAGGCCCCAGTTAATTGGGGACAACAGTGATGTCCCACTTCGGTAAATGCTCAGAGC
>JBCBSL010000255.1:0-8886 GCA_039819145.1 Cyanobacteria bacterium J06638_22
GTCATACGGCTACACACAGATCTAGTACTGTTAAGAGGATGAGCTTATGCGTGTTTGTGTTATTGGGACAGGTTATGTGGGTTTGGTAACAGGCGTTTGCCTGGCTCACATTGGACATCAGGTTGTCTGTGTAGACAACAACGAAGAGAAAGTAAAACTGATGCAATCTGGGCAGTCTCCTATTTACGAACCTGGCCTGTCTGAATTGATGACTGAGGCCATTCGTAAGGATCAGATTTCCTTTACGACTGATCTGGGTGCAGGTGTGCAGCACGGCGAGATCTTGTTCATTGCCGTGGGGACTCCCCCGTTGCCAACGGGGGAAAGTGATACTCGCTATGTTGAAGCTGTGGCGAGGGGAATTGGCGAGCATCTCACCGATGGGTACAAGGTGATTGTCAACAAATCCACAGTGCCCATTGGCTCAGGGGACTGGGTTCGCATGATTGTGCTGGATGGTGTGGCCGAGCGTCAGAAAACACTGGTTCCTTCAGGAGGTGGCACAGCGACGGACATTGATGTTGATTTCGATGTCGTCAGCAATCCCGAGTTTCTACGGGAAGGGTCGGCTATTTTCGATACCTTCAACCCCGATCGCATCGTTCTTGGCAGCAACGGCGATCGCGCGATCGCTAAGATGAAAGACCTCTACGCGCCCATCGTATCGCGCCAGTTTTCCGAAGATAAGACGGGACCCACGGTACCTGTGGTCGTCACAGACCTGAACTCGGCGGAAATGGTGAAGTATGCCTCCAATGCATTCCTGGCAACCAAAATTAGCTTCATCAACGAAGTTGCCAACATTTGCGATCGCGTTGGAGCCGATGTCACCCAGGTCGCCAAAGGAATTGGTCTGGACTCTCGGATTGGCAGCCGCTTCTTGCAGGCTGGTATTGGCTGGGGTGGTTCCTGCTTCCCGAAAGACGTGTTGGCGCTGATTCACACCGCAAACGACTATGGCTACACCACTGAGTTGCTCAATGCAACCGTCAGTGTGAACAAGCACCAGCGGATGATGGCACTGGAAAAACTGCAGCAAATGCTGAAGATCCTCAAGGGCAAAACCGTTGGCTTGCTGGGGCTGACTTTTAAGCCAGATACGGATGACATGCGTGATGCTCCAGCGCTGGATCTGATTGAAAACCTCCATCGCCTGGGTACCAAAGTCAAAGCCTACGATCCGCTGATTTCCCAATCGGGCATGCGGCATGGTTTGTCGAACGTGATTGTTGAGACGGATGCTGAGTTGTTGGCCGATGGCTGCGATGCGCTGGTTTTGGTTACTGACTGGAAGCAGTTCAAGGGTTTGGACTACGCCAAAATGGCAAAATCCATGCAGAATCCTGTCATGATTGATGGCCGCAATTTCCTCGACCCAGAAGCAATGCAAGCGGCTGGCTTCCAGTACGTTGGAATCGGTCGGTAATCAAGCGCTATATCCAGGTTTTCCACGACGCGGGTCATACCTGGATAGAGGCTTTGAGGTCGTTCAATACAACAAAAAACACGGAGAGGAATTCCTTCCTCTCCGTGTTTTCGTAGCGCTAAATGCAGTCCCGGAAACGAATAGGCCAGGGACAAGGTGCTGCTAGTCAAGCATTGTGCATGGGAGCGGCCAGCCATGCTCTTGAGGCGATCGCTTGCCCAGTGACTGCCAGGAAGACCGATCGCGAAACAGCGTTAAGCTGTCGGTTGGTCAGGCGTTTTACTTGAGAATCTCTTCCAGCGCCGGTTTTACTGTTGCATATTGAAAGGTAAATCCACTTGCCTGAGTGCGTTTGGGAAGAACTTGTTGCCCTTGCAACACCACTTGAGCCGCATCCCCAAGCAGGGTTTCCAGGGCGATCGCCGGGACGGGAAGCCATGACGGGCGATTCATCACCTGCCCCATATTCTGAGTAAATTCTGTCATTCGCACTGGATTTGGAGCCGTGCCATTGAAGACGCCATCCATCTGTGGGTCAATCAAGGCTTTCACCATGAGGTTGACCAAATCATCTCGATGAATCCAGGAAAACCATTGACGTCCAGTGCCAAGTGGTCCCCCCGCAAACATTTTGAACGGAAGTAGCATTTTCTCGACCGCGCCACCCATGCCCAGAACAATGCCCGTGCGGATAATTGCCAGACGGGTTCCAGTTTCTCGCACCTTTTGGGCTTCAGCTTCCCATTCCTGGCAAACCTGTGCCAAGAAATCATCTCCCTTGGCGCTCGACTCGTCGAAGGTCGCCGTTTCGCTGGTGCCGTAGAAGCCGATCGCCGAGGAGTTGACGAGGACGGATGGTTTGGGATTTGCCTGAGCGATCGCCTCCACAATTTTTTGGGTGCCAATCTTGCGGCTATCGAGAATGTCTTGCTTGCGCTGAGGCGTCCAGCGTTCCTCGGCAATAGGCGCACCAGCTAGATTGACGACCCCGTCGCATCCGGCGATCGCCTCTTGCCATGCCCCCGACTCCAGAGGCGTGTAGCCAATCACCTCCACCTGTGGGAAGGCGGTTTTGGGGAACACCCGCTGTCCCCGCGCGGCATCCCGCGTCAGAACGATCACACTATGCCCCTCTTCCTGGAGTCGTTCTACCAGGCGCGTTCCTACAAATCCGGTTGCTCCCGTCACTGCGATTTTCATAAGTCGATGCTCACTGTCTCAACAAACGGTCATGGCTCTCCTTACTCATTATCTAAGGTTGAGCCATTTTACGGAGAATCAGGATGGGGCGTTGCTGAAAAGCTGTATGAATCGCAACGAAGGTTCGAGCCTACAGCATCTCTTTCATGCCCAGAATCAAAACCTTTAGATCCAGGACAACATGGCAGAGGGAAGGGCGGTCTATACAAAGGCAGCATTATGCTCTACGGAGCATCAGCCGCATCCTGTGCTACTCCCGCTCGCCATATTCCATACCATTGGCTTCGGCATAGCGATGCATGAATCGCATCAACCGCTCTCAGTGGTCAGCACGTTCTATGTGGATGCGACAATCAACCCGCTCTAACTCATCTCCATCGAAGCCGCCATAGATGATTTGCAAGGACGAAGGCGTGAGGTTGATGTCGCCTTCTTCGTCTCTGAGGCGGAGGGTTTTGTTGAATTGATGGGTATAGCTGTTGAACCGCTCCAGCGCTTTGAGTTCTTCAAACGAAAAGACAATCACATAGATGCCTGTGCGATCGCGCCGCAAGCTCACATCACTCAAGGATTCTGTGATGCCATCGTAAAACTCAATACGAGGAACAGCAGATGCCATGGCGCGAAAAAGTGAAGGACTACCCCTCATTCTAGAAGTTGGGGATCGCGCCGGAGCGATCGCGACAAAGAACGTTAGGCTGCGTTATTCATCGTCAAGGTGCCGATTGAGCAAAATCTCAAGAATACGCCGATTCTCCAACTGAAGCCCCCGAATTTCGGTCTGCATGGTTCCCAATCATCCCAGTAAGAAGCTGTGCGAATGCCATTCCTTGGATAAAACCCGCTAAGATTCCAAAAGTCGGGTTACACACTTGGGCAGGGTCGGTTGCAAGCATTTTTTTCGGTTGGGGCATCCCTCACACTATGGCAAACCCTCCTCATCCTAGGGGGGTGGGTTGGCAGCGTAATCGTTTTGGCTGAAGGGCTGAACCGTCTAAATATGGCGGACGCCGAAGTTATTCGCAAGATAGTGCATGTCGGGATTGGCAATGTGATTTTGCTCGCGTGGTGGTTGCAGATTCCCACCTGGCTCGGTGTGGCTGCCTCTGTGTTATTTGGTGGGGTCACCCTGTTGTCCTACCGTTTCCCGATTCTGCCAGGTATCAACAGTGTGGGACGCAAAAGCTTAGGAACATTTTTCTATACTCTGAGCTTTGGCTGTTTAATTGGCCTGTTCTGGCGATCGCACCCCCATATCGCGGTTCTCGGTATCTTGGTAATGGCCTGGGGCGATGGTTTGGCCGCCCTCATTGGGCAGGCTTGGGGTTCCCATCCCTACGAAGTTTTGGGCATGAAGAAAAGCTGGGAAGGTTCCTTGACCATGTGGCTGGTGAGTTTTCTGGTCAGTGGCTTGGTGCTGGGGGGAGTGGTGGGAAGTGCTGTGGGCTGGGGTGTCGCAGGGCTAGTGGCGACGGCAGCAACCGCCCTCGAAACCTTTTCTAAATTCGGCATCGATAACCTGACGGTGCCGTTGGGCAGTGGTGCGATCGCCTATCTTCTGCTCCAGTTTTTTGCCGCAGGCGCTTAGCGCCACGAGATCAGAGGCGATCGCTTCGCCAAGATATGACATTATACCAACGGCTCTTCTCAAACGCCCGGTTGCGCGTCTAGATTTGAAGGACGTTCGCCGATTTTCAATTCGGTCATGGAAAATCATTCACCGTTCACCGCTGCTGAGCACCGTGTTTCTCAGCTTTCGACCGGAAAACTTATTAGCCTCACAGTTGGCGTATTGCTGGCGATCGCCCTTTGGGTTGAGCCAGGGCTGAATTGGCGATCGCCGAGAGCCATTGCCCGTGTCCTCTTTGAAAGTTTGGATACGGTGGCGATCGCGGTAGCCGTCATGCTCTATGCCAAACACCGCCCAGATAACAAAGCTCAAAAGCATTGGGAGGCGTGGCAAGCCATTGATCAAGCTGCGGCAACACCCCTAACGCTGCATTACTCTCGCAACCAAGCCCTCCAACTCCTGGCCGAAGATGATGTTTCCCTGGCAGGGATTCGCTTGCCCGAAGCCGATTTGGTGGGGCTTTCACTTGAGGGAGCGCATCTTAGTGGAGCCAATTTGAGTGGGGCAAATTTGCGAGAAATCAGCTTTCATCGGTCAAATCTGAGTGGTGCAAACCTAAGTGGTGCCAATCTGAGTGATGCCAATTTGACGAAAGCGAGCTTTAGTGGAGCCAATTTGAATGGGGCAAACCTCAGCTATGCAGACATGGGGGATGCCAAGCTAAACCATGCCAACCTGAGCTTTTCCAACTTGCACAGTGCTCGCCTCAGTGAGGCTAATCTGACGCATGCCAATCTCAATGAAGCGACCCTCAACGATGCACGACTGATTGGTACTGATCTGAGTTTTGCGGATCTGAGCGGTGCCAATTTAACCAATACAAACCTAAGTTTTACTAACCTCTGCCGTACCAATTTGCAATGGGCGAAAGGGGTCACTCAGGCGCAATTAGAAAAGTCAAAGCTCTGTCAGACAGTGCTTCCTAATGGCATTGACTTAGACTGCGATCGCGATTGTAAGGAACTCCAGCACCGCTATCCCTGGATTTTTGAAGAGATTTCTGAACCACAGGATCGAGTAACGACGCCAACGAAAGATTTGGAATTAGAAGGAAAGTTTTGATATGGAAGACTTATCTATTTCCTCGTTGGTTAAGTAGTTGTTCGGATAGTGCATGGTAGTTATGCTGAGACTATCGGTATCCATTCGGTATGGAATATGAGTTAGGAATGTGGCATTTACGACCATGATTCTACTGACCATATATGCACCGATACTAACAACCAAAATTCATTGAGAAACAGGGGTTTTTTCGAATAGAAAACCCCTGTTTTTTTGGCACATTGAAAAACGATCAGGGCTGTTTAGGATGCATCTCGCCAAGAAAATATGACGCGGAACTGGATTCCCCTAGAACGGGATCCGTTTGCATTCGATAGCTTGGAGACGTAACGATGGGATTTATCCCAAATGATCCACTTTTTGCCGACCAGTGGTATCTACGCAATGGGCAGAACGGACGGCGATCGTTCCCCTCTTCTGAACACATCAATGTTGCATTGGCCTGGGCGCAAAACATTACTGGGCAAGGGGTCGTCATTGGCGTGGTGGATGATGGGATCGATTACCGGCATCCCGACTTATCGCCTAACTATCGGACGGACTTAGATATTGATTTGGTCGATCGCGACGATAATCCGCTGGTTCGTCCGGGGAGTCGGGATGGGCATGGAACTTCGGTGGCAGGTATCGCCGCGGGTGCTGGCGGCAATGGCATTGGGCTAACCGGCGTTGCGCCCAACGCGGAATTGACGGCCATTCGGTTGCTGGCAGGCTGGTCGAGCGATCGCCAGGAAGCCCAAGCTATCCTGCACCAAAACCAAGCCATCGACATCTACAACAACAGTTGGGGGCCGCCCGATGAGTTTGGCTTAGTCGCGATGGGTAGCCAACTCCAGGCTGCCCTACAAATCGGGGTGCGGCAAGGACGCGATGGCCGCGGTAGTCTCTATGTCTGGTCGGCAGGCAACGGTGCCATGCAAGGCGACAACGTCAATTACGATGGCTATGCCAACTCACGCTATGTCATCGCGGTGGGGGCACTGACTCGCAGTGGTGCCCATGCTCGCTACAGCGAACCCGGTGCTGCCCTGCTGGTTTCGGCCTATGGCGACGATGCGATCGCCTCCGGTATTGTAGCCACCGATGTTCGCCAGTCGGGTGGCTACAACGCCAATACCCGAGGGGTGTATGGGGCAAATTATCGAGATCTAAACTACACCAACGACTTCGGTGGCACCTCTGCTGCCGCCGCCATGGTGTCGGGAACCTTGGCTCTGGTGCTGGAGGCCAATCCCCACCTGTCTTGGCGGGATGCCCAACATATTCTCGTCAACACGGCTCGTCGCAACGACCCGTCTCATGCTCAATGGCAGCAGAATGGGGCTGGACGTTGGGTCAACCCCTACTTTGGGTTTGGGGCGGTAGATGCCAGTGCAGCCGTGGCTCTGGCGCAGAACTGGACGCTGGTGGCACCCGAACGCACGGCTCGGAGCCGTCGTGTCCGTGTGCGCCAGGTGGTGCCCGATGGCCAACCCGGAGGACTCTCCTCCCAGGTCAGTGTGGATGCAAACCTGACCATCGAGCGGGTCGAGATCATTTTTGACAGCAGCCATGCCAATGGTCGTGATCTGACGATTACGCTGACCTCTCCCGATGGCACAGCCTCGGTGCTAGCGGAGGCGAATCGCTTGCCGCACTTTGGCCGCTATGACCGTTGGCGCTTTACTTCAACCCATCACTGGGATGAACAAGCTGCGGGAACCTGGACCTTGCATGTGCAGGACGAGCGCCGTGGCAATGTTGGTCGGCTAAACCACTGGCAACTGCGGTTTTACGGTACGGCGTTTTCCGAGGGAGCGCAACAAACCGATCGCCAAATGGGTACCGCAGGCAATGACACGCTCGCCACGACCAACAGCAACGATCGCCTCACTGGCCTTGGTGGTGATGATCGCCTCCTGGGAGGCAGCGGCAATGATCGACTGCATGGCGGTGGCGGCAAGGATGCGTTGTGGGGCAATGCTGGGCGCGATCGCCTCCTGGGTGCTGCCGGACGAGATGCGTTATACGGAGACCCAGGACGCGATCGCCTCCTGGGCGGTGGCGGCAACGATCGGCTATGGGGCGGCGGCGGTATCGATCGGCTGCGAGGTGGCCGAGGCAACGATACGTTTGTGCTGGAGCGCGGGGGTGGCGATCGCATTCAAGATTTTGAAGTTGGGAGCGATCGGCTCCAATTGGGGACGAATCTGCGCCCTCAGCAACTCACTTGGCAACAACAGGGTAACGATGTTCTCATTGCAGTTGGAACTAAACCCCTGGCATGGCTCGAAAATCAAAACTTGTCTCATCTCAATCCCCGACAGCTCTTGGTTTAGATCCAGGCTTTTCAAAGTCATTGTCCACTATGAAAAGGTTGCGCATGGGGCTGACGTCTTTTGTTGAGTGTGTGGCTACGTCTCAGCTCCACACTCAACAAATTTACGCCTACGACCTAAGTGCAGGACAAAAACCAGAGAATCCTTGATTTTAGGTGGGGTTTGATTTTCTGTCCTGTACTGAGACCTACGCCCCAACCTCTACCGAAACTGTAGAAAGTTGCTCTCTTGGGATGATACCCAGACCGTCAAATTTCGATAGATTATAAAAATAGTTACAATTTTGCGGTCAGAAGCGAAGGCTGCAAGGTGAACTTGTTCAACGAATCGCTGACGTATCGTTCCAACCTTTATCCCTCTTCACTCCATGCGTGTAATCCTTATGACGGGCAAAGGCGGCGTAGGTAAAACCTCCGTCGCAGCGGCAACCGGACTGCGGTGTGCTGAGTTAGGCTACAAAACTTTGGTTCTCAGTACTGACCCAGCCCATTCCCTTGCAGATAGTTTTGATATGGATCTGGGGCATGAGCCTCGACCCGTTCGTCCGAATCTGTGGGGGGCAGAGTTAGATGCGCTCATGGAGCTGGAAGGGAACTGGGGTGCGGTTAAGCGCTATATCACTCAGGTCTTGCAAGCCCGTGGGCTGGAAGGGGTAGAAGCCGAAGAACTGGCTATTTTGCCTGGTATGGATGAAATCTTCAGTTTGGTGCGGATGAAGCGGCACCATGATGAGGGTGACTTTGATGTACTCATCATCGACTCAGCCCCTACGGGCACGGCCCTACGCTTGCTCAGCCTGCCGGAAGTTGCAGGATGGTATATGCGCCGCTTCTACAAGCCACTCCAGTCTGTTTCCGCTGCCCTACGCCCGCTTGTGGAGCCGTTCTTCCGGCCGATTGCGGGCTTCTCGCTGCCCGACCAGGAAGTGATGGACGCACCCTACGAGTTCTATCAACAAATCGAAGAGCTAGAAAAGGTATTAACAGACAACACGACAACCTCTGTGCGCTTGGTCACCAATCCGGAAAAGATGGTAATCAAAGAGTCTCTCCGTGCCCATGCTTATCTCAGCCTTTACAACGTGGCGACGGATATGGTGGTTGCCAACCGGATCATTCCTGAATCTGTATCGGATCCCTTCTTCCTTCACTGGCAGTGGACGAAAATCATCGTGAATTTCCTGCCGATATTGTTGCTGATTTTCCTTCCAGCGTTTGAAGAAGGGATCCGATACAGATTCAGGAATGATC
>JBCBSL010000256.1:0-8763 GCA_039819145.1 Cyanobacteria bacterium J06638_22
GGTGGGTTTGGTTTCGTTGCCATAGCCTTCTATCTATTTGCTTTTGCCTTGCTGGGGTTAGGATATGCGGACTGAGGTAAGGTTTTCGAAATGAACAATGGCTGTGACTGAACAGAGAAGCGAAAAGCGCGTTGCCCTTGTGACAGGTTCGACATCGGGCATTGGCAAGGCGATCGCCATGCGACTCGCTGAGGATAGCTTCAGCGTTGTCTTTCATTCCAAGTCTTCCGTCGCCGCTGGGCAAACATTGGCAGCAGCCTATCCAGGCTCCTCCTATTTCCAGGCGGATCTCGCTGATCAAAACCAAACCCGAGGTTTGCTCTCTGAGGTTCTGGCATACTATGGTCGTCTGGATGTCTTGGTCAACAATGCGGGCATCAGTGCAGCGATTCCCCACACCTCGCTGAAGGAAGCGTCTCCTGAGATCTGGCGATCGCTGTATGACGTGAATGTCATTGCGCCCTGGACGCTAATTGCCGAAGCCGAAACCGCTCTACGGGAGTCCGCTAGCCCGGAACGCCCGAGTTGTATTCTCAACATCAGTTCCCATGCGGGTATTCGCCCTAAAGGTGCTTCTATCCCCTATGCCGTCAGCAAAGCGGCATTGAACCACATGACGAAGCTGCTGGCACTTAGCCTTGCACCGCTGATTCGGGTGAATGCGATCGCCCCTGGCCTCGTCGATACGCCCATGAGCCGAGACTGGACGGCAGCACAAACGCTCTGGGCAGAGCGATCGCCCATGGGTCGCGGTGCCCAACCCGAAGAGATTGCGCAGCTCGCCTCGATGCTTGTTGCAAGTCACTACTTGACGGGAGAAATTATTATTTCAGATGGCGGACTGAATCTGACGTAATTGCTATTCGTGCAGGACAATGATCGAGTCGCGGTTTCAATCGCTCTCGTCCTCTAATGCACACAGGTAATGAATCACTCGCATCTTCCTGCATCGGCCTTTGTTGATCCTTACGGGGGAAACAAAGTGGCGGTGGAGCAACTTTCCCAGCAGATTCTAGGACTGGTTTTGGCGCACCTGCACACGGCTGGCGATCGCCCTCCTTTACCCCAAACCGTGCAGCTTCCCGAAACCGTTACCATCCCAGACAAACCAACACCAGAGCAGGAGCTTTTCGCCTACCTGCAAGCTATGATTTCCAGCTCCATGAATGCGGCGCATCCTGCCTTCATCGGTCACATGGACTCGATGCCTACCACCCTCTCCTTTTTGAGTGAGTTGGTAACGGCGGCAGTCAACAACAACATGCTGAGCCTTGAAATGTCGCCGCTGTTCTCGCGCCTGGAGGCACTTCTGCTTAAAGAATTTGGCACGCTGTTTGGCTTAGGAACCCAGGCTGGTGGCGTGATGCTTAGCGGAGGTAGTTTGGCAAATCTGCAAGCCCTGACGGTTGCCCGCAATGTCAAATTCGACGCCCTGAAGCAAGGCATCACGGCGCTATCCCAGCCGCCCGTTCTCTTTGCCTCTGATGTCGCCCATACCTCCATCCAAAAAGCGGCCATGCTCCTTGGGTTGGGGGCAAATGCGGTCATCCCTATCCAGACCAATACCAACTCGCAAATGGAGGTTGATGCGCTGAAGGAGGCGATCGCTCATGCCAAGCGCGAGGGCAAAGCTCCCTTCTGCATTGTGGCAACCGCTGGAACGACAACCACGGGTAATATTGACCCGCTCTCTGAAATTGGTCAGGTGGCGCAAGAGTATGGGCTTTGGTTTCATGTCGATGCGGCCTACGGAGGAGCGTTAGTCCTGTCAGATAAGCAGCGCCAGCGACTCGTCGGCATCGAGCAGGCTGATTCGATTACCTTCAATCCGCAAAAGTGGCTGTATGTGGCAAAAACTTGCGCGATGGTTTTGTTTCGGGATATGGCAACCCTCACAAAAGCTTTTCGCATCCAAGCGCCCTACATGGGCAGTGCTGAGGACTTTATCAATCTTGGGGAAGTGAGCGTCCAAGGCACCCGCCATGCTGAAATCCTAAAACTGTGGCTAGCCCTCCAGCACATTGGCAAGCAGGGCTATAACCAACTGATAGACGAAAGTTATCGACTGACGAACTACTTTTTCCAGCAAGTAAAAAGCCGCAGCTTCTTGGAGGTGGCAGGAGAACCCGAGATGAATTTGATTTGTTTCCGTGGCGTCCCTTCTTGGATTCCAGCGGATGAGTGGGATAGCTGGAACACAAACTTACAGACGTATCTGTTACAGCAAGGCAATACTTTCTTATCACTGCCCACCTATCGAGGCGATCGCTGGCTACGAGCTGTGTTGCTTAATCCCTACACAGAGGAAGAAACCATCGACCATTTGTTTGACCACATCGATAGCTTTGCGACGCAAGGGCAGTGATCGGCATAGGATAAGATTGAAGCTTTGCGACTTCGTATGGATTACTTTCGTTCTGCTATTGACCGCATGGCGAGCTACGTTCCTGGCGAACAGCCGCAGCCAGGAACCAACGTTATTAAGCTAAATACCAACGAAAATCCCTATCCCCCTTCGCCAAAGGTGATGGAAGCTCTGCAAAGCTTGGACAGTGAATATTTGCGACGTTATCCTGATCCCTTTGCCAAAGAATTTTGTCAGGCTATTAGTGACACATTGGGTGTGCCCGCAGATTGGATCATTGTGGGCAACGGCAGTGACGACTTACTGAATGTTCTGGTACGGACTTGTGCAGAGGGGAGCGATCGCAACATTGCCTATCCCACACCCACTTATGTGCTGTACCGCACGCTGTCGGCGATGCAGCCAGCCAGCGTTGTCGAGATTCCCTATGCCGACGACTTCCGGCTCCCGGTTGCCAAACTCATTCAAGCCAATGCGGCTATTACATTTGTTGCCACTCCAAACAGCCCATCGGGGCATGTCGTTCCTTTGAGTCAGCTACGGGAACTCGCCCAAGGTGTGTCCGGCATTGTCGTTATTGATGAGGCGTATGTTGATTTCGCTGAATTCTCGGCATTATCGCTTGTTCAGGAATTTGAGAATGTCATTGCGTTGCGCACCCTGTCGAAAGGTTATTCACTAGCGGGTTTGCGCCTTGGGTTCGGAGTAGCCCATCCAAAATTGCTTGGGGGCTTGTTCAAAGTAAAGGACAGTTACAACGTGGATGCGATCGCCATTCTCTTAGGAGCGGCCGCCATTCGCGATCAGACGTACAAAGAAGCTTGTGCCAACAAAGTCAAAGCGTCACGAGCAACGTTGACCGCAGATTTGAAGAACTTAGGGTTTACGGTGCCGGACTCTCACGGGAATTTTGTTTTGGCAACGCCCCCGGACAAGAATGCGGAATCCCTCTATTTGGCGTTGAAGCAGCGTGGAATTTTTGTCCGCTATTTCAAACAACCGGGCTTGGACGACAAGCTGCGGATTTCAGTTGGCACGGATGAGCAAAACCGAGTATTGGTGGATGCGTTAGCTCGTTTGATCCGTGAGGGTGAGTCGAGCGATCGCACCGAACTCGTTAGCGATGAATTAGCATCAAGTAACACTTAATCAACGTCATCCACACCAATTCATCAAAAGGTGGTTGTCATGCCGCAAGTTGAAGGGGAGGAGTTGACCAAGTCCATCACTTAGCCTTGAAAGATGAGGATGGGCGCACTGCACTGCATCGAGCGGCAGGGATAGGAGACGTTGAGGGGGTCAATGATTTGCTCAAGCGCGGAGCCGCCTCTGTGTCCTGGAAGCCACACAGACCACACAATAATTCAATCACCCATCGGGCGGCAACACCTACTGCCGGGGGAGAGAACACCGATCCCGTCCCGGTTGCTCTTATTTTTACAATGAATACATCTAAATAGTGTTGGATTCCTAGGGGATGCCATTGATAATGTCTGCAAACCCCTCCTGCTTTGGGCGTGCTTGTGGCTGAACCCCCCATCGTGAGTGTTTGGATGAATCCACTCCCCTCGTTTGGACTCCGTTGTCGATCGTTAGGTCTTGAACCGTAACTGCTATGCAACCAACTAGCCAAGAAAAATTTACAGAAAAAGTTTGGCAGGCGCTTGTCTCAACCCAGGAAATTGCCCGCAGTGCCAACCAGCAGCAAATTGAAGCTGAGCATCTGATGAAAGCTTTGCTGGAGCAGCCCGAAGGATTGGCCAGCAGCATTCTTAACCGAGCCGATGTGAATGTGCAAAAGGCACGGGAATACACCGAAAACTTTATGGCAAAGCAGCCCAAGGTATCCGGTGCCAGCGGCTCGTCATTGTATTGGGGCAAGTCGGCGGATTCGCTGCTGGACTATGCCGATACCTCCCGCAAATCCTTTGGCGATGACTACATTTCGGTCGAACACCTCTTGCTGGGCTACGCGAAGGAAGGCCGCTTTGGCAAGGGATTTTTCCAGGAGTTTCGGCTGAATGAAGCAGGACTCCATCAAATAATTGAACAAGTGCGAGGAAGTCAGAAGGTGACCGACCAAAACCCAGAAGGTAAGTATGAAGCGCTCGAAAAATATGGGCGCGATTTAACCAACATGGCGCGGGAAGGGAAGCTGGATCCGGTGATTGGGCGCGATGATGAAATTCGTCGCACGATTCAGATTCTGTCCCGCCGGACGAAGAACAACCCGGTGCTGATTGGGGAACCGGGCGTCGGGAAAACGGCGATCGCCGAAGGGCTAGCCCAGCGGATCGTCAAAGGCGATGTGCCAGAGTCCCTGAAGGATCGCAAGCTGATTGCCCTGGATATGGGTGCCTTGATTGCGGGCGCGAAGTATCGGGGCGAGTTTGAGGAACGCTTGAAGGCGGTGCTAAAAGAAGTCACCGACTCCAGCGGCAGCATCATCCTGTTTATCGATGAGATCCATACTGTTGTGGGTGCCGGGGCAAGCCAGGGCGCGATGGATGCGGGCAACCTACTGAAGCCGATGCTGGCGCGGGGCGAGTTGCGCTGTATCGGGGCAACCACCCTGGATGAGTACCGCAAATACATCGAGAAAGATGCCGCGCTGGAGCGCCGTTTCCAGCAGGTGTATGTAGACCAGCCGTCGGTGAGCGACACGATCTCGATTCTGCGAGGCCTGAAGGATCGCTACGAAACCCACCACAACGTCAAGATTGCTGACAGTTCTCTGGTGGCAGCGGCGGTGCTATCCAATCGCTACATCACCGATCGCTTCTTGCCTGATAAGGCGATCGACCTAGTGGATGAGGCGGCGGCGAAGCTGAAGATGGAAGTTACCTCCAAGCCAGAGGAACTGGACGAAGTGGATCGGAAGATTCTGCAATTTGAAATGGAGCGGTTGTCGCTGCAAAAGGAAACCGATGCTGCCTCGCGCGATCGCCTGGAGCGGCTCGACAAGGAGCTGGCGGATCTAAAGGAGAGCCAGACGAGCCTCAATGCCCAGTGGCAAGCCGAAAAGGATCTGCTGGATGAGCGAAAGGCGCTCAAGGATCAGATCGATAAGGTGGCGATCGAAATTGAGCAGGCGGAGCGCGATTACGACCTGAATCGGGCAGCGGAACTGAAGTTTGGTACCCTGAACCAATTGCAAAAGCAGTTGACCGAAGCCGAAGAGCGGCTGGATCAAACCCAGACCGCTGGCAAGTCTCTATTGCGAGAAGAAGTGACGGAATCGGACATCGCTGAAATCATTTCCAAGTGGACGGGCATCCCCATCAGCAAGCTGGTGGAGTCGGAAATGCAAAAGCTTCTGCACTTGGAAGACGAACTACACAATCGAGTGGTGGGTCAAAACGAAGCAGTCACCGCCGTTTCCGATGCCATCCAGCGTTCCCGTGCCGGGCTGTCTGACCCCAACCGCCCGATCGCCAGCTTCATCTTCCTTGGCCCCACCGGGGTGGGTAAAACCGAGCTGGCTAAAGCCCTCGCCGCCTATTTGTTTGATACGGAAGAGGCGATGGTGCGGATCGACATGTCGGAGTACATGGAGAAGCATGCCGTTTCCCGGTTGATCGGTGCGCCTCCAGGCTATGTCGGCTACGAGGAAGGCGGCCAGTTGACCGAAGCGATTCGGCGACGCCCCTATTCGGTGGTGCTGTTCGACGAAATCGAGAAGGCGCATCCTGATGTGTTCAATGTCTTCCTGCAAATCCTCGATGATGGCCGCGTCACCGATGCCCAGGGACGCACCATTGATTTCAAAAACACCATCATCATCATGACGAGCAACATCGGCTCCCAATACATCCTGGATGTGTCGGGCGATGATAGCCGCTATGACGAAATGCGATCGCGGGTGACCGAGGCGATGCGGGCAAACTTCCGCCCTGAGTTCCTTAATCGGGTCGATGAGTTCATCATCTTCCACACCTTGCAAAAGTCCGAGCTACGGAACATCATCAAGCTGCAAATTCAACGGCTGGAGGAACGGTTGGGCGATCGCAAGATGGCCCTCAAGCTCTCCGACACCGCGCTCGATTTCCTCGCCGAAGTCGGCTACGACCCCGTCTATGGCGCCCGCCCACTGAAGCGCGCCATCCAACGCGAACTGGAAACGGCGATCGCCAAAGCCATCCTCCGGGGCGAGTTCAGCGATGGCGACACCATCTACGTCGATGTCGAAAACGAACGCCTCTCGTTCAAGCGGCTTCCTTCGGAGTTGGTAACAGCTCAGTGAGATAGATGGGTCGGTGAGTGAAGGAATGGATAGGACATCCGATTCAATGCTCTCCCTGAAACGCAAATCAAGATCTCAAGTGGGGATGGGCTATAAGCCATGCCCACTTTTTGTTTCAATCGGCACTTACGGCTAGTCGGCGATCGCACTCGCAGCTTTTATTCTGGGTAAACTAGTATTACAGGCTTTGCGAGAGAACACGTCCAGCACAGATTTGGTTTTTCTGAAAAAGCTAAACATTCTGATTTCGCCTCTTCATCTTCAACAAGCTTGTTCCAACACCTTAATTCAGCGGCGGACGAGGTTCCATAGTCGTTGTAGCCAGTTGATCTTAATAGGAGCGTAGCCATAGGCTAAACACTGCTCATTCAGCAGTGTCAGGCTCTGAGGCGAGATAGCCTGCCAATCAGACGGTGTTAGTATGGGCTTGTCGTAGCGCTTCCCCTGATAGGGCTTGTCGGTATTGACTGTCTTGGGCGGCAGCGATCGCACCTCAGATAGCTCAATATCTTCTATCAGCTGAACCTGCTTCAAAAAAGCCAATAGCTTCGCTTCCCCATCCTCAACCCGCACTGTCAAATCCACAGGGCGATCGTTAGCTAGCTTATTCCAATAGACATAGCTCAAAACGGCTTTTTCCAATTCCGAGGTATAGTCATCTAAATTTACGCCAAACTGGTTCTGGATATGCTTTTGCCTAAAGGCGTAAGCCTTGGGCGCATACCGATTTTCAAGGATAATGCTTGGCACTGCCGCTCGTGGCTCACGAACGTAGTGAATGTAGTGCTTGAAATACTTGTTGGCTGTAGAGGCCGAATGACGGTCTTGCGCATAGGGAAGGTCGGTATCATCAGCCACAAACATCCAGGAGGAAATACCGTCCTGTCCCATTCTTTCATGGCCAACATCTAGTCCGAGCGCCTTCAGCAGGACGCTCATATACCCCGAACCACAGCGGGGATGGCCGATGATTAGCAGTGGCCGATAAAGTATATGGGCAGTATGCTCCTTGAAGGAGCGCTGTGCCTGCTGAATAGCAGCAGTGGCCTGGGGCTGGTGTTCCCGCAGGTAGTTGATGCGAATCTGCTTAGGGCGAATCAGTGAATCGAAACTGCCCACACTCCAAGACAGCTCGTAAGCTAGGGGCGGCATCACAGTATAGTTGTTTGCCTTGGCAGCAACGATTTTGTGCTGATAGATATCAACGGTGGTGGTGATGGCCTCAAACTCATCCAGCAGCAGTTCGGCCATGGCGCGGGTCAAGGCATGGCAGGGGTTGGAGTAGCGCACCAGGTCGGGCTGAATTTCAACCTGGTCAGCGGACTTGTGTTCCTGACCCAGTCCCCAGCCTAGGCGCAGCAAATTGGGGACATCGGCGCGAAAGTCCAGGGTATCTAGCGCTTTTGTGGCGACAAGCTGCTGCGCCAGTTGCTCGGCGTAGGGCGTGAACTTGATGTCATCCTCCACAATAAGCACCCGCCCCACACCAGAGCGGACAATCTCACTCCACAGGGACAAGTAGGTAATAAAGGTTGCCACCTGCGCTGCAATCAGGACGTTATTGCAGTTGTCGTTGCCACAGGTATACTGGCCGCAGCGAAAGCAGGGCGGGTACTGATGCACCAAACCCTGATGGTAGTACTGCTCAACAATGGCGTCGGCTTTGTCAGTAGCATTCCAGATCTGGTAATCAATGCCCAGCTCACCGAAATAACTCTCCATATATTGCCTGCGGTCTTGACTACGGGGCAGGCTGATGCAGTAGACGTGGTCAAACTGCTGACACAGCGCTGCAAGTCCGGAGGATTGATTTACGGATTCACCCATTGGGATTGCTCTAGCGTCGTCTAGATCTTGGTTCCATAATGTGTAGTTTAGACGGCACCAGGGTCAATTCAGTTAATCGACCGGCAATAAAGTCAGTTTTTTGGCAGTGGAGCCTGGAAAAACGTAGGTAACAAAGGTGGGCTGGGTAGGACGCGTGAGTAAATACTAGACCACGGACTTGTATATAGATAGATAAGGTGTCCTCATAATAAGAGACTTTTTAAGTCTCGCACCGATATGAGCAGCATCTTCTCTAGTCATAACGCTTAGGGGATTATAGTTGATAGCTTCTCTCTTGTAGTCTTCTAGAGTTTTAGGACTTCCTTTG
>JBCBSL010000257.1:0-8723 GCA_039819145.1 Cyanobacteria bacterium J06638_22
CGTTAAGCTAGCCAATAGCACCCTTTAGGGTGTTGCAGAGCGTAACAATTTCTCCTCTTGTTTGTCAGGATTTTTAGCGATCGCCCTAGCCTTGATTCCCAAAGCCTTTGAGAGCAAACACTGAACCCATGACTACATCCGTCAAGACTCTAGTTAACCAGCCCTATAAGTACGGCTTTGTCACAGATATTGAGTCCGATGTCATTCCAGCGGGCTTAAACGAAGATGTGATTCGGCTCATTTCTTCCAAGAAGAATGAACCCGAGTTCATGCTCGACTTCCGCCTCAAGGCCTATCGTCAGTGGCTCAAAATGGAAGAGCCCGACTGGGCGGCTGTGGGCTATCCTCCCATCGATTACCAGTCCATCATTTACTATTCGGCACCGAAGCAGAAAGACAAGCTGGATAGTCTCGACGACGTTGACCCGGAGTTGCTGGACACCTTTGAGAAGCTAGGGATTCCTCTGTCGGAGCAAAAGCGGTTGTCGAACGTAGCGGTAGATGCCATCTTCGATAGCGTTTCCGTAGCGACGACGTTCCGGGAGAAGCTCGCGGAAGAAGGCGTGATTTTCTGCTCGATCTCCGAGGCGCTGCACGACTACCCTGAGTTGGTGCAAAAGTATTTGGGTAGTGTTGTCCCGGTGGGCGACAACTATTTCGCGGCACTAAACTCAGCGGTGTTCTCTGACGGTTCTTTCGTCTACATTCCCAAAAACACGAAGTGCCCGATGGAGCTATCGACCTACTTCCGAATCAACAATGGGGATTCAGGGCAGTTTGAGCGGACGTTGATTGTGGCAGAAGAAGGTAGCTCGGTTAGCTATCTGGAAGGTTGCACCGCGCCCATGTTCGACACCAATCAGTTGCATGCTGCGGTAGTGGAATTGGTGGCACTGGACAATGCCGACATCAAATACTCCACTGTTCAGAACTGGTACGCCGGGGATGAAAACGGGAAAGGCGGAATTTACAACTTTGTGACCAAGCGAGGCTTGTGCAAAGGGGTTAACTCCAAGATTTCCTGGACGCAGGTAGAAACCGGGTCTGCCATCACCTGGAAATATCCCAGTTGCGTGCTGGTGGGCGACAACTCCGTGGGCGAGTTCTATTCCGTGGCGCTTACCAACAACATGCAGCAGGCCGATACGGGAACGAAGATGGTGCATATCGGCAAAAATACCCGCAGCACTATCATTTCCAAAGGAATTTCCGCTGGCAAGTCGCAGAACAGCTATCGCGGCTTGGTGAAAGTTGGCCCCAATGCGGGAAATGCTCGCAACTATTCTCAGTGTGACTCCATGCTGATTGGCGACACCGCTGGCGCGAACACCTTCCCCTACATCCAGGTACAAAACAATACCGGGCGGGTCGAGCATGAAGCCTCAACCTCCAAGATTGGGGAAGACCAGTTGTTCTACTTCCAGCAACGGGGCATTTCTGCTGAAGATGCGATCTCCATGATGATCAGCGGCTTTTGTAAGGATGTGTTCAATCAACTGCCGATGGAGTTTGCGGTAGAAGCCGATCGCCTCCTTGCTCTCAAGCTCGAAGGCAGCGTTGGGTAACGTAGCTGCGCCATTCTGTAGGAGGTACAAGGATGAACACCACCAGCTATATCTCTCTAGCTCTAAACTTCAATGGCTGGTGGTCTCCTTTCGGTAGCTCAATTCCATGTAGCTGTTGCTGCTGTGAGGTCAATTAATGCAAGTTCTTCAAGCTAGAACCATTACTCTTGATGACCTCTCACAGGAATTTGGGCTGGAGGATGTGCAAGACGCAGATTTTTTCCCGGAATGGCAAGGGAATTTGCCAGAGCTAACAGACATTGAACGCCAATTTCTCGACAAGATTAAAGCGGGTTATCTAGCAATGGTCAAAAGACGGCCATTTCTTGAGAAGCCCGTACAACTTACAGTTATTTCCCCTCTGCTGTTCCTGCTGGATTTCTATTTACCACCTTTTCATATCCAAACGGAGAACTCCGTTGAATTGGTCGAGAAAAGCGAAGGAATTACGATCCGTGGAAGTCTAGATATCTTGTTCTTGAAAGAAGGGCTATGGCTTTTGGTCATAGAGTCAAAGCAAGTTCAGTTTTCGTTGGAATCTGGATTAGCTCAGTTGCTATCCTACATGTTGGCCAATCTACAAAAAGATAGACCTGTGTTTGGTCTTCTGACCAATGGAGAAGGCTTTATCTTTGTGAAAATGGCTCAGGATGGGACGTCAAAATATGCGAACTCCAGGTACTTTTTGATGCGGAATCCCGGCAATGAGTTGTACGAGGTTCTGAGAATTTTGAAGTGGCTTGGGCAGTTATAGCGTGCTGCGTTGCGTTGTGTTTTACGTTTATTGAGATTTTGTTCATTGGGAGGAGAGCGCGTGATTCGTGAGAACAGTGATGTGATTTTGTCGGCTAAAGACCTGACCGCCACCGTGGATGGAAACACCATCCTGAAGGGGGTCAATCTGGAGGTCAAAGCGGGCGAAATCCACGCCATCATGGGCTTGAATGGCTCTGGCAAGAGTACCTTTTCCAAGGTACTGGCGGGACATCCGGACTACGAAGTGACCGGAGGCTCGGTGAGCTATCTGGGGCAAGACTTGCTGGAGATGGAACCAGAAGATCGCTCACGTAATGGGATTTTCCTGGCCTTTCAATACCCTCTGGAAATCCCCGGCGTTAGCAACCTCGACTTCCTACGGGTAGCCTACAACGCTAAGCGCAAGCAAGCGGGCGAAGAGGAACTGGATGCCTTTGATTTCGATGAGCTGGTGCGCGAGAAGCTCGACATCGTGAAGATGGATGCGGCTTTCCTCAACCGCAGCGTCAATGAAGGCTTCTCCGGTGGGGAGAAAAAGCGTAATGAAATTTTGCAGATGGCTCTGCTGGAGCCGCGTTTGGCGATTCTAGACGAAACTGACTCGGGTCTAGATATTGACGCATTGAAGACGGTGGCGGAAGGGGTGAACACCCTAGCCAATGCTGACAACGCCATGTTGGTGATTACCCACTACCAGCGGTTGCTCAACTACATCGTGCCGGACTACGTGCATGTCATGGCCAATGGCCGCATCATTCGCACGGGCACCAAAGAGCTGGCCATGGAATTGGAAGAGCGCGGCTACGACTGGCTTATGGTGGAAGAGACTGCGGCGGTCTAGTGCAGCAGTAGGATGCGTTAAGCGCAAGCGATAACGCATCAATCACTCAGAAAGGAATTGGGAAAATGGATAGGGACTTAGAGGAGACGGTGAGATGACGATTCAAGTGTCGCCCGTAAAAGAAACAACGAAGGTCACGGCTGCAAGCCAGCGGGCGGCGTATTGGGCAACGTTGCTGGAGCTAGCACAGGCGTCGGCATCTCCTGTGAAAGGCTTGGAGGCACTGCGGGAGGCGGCGATCGCCCAAGCCCAATCTCAGTCCTTCCCCACAACCCGCGATGAAGATTGGCGCTTTACTGACCTGTCGGCCTTGCTAGACGTGGCGCTGAGCCAACCCGATGGCACAACAAGCCTCAGTGCAGCGGATTTGGAGGCTTACGCGCTGTCGGAAGCGACCGCAAGCCGTGTTGTATTTGTGAACGGTCAGTTCTCCGACGCCCTTTCCGACCGCACGGCTGTTCCTGAAGCAGTGTTCGTGGGCAGGCTAGCGGATGCGCCTGAGGCTCTGGTCGCCCAGCTCGGACAGGTGCCGGATGCCGAAGACGGCTTCACCGCCCTCAATAGCGCTGGCTTCCAGGATGCAGTAGTCATTCATGTACCCAAGAATCAGGTCGTCGATACGCCGATTCACCTACTGTTTGTGACGGTGGGCGATCGCCCCTCATTCGTCCAACCCCGCTGTCTGCTGGTGGCCGAACCCAACAGCGCTGTGACTCTGGTTGAGGAGTATATTTCTCTGGGCACGACGCCCCATCTCACCAATGCGGTGACTGAGTTCATCCTGGCGGAGAATGCTCAGGTGAAGCACACCCGCATCCAGGGAGATGCCACCACTGCCTTCCACATTGGCAAAACGGCAATTTCCCAGGAACGCACCTCGCGGTATGTCGGTCTGACGGTGGATTACGGCAGTCAGGTATCGCGACACAATCTGCATGTGCACCAGGCCGGTGAGCAAACCGAGACTGTGCTGAATGGCCTTGCTTATTTACGGGGCGAGCAAACGAGCGATACCCATAGTGCGATCGCCCTCACCCAACCCCATGCCCAGACCCGCCAACTGCACAAAACCATCGTTGACGATCGGGCTCACGCTGTCTTCAACGGCAAAGTTTTTGTTCCTCAAGCGGCTCAGATGACCGACGCCGGACAGTTGAACCGCAACCTGCTGCTGTCACCCAAAGCGCGGGTGGATACAAAGCCGCAGCTAGAAATCGTGGCCGACAACGTGAAATGTACCCACGGAGCCACTATCGGCCAACTGGAAGCGGACGAAGTGTTTTACCTCCAAAGCCGAGGAATCGATGCAGATAGCGCTCGCAAGCTGCTGATCTATGCCTTCGCCTACGAAATCCTCGATGAACTGCCCGTCCCGTCCCTCAAGCAACGGCTACTGAATCAACTCCACATCGCTCGCTAACCCCATCCATTGTTCGTTTGAGCGCTCACAGTAAAGCCCACCCAATTATCCAACCCTCCAACCCTTTATTCACCAATCCATCCATCCACATCTCTACCATGACACTCGCCCAAGAACGCACCCTTGCTTCCCGCCTCCGCGCCGACTTTCCCATCCTGGCGCAAGAGATCCATGGCAAGCCGCTGGTCTACCTGGACAACGCCGCCACCTCTCAGAAACCCAAGGCGGTGCTGGAGGCATTGCAGCACTATTATGAGCGCGACAACTCCAACGTGCATCGTGGCGTTCATACCCTGAGTGCCCGGGCGACAGATGCGTACGAAGGGGCACGGGACAAGGTGGCGGCGTTTATCAACGCCCGGTATCGCGAGGAAATTATCTACACCCGCAACGCCAGCGAAGCCATCAACTTGGTGGCCTATTCCTGGGGCATGAATAACCTGCAGCCGGGGGATGAAATCATCCTCACGGTGATGGAGCACCACAGCAACCTGATTCCCTGGCAACTGATTGCCCAGAAGACGGGAGCAGTGCTGAAGTTTGTGGAATTGGATGCCAACCAAGCCTTTGACTTGGAACAGTACAAATCATTGCTGTCGGATAAGACGAAGCTCGTCGCCGTCGTGCATGTATCCAACACTTTGGGATGTCTCAACCCAGTGAACGAAATTACAGACCTAGCGCACCAATACGGTGCTAAGGTGCTGCTCGATGCCTGCCAGAGCTTGCCCCACATGCCTGTGGATGTGCAGGATATTGACTGCGACTGGTTGGTGGGCTCTGGTCACAAAATGTGTGCGCCGACGGGCATTGGCTTCCTCTATGGCAAGCGGGATCTGCTTCGCTCGATGCCGCCTTTCCTCGGCGGTGGCGAAATGATTGCGGATGTGTTCCTCGACCATTCCACCTATGCTGATGTGCCCCACAAGTTTGAGGCTGGAACTCCTGCCATCGGCGAGGCGATCGCCCTCGGAGCTGCGGTAGATTACCTCTCTGGCATCGGCATGGAGACGATTCACGCCTATGAGCAAGAATTGACGCTCTATCTGTTTGAAAAACTCAGCCAGATTCCTGAAGTCACAATCTACGGCCCACAGCTCAATGCAGACGCCAGCAACCGCGCATCGCTGGCCTCATTCACCACAGGAACGGTACATCCCCACGACTTGTCGACCATTCTCGACCAAGCCGGAATTGCCATTCGTGCTGGACACCACTGCACCCAACCGCTACATCGGGCGATCAATGCTCAATCTACCGCTCGTGTTAGCCTCTACTTCTACAACACCAAAGAAGAAATCGACACCTTCATTCACTCCTTGAAAGAGGCGATCGAATTCTTTGGCAGCATCTTTGGCTAATATCAAATCCGGTTAAATAGCCATAAAACCCAACTATCGTTTACGCCCGCCGCAACGCAGCGGGCGTAAACGATAGTTGGGTTCTTCAACCGGATTTGATGTAAGTCAGGTTTCGGCTGGATTCTGCCACATCGATCAATGCAAAGGAGAACGATCGCACTGCGATCGCCCCCCTCCGCCTTGATATCCATCTAGGCCGTTTTTTGCTGGGGAATGTTGTAGTAGTCGCAGTACCAGGCGGCAAATTTGGCTAGCCCTTCCTGAATGGTGGTTTTGGGCTGGAATCCAACCGCATTGACCAGATCATCAATATCTGCGTAGGTTTCTAGGACATCACCCGGTTGCAGAGGCAGCAAGTTCTTTTCAGCCTTCACACCGAGGCTGTCTTCCAGTGCTTCGATAAACTCCAGCAGCTTCACCGGCTGGTTGTTGCCAATGTTGTAAATGCGATAGGGAGCATAGCTGGTGCCTGGAGAGAGTTTCACCTGGGCAGCCTCTTCATCCGTCATGGGCATATCCTGTGCCGGCGGAATGTGCTCAGTCAGGCGGATAACCCCCTCAACGATGTCGTCGATATAGGTAAAGTCTCGCCGCATATCACCGTAGTTGTAGACATCGATCGGCCGTCCTTCGAGGATGGCTTTGGTGAACTTGAAGGTGGCCATATCGGGGCGTCCCCAAGGCCCATAGACCGTGAAAAAGCGGAGTCCTGTGACCGGAAGGCCATAGAGGTGGCTGTAGGAATGCGCCATCAGCTCGTTGGCTTTTTTGGTCGCTGCGTAGAGGCTGATGGGGTGATCGACGCTGTGATGCACCGAGAAGGGCTTCGTGCGGTTGTTGCCGTAGACCGAACTGGAAGAGGCAAAGATGAGGTGCTTGACCTGGTGGTGGCGACAGCCTTCGAGAATATGCAGGAACCCGACCAAGTTGCTATCCACATAGGAGTGAGGATTGTCTAGGGAGTAGCGCACTCCGGCCTGAGCAGCCAGGTTGATGACAACCTCAGGCTTCGTATCCGCAAAAAGCTGCTCCATGGCGGGGCGATCGCTCAAATCCATCTCAAAAAACTTGAAACTGGGATGAGCCTGAATTTGAGCCAGGCGATCGCGCTTCAACTGCACACTGTAGTAGGGATTGAGATTGTCGATACCGATAACTGTTTTACCCTGGCTGAGTAATATTTCTGACAAGCGATGCCCAATAAAACCAGCGGCTCCAGTAATGAGAATGCGATCCATGTCTCTATCCAAATAACGAAGGTTTAGTTGCTTGAGTCGGTTTCTATTCAACCTGCCCATTTAGAGTGCCTTACTCGCTCTAAAAAATGGAGGTTGACCCCACGAATTAGTCTCAGATTTATCTTTCAGCCGGGTTTGCAAGCGTTTGATGTGACTTCTTCGGTGCGATGCAGGTTACCGTTTGCGTCTTTCCATTCATAACCAAAATGTTCTCTCTAACAGATAGTGTCGAAGGATTTTGTGCCTCATGGATTTTGTGCCTCACGGTTGGCGATCGCACATGGGGGCAGGGGGCGAAATACGATAGGGTGAAAAAGCCAGCGATGTCCGGCAAATTTTATGGTTTGCCCTGCTGTAATTCACCTTCTACGCAATGACACGACTCCGGTTTGACCCTCACTCTGTTTTATCCTGCGATCGCCGCTGGTGGCGAGTCTTCCTCGTCATCGTTTGCTGCATCCCCCTGCTGACGGGGTGTAGCCTGCCCCAGGTGTCGGCGGAAGAGCGTCTGTTCCTGCCCCTATCGGTCGAGTTTCTGGATGAGTATGTGCTGCCGCCCCAGGAGTTTGAGGGAACCCGAGTAGGAGGGCTATCGGCGATCGCCTATGAACGCCAGAGCGATCGCTTCTTTGTCCTGTCGGATGACCGCAGCAACTTTGCTCCCGCTCGGTTCTATACCCTGACATTGCAACTCGATACAACCAATTTGGAGGCAATACAGATTGCCGGGGTCACCTTAGAGCAAACCACTGCGCTGCAGAACCCTGAAGGAGAACCCTATGCTGCTGGCAGCATTGATCCAGAGGCGATCGCGTTGTCTCCTCGGCAGAGCATTTTTGTCGCGAGTGAAGGGGATACAAGTCAAAGCATTCCACCCTTTATCGACGAATTTGATCGAAATACGGGGGAATGGCTCAACGCACTGCCCATTCCTCGTCGCTATTTGCCAGAAGAGCAGGATGGGGAAGCCCTCGGGGTGCAAAATAACCTCAGCTTCGAGTCCCTGACTATTAATCCGGGTGGCTTTACAACCCAGAGTGGCTATGTTGAGCCGTTTCGTTTGTTTGCCGCAACTGAATCCTCCTTGGCACAGGATGCTTCGATCGATGCGGCAGCGGGTGAACCCATTCGGCTACTGCATTATTTAGTTGGGGAAGACTTGCCCTCGTTGCTGGCCGAGCACCTCTATCCCCTGGAATCGGCGCCGGAGGGGGTGCTAGTTAATGGATTGACGGAGTTGTTGGTGTTGGATCAGGCGGGACATTTCCTTAGCCTGGAGCGCACCTTTGGGGCGATGGGAGCCGGGGCAAAGCTATTCCAGTTGGCGATCGCCGATGCCACCGACACCTCCGGTATTCCCCGCTTCGTTGGCGACCTGAGTACCATCCAACCCATCCGCAAGCAATTGCTGTTCGATCTGCGAGAGCTCGGCATCACCCTCGATAACCTAGAAGCGATGACCCTAGGGCCACGCCTTCCGGACGGCAGCCAAAGCCTAATCCTGTTGAGCGACGACAACTTCAGCGAAATGCAGAAAACTCA
>JBCBSL010000258.1:0-8701 GCA_039819145.1 Cyanobacteria bacterium J06638_22
CGCAAACGATAGTTGGGTTTTGTCCTTTACTTAGACTGGCGTTATGCCAAACTCCCATTAGGCTGGCATGGCCGATTGGGAGACATCGCTGATTACCTGCCGTTGCTCGGCATCATAGCCCCAACGTTCCAGGAAACTCCGATAGGTTCCCTGGCCTGTGCTGGCGCTTTCGTTGAGCTGTTGCAGCTTTTCGGCAATTTGGGGAGCGTCTAACTGCTGAATCAGATGCGTGGTGCGCGATCGCACTCGGTCAGATCCCTGTGCCATTTGCTCATCGTCGTTGCGGCGGTGGGCGATCGCCATCGCCGATGACATCGCCAAATTTTTCACCAGCAGCTCCGACACAATCTCTGGAGAGCTTGCTAAGGCTTGGATCACGTCAGGAGACGGTTGATCCGCCAGAGGGCGCTCATCGGTGAGGTAGGTGACGAAGAAGCCCCGCGCTCCGTTCTCGGTTTTCACCAACTGCGTTAGGGTTTGCTCTAGGTCGCTGCCGGATAGCGCCCCCTGCTCCATCTGTTCCATGATGGCCTGGGTGTGGGCGATCGCCTCTTCAAATGACACAGTTTCTGAAATTTCCATCACAAGCCAACCCTCATAACCTGAATTCACAACATGTTACGGTGACCAACTGCAGCGCCTCTACCAAACCTAGCATCCCCGCCTGGTTGGAGCGAGCGGGATGACGGGAATCTTGACGGCAAATGCTTGGGAGAGGACGTCGGCGAGGCACCCGACGAGCACCCGTGCGGTTTTCACGATAGTGCATTAGTATTCTATTAGCCTTCGACTTGTGCGTCTCCATCCACAAATGTTGAAGTGCTGGCAGTCTTCTGAGTATGCGGCATGGCGATTATTTCATCACGAAAAGCTGACCCAGATCCGGATCCGCAAAGCGCGAATGTTGCAGCGCAGAAAACACCCAAGGCTAAAAAATCAACAACTCAGTCCGCCACCAAATCCACTGCAAAACCGCCAGAAGAATTACTGCAACCTGAACGGCAGCCCGAAGACACAGGCAAGCCCGAGGAAAGCCTGCGTCCCCAGCGGCTGAAGGAGTACATCGGGCAGAAAGACTTGAAAGAGGTGCTGGCGATCGCCATCCAAGCCGCGCAAGCCCGCAACGAACCGCTAGATCACCTGCTCCTCTACGGACCACCGGGGTTAGGCAAAACGACGATGGCGCTGATTCTAGCGGCAGAAATGAAGGTGGACTGCAAAATTACCACCGCCCCCGCCCTGGAGCGCCCCCGCGACATTGTGGGCTTGCTGGTGAACCTAAAACCCGGCGATCTACTGTTCATCGACGAGATTCATCGACTGTCGCGGATGACAGAAGAAATCCTGTATCCGGCGATGGAAGATGCCCGCATTGATATCACCATTGGTAAAGGCCAGAGCGCCCGCACCCGTAGCTTGCCGCTGCAAAACTTTACCCTAGTGGGGGCAACGACCCGTGTGGGGGCGCTGACCTCGCCGCTGCGCGATCGCTTCGGATTAGTGCAACGGCTGCGCTTTTACGAAATCGACGAACTCACCGAAATCATTCTCCGCGCGGCCAAAATTCTCAACACCGCCATCCAAACCGATGGTGCGGCTGAAATTGCCCGCCGCGCCAGGGGTACGCCCCGTATTGCCAACCGACTGCTGCGGCGGGTGCGGGACTATGTGCAGGTGAAACGTACGGGAGAAGCAATCAACGAGGCGATCGCCGCCGAAGCCCTGGAACTCTTCAACGTCGATCCCTGTGGCTTGGACTGGACCGACCGCCGAATGCTCAGCGTCATCATCGAAAACTATGGCGGGGGACCCGTGGGTCTGGATACGATCGCCGCCGCTACAGGCGAAGACACCCAAACCATCGAAGAGGTGTATGAACCCTATCTGCTACAGATCGGCTATCTCAATCGCACTCCGAGGGGACGCGTGGCAACGCCAGCGGCTTGGACACACCTCGGATTCGAGCCACCCGAAAGTCAGCTTTCATTGCTGCGGTGATGTTCTCGCAAGTCTTAAACTACGGGGTTGCAAAATCAAACCCTCAGCTAGCAATACCTAAACTACTGGCGGCTCATGGCACGAAGGAGCCAGAGGGAAGAGGCGATCGCAATAAAATGGGCGAGTAGCACCAGAAACACACCCTGCACCGCAAAAATATCGGAGCCTTTGATTACCTGATCGGGCAATCCACCAAAAACGGAGACGGCGCTCACCTGAAACGACTTGCCCACTAGCGTACCCACGACGGCAAAGCCACCCAAGATCGTAAACATCATCCCGGCCATGCTGATCATCAGCCCCATGCGGAGCTTGCCAAAAACATCAGTACGCTTGGGACGGCGTCCAGAATCGTACTTTTGCAACTGTTTCGATAGGCGAATGTAGGAATAGGCCCAGTAGATGCTGGCATAAAGGATGACCAAGCCAGCACCCGTGAGAAATAGTCCGAATCCCGTGCCGGGGTTGTTTTGGGTCGCGGTGGAAACGTTGGGGACGTTGGGCAGGTTTGTGGTGACGGTGGAGCGGTTGTTGAGGAACAGGCTGGTGAACAGCAGCACCATCGTTGACACCACACCGAGAACAACTTGCGACCAAAAGCTAATTTGCCCGACTCGCCGGAAGGAGTTGGCGACTCGTCGCACGGCAGGGGGAACAGCGTAAGAGTCCAGTTGGCTCGACATGGCTCAGGAGAAGTGAGGGTAAAAGGCTGTTGCTGAAGCGGCAGAAGTGACAGAAACGGATCAACTCCGATGTTGATTTATTCTAAACCTGTCCGTTGCGGTTTGTCTTTGGTCGCAGGTTTGGGATAGCGGCGAATGCCTTGCCACAGCGCCACGAGGGCGACAATGCCGATCGCCCCCGCCAGCGGGTTGTTGTTGATGCCGGTGACCCAGGGGGAAATGCGATCGCCATAGACGACCCAGTCCCCCACATCCACCAAGTAATAGCCCCACACCAACCCACTGTGCAGCCCAATGGCCAGCCCCAGCTGGCGGGTGCGCTGCTTAGCACAGGCCAGCACAACCCCCAACAACAGCAGCCCCAAAAATTGCGGTAGCGTTTGCAAAATCACGTCCAGCGGCTTCAAGAAATGCAATACAGCAAACACCGTGGTACTACCCCACACCGCTCGGTTAGGGAGCCAATCCCGCTCCATCTCATCGAGCAGCCACCCTCGAAACAATAATTCCTCCGCTATCCCAACTGCGATGCCGAGCAATGCCCCTTCGCCTACGAGGGCGGGGATCTCAGTCGGGTCAATCTGCCACTCCAGCCAACCCAATGCTCCCTGCATACTAAACAGCAGTGCCACGATCGCCAGACTCAACCCGAGTCCGACCAACAAATCCCGCCCATTTGCCCGATTCCACCCCATGCCGTAGTGTCGCAACACGGCTGGAATGCCATGCACAGAGTGCCCCCATATCTGCAAGTACAGCAAAAACAGGAGGTAGAAGCTCACCATAACGCCAATGGTTGCCCCCGTTGGATTCGGAATAACCAGCGGCACAACCAACGACAGCAGCAATAGAATCAGAAGTAGCAGCCCCAGGAATGCCAGAATGCGTCCCCAGAGAGGCGCAGTGGACAACCGAGCAAGAGCATCAATACGTGGCAACATCAAGTGTCTGGACGACCTTCAAGATGAATCGTACACCGTAGACTGAGAACAGTTATCCCAGGAACGGTTATCCGCTGGGTAGCGATCCGTTCCTCCACCCAATAGGCACCGAACCGGACAGGATTTATCGGGCGAACTGTTGCTTCTGGGTCTAGCGGGTGATGGCAGATCGGCTCCCTTGTGGGAGCGTAACGTTAATCGGCACGATCGGGTTGGTTTTATCGCCCCATCCTTCAATCTCTACCGTGTTATCCCAGGAGCCTTGTTCATGGATTCTCATCCGCTGCTGATTTCGCTCATTGCCGATTACGGAACGGCTGATCCTTCGTTTGCCGAAGTCTCTCAACGGCTCCTCATGATGCTCCCGGAAGCGCGGATCCAATGCCTCTCTGTGCCAGCGTTTAGTACCCTCGCGACTGGATTTTGGGTGGCGCAACTGGGTCTCAATCCGGGGCCGAAAAATCATCTGATCTATCACAACTGTGCCCCTCGCAAAGACGACCCCGAAGCGCGGCAGGATAATGAAGGTGAAGCTTTGACCTACGCTAAGCTGCCGAATGGGGTGACGGTCGCTGGGGTGAATGCGGGTTACACGCTCTCCTTCATCAAAGATCATGCGACGACGCTCCACACCATCAATATTGCGCGGGGAGGATCGCAGTTTCGATCGCGCGACGTATTCCCGGACGCGATCGCGGCGATCGCCCAAGGCAACCTCGACCTCCTCGGGACGACCCTTAATCCTGCTGACCTCCCGGATATGCCGGAAGACCGTGTTGCTTGGGTCGATGGTTATGGCAACATCAAGACCACGATTCCCGCCCAAACCGTTGAGTTTGAGCCGGAGAGTAAGGTCGTGGCTAAGATAGGCGATCGCGTCAGCAGTGCTATTTACTCCGACGGTAGCTTCAAAGTTCCTGAAGGAAACCTGGCCTTTGCCCCCGGCAGTTCCGGCTGGCTCGATCCCGAAGGAAACCCCATTCGCTGGATGGAGCTATTCCTGCGAGGTGGCAGTGCTTGGGAACGCCTGGGCAGTCCACAGATTGGAGACAAGCTGATTCTCAAGGCGGGGAAGAAGGAAAGTAGCTCTAGCGGCGATGATGAAGAAGCAAACGCTTAAGGCAGAAACGTGTCGGGAACGACTTGATGGGTTGCTCTGAGCGCATCTGGCTAGCCCAAAAGTCGCCTGCCTCTCCGAACCACACACCACACCCTCGCGATTTCACATGATCACCGTCGATCGCCTCACCAAGCATTACACCGTCCCAGTCAAACAATCGGGCTTGCGCGGAACCCTCACCCATCTATTGCATCGGCAGTACCGCACGATTACCGCTGTGAACGAGGTGTCGTTTGATATTGAGCCGGGGGAAATCGTGGGCTTCCTCGGCCCAAATGGTGCGGGCAAAACCACCGCCCTGAAAATGCTCACTGGGTTGATTCATCCCTCTGGCGGGCAGGTGCAAGTGGCGGGCTATGTTCCCTTCCAGCGGGAGTCCGGTTTTCTCCGCACCATTACCCTGGTCATGGGGCAAAAGCAGCAATTGCTGTGGGACTTGCCGACCATGGATTCCCTGCGCATCAATGCGGCGGTGTATGGGTTGAGCGATCGCGATCTGCGTCAGCGCGTCGGTGAGTTGGCAGACATGCTCTCCCTCGAGCGACAACTCTCGCAACCCGTTCGCAAGCTCTCCCTGGGCGAGCGGATGAAAGCGGAATTGTTGGCCGCGTTGCTCCATCACCCCAAGGTGCTGTTTCTAGATGAACCGACCCTGGGACTCGATGTCAATGCTCAGAGCAGCGTGCGCGACTTCCTGCGGCAATACAATGAACACTTCCAGGCAACAGTACTGCTCACTAGCCACTACATGGCCGATATCACGGCGCTCTGCCGCCGTGTGCTGATGATTTATAAAGGGCAACTGATTTACGACGGTGGCCTGGATGCATTGCTAGAGCGCTTTGCCCCTTGTCGGGAAGTCACGGTAGAACTGACCACGGGCTATCCAGCCAATGCCCTGGAACCTTACGGCGATCTGCAATCGGTGGATGGGCATATCGCTCACTTCATCGTCCCGCAAGAAACCCTCACCCAGACCATCTCCAAGCTCTTGGCAAACTTTGAAATCGTTGATCTCACCGTCACCGACCCCCCAATCGAAGATGTCATCCGTCGTGTTTTTGAAGCGGGGGCAGTTTAGGCATACAGCTGAGTACGAGACAAAGGCGCATCCAAAGCATCTTGCAATAGGTAATTTTGCGTCAGGCTTCAGTGACTTTGAGGAGGAAAGTTGAAGAGATTTAGGGGGATTTTATGATTCTCCAAAAACTCTTGTTAGCGTCAGGGAAGTTGATATAAACATCGACTCAATGTCGCTTCAAACGCTACGAAAACTGATACCTAATAGGTTCGCACATCAGTTTGATGGAATTGAATAAACGGTGTACTGCGATCGCTTAGTCATTTTGACTGTCTAGCCCTTCAGCCGCCAGAAAATTTGACATAAGCCTTATACTGCATCTCCTCACAGGTGACGTCCACTAACATGACTTCCCCTGAAAGGGTGATAGACCAATTGTTGTGTTTATTTGGCTCTTGATTAAGGAAATTCAACGATTTGTAAGCCTATTTTGTGGAAAGTTGAAAAAGGTGTTCGCAGTCAATAAACATGCTGATTGAGATACACTTTGAGGCTTGTAGCACCACCGATTTATCAACAATTTCGTCAAGCACCAAGCTAATGGGTATCGCCCTTGTTGAGTCGATGCCTTGGAGATAATGGAGTTTCCCCTATGATCCGCTTCTTGGTCAGTATTTTGGTGTTCGTGATTAATGTGGTGTATCGCGATCGCCCCATTCCCCGATTCTACGTACTCGAAACCGTTGCCCGCGTCCCGTACTTTTCCTATCTATCTGTGCTGCACCTCTACGAAAGTCTAGGCTTGTGGCGCAAAGCAGACTGGCTCAAGGTTCACTTTGCCGAGTCCTGGAACGAGCTACATCACCTATTGATCATGGAAGCGCTCGGTGGTGATAAATCTTGGATCGATCGCCTGCTCAGCCGCAGTGTGGCGTTGTTGTACTACTGGATCATCGTGGGCATCTATGTGGTGAATTCCCGCGCAGCCTACCACTTCATGGAAATGGTAGAGGAGCATGCCTACAACACCTACGACAAATATTTGCAAACCAACGAAGCTGAGCTAAAAGCATTGCCAGCACCAGAGGTCGCCGTGAAGTATTATCGCGACGGCGATCTCTACATGTTTGACGAGTTCCAGACCTCTCGTAAACCCGAAGAGCGCCGTCCAGCTGTCGATAATCTCTACGATGTGTTTGTGGCAATTCGAGATGACGAGGCAGAGCATGTCAAGACAATGGCTGCCTGCCAAGATCTAGACAGCCAGACCCATGACATGAGTCCTCACAGTGCAGCTAGCTTACCCGCTAAGCCGACGGTCGCGGTCGTCATCACCCCATCTCAAGCTCAACAAGAGGAAGTAACTACCTAATTGGTTGTTCCCAACTGTCTAACATTGACTTAAGCATTGCAGAGTTGAACATGGCAACCAGACCTGAACATGGCAGCAGGTCTGGTTTCTCTTTACTTTTACTACAGACACCACAAGGAGTGGATGTCCACCAGCTCCTGGTGTGTTTAGCTAAACAAGCGCTCTACAGTGATAGTGATGTCTGGGAAGGCTAAAGGGGTTAGCGCCCCCGTCATCAGTGTGAGTTCCGTTTGGTATGTGCCATTGCTCAGATTGCGAAATACGTTTAATCGAGTATTCTTCAAGTCTGAAACCCAGTATTCTCGAATGCCTGCTTCTGCATAAACGTCTTTTTTCAACCCCAAGTCCTTGGTAAGGCTGGTTTGGGAATATTCAAGGATCCAGAAAATTTCGTCGGGAGCCGGATGGTGCCTTAAATAGCGGCGGAGGGGTGGATGCACAATGGCTACATCGGGCACAGGCTCAGAATTATCCGGTAAGGTAATGGGTTTGGTTTCGCGAATAGCGGCGCGATCGCCCAATAGACTTCGGAAATACTCAGCACCCTCACTGCTGTAACAGGCATGGGGTTCCCGCTCTGGAGCCATGACGACAATATCTCCCCGCAACAACTCCACAGCTTGATCCTCAAATACCCCGGCTTCAATTGCCGCGTGATAGCGATCGAGCGTCCATTTGTAGAGCGTAACGGTCATGCCTACTCTCTCTAAACTGCTTGGGGCTGTAGGGTTCAATCGGGAAAAATCTGAAGAACCCCACTAAGACGATTATGACGAATTTAGGTATGCGCCCATCCAGATGACATGATCCTTGAGGACTATTTTATCGGTAGGATTTACGCAATGCGTTAACAATTGTTGGGTTTCGTCCCTCAATCAAAATCTATTTAGGGCATGTTTGATTATGACCTCCAACTTACACTTAGTACGTCCAAGTGATTTTCTGGTATCAGTCAACGATATACTATCGACATCAATTTGATTAGAAGCTGCTCATGCGTCGTGTAAGTATTTCATATATCAGCCGAATTTTTGCAATATTTGCTTTGTCAATATGCATCTACAGCTTTTTCATCTCAGATAAAACTGAGATAAATACCCAAGCTATATACTGGTTCTGCATCGCCCTTGTATCAGCAGTGGTTCCATATCTCGAAGAAGTCGTAGCCTACATACAAAGTATCAAGCTTGGCGATATTGAGATTGCACTAAAAGAGGTTAGAAAAGAGATTCAAAGAGTTGATGACAGAGTAGAAAAATTAGATGAAAAGCTATTGATTTCATTAGGTCAAGTGCGACAAGGTGAGGCAAATTTGTCTAAGGAAGCTCGTGAAAACAGACAAAGAGTTTATGATGAATCTGCTCAAGCTCTTGCGCTGTTACCACCCGAAAGTAGAATCAATTTGCAGAAACGTCTTACACTAAATCATCTCAGTGATACAGGTATTGATGTAAAGACACTAAAAGAAATACTTGGAGATCTTGGTTACTATAGGAATCCTATTTGATTGCTGAGAACTCTCCGTACAGGTGAAGTTTGGGAAAATCAAAGGTCGTGTTTTGCACA
>JBCBSL010000259.1:0-8697 GCA_039819145.1 Cyanobacteria bacterium J06638_22
ACATGGACGATGAGGATAGGGACATCTACCAACTCCGAGAGGGCGATCGCCCGGTGGGTGGCTTCTCGCTCCACAACCATAGGGCGCGAGTCGGCATGGTAGCGAGGTGCGGTGTGGCCTGCCGCCTCCAGTTGTTCGACCATCCAGGCAATGCAATCGGCATTCTCCGCATGAACCATGACAAATGCCCCTTCTCGCCGTGCCACTGCGAGCACATTCAGGAGCTCGTAGTCGTTGAGCTTCAGGTCATCGTAGGTCATGTAGATTTTGAAGGAGGTGTAGCCCGACTGAATCAGCGATGGCAACTCATAGGCCAGCACCTGCACCGTTGGGTCAGCCACGATCAGGTGAAAGGCATAGTCTGCCACCGCATGACCATCGGCTCGACGGTGATAATCTTCCACCGCATCTTTGAGGGAACCTCCTTTGAACTGGCAGGCAAAGGGAATCACCGTCGTCGTTCCCCCGCAAATGGCAGAACGGGTTGCCGTGTAGAAGGTGTCGGCCATCACTACGCCGCCAGACATGGGCTGATCCATATGGCAGTGAGCATCGACGCCCCCGGGTAGCACCAGCTTTCCAGTCGCATCGATGTCATTTGGCGTGGAGGGAAGCTCAGCCGCAAGCGCCACAATCTTTCCATCGCGGATGCCAATATCGCAGCGCATGGTGTCGGCAGCCGTCACGACGGTGCCATTGCGGATAACCAGATCAAGGTTTGTCATGGGGAGAAAAGGAATGGGGTTGTTGTCGCTAACGTGGCTGGGGCGACAAAGCATCCATTTGAAAAAGCTGACCCCAATTTTTCACATGGGATGGATCGGCTCCCGCCAGTTTCAACGATTTCCACACAACCGCCGAGATGGTGTCGTAGATTGGAATTCCGCTTGCTTGCTCCAATCGTTGAACCAGAGGCGCGGCTCTCAGATTGGTGCAAAAGGTGGTGATGGCGTCAGGACGCGTCGCTGCCACATCCCGAATCATATCAGTGATGTCGGAGGGAGCCACTTCTGAGAAAGAAAAGTTCACCTGCAGATCGAGATGGCGCTCGGCAATGCATTCAAACCCTTGCTGGTGATAGTTTTTGACGATGCGCTGTTGTACATCTGGGAGGTAGGGGGTAACCAGTCCAAACGTCTTTACCCCTGTGGTTTTAAAAATTTCATTCAACGCCAAGATAGAGGTTGTCGCTGGGATTCCTGTGGCGGCTGTAATCTGACGGCAGAGTTCGACATCGGATTCAAAGCCCAACCAACCAGCGGAGGTACCATTCCAGGCGATCACATCCACGTTGGCGTCGGCGAGTAACTGTGCTGCATCGAGGAGGGGTTGGAGGTCAAATTGCTGAAGGGCGCGATCGCTCAAAGAAATTTCAGTCACTCGGAAACGACTAAAGTGCGCAGAGACCTCCGGCATATCCTGCACGATCGCACTGGTGATGGGTTCCAAAGCGGTATTGGAGGAGGGCGTCAGCATACCGAGCAAAATTCGTTGGGTCATGATACAGCGTCAAGGATGATTGGGAACAACGTCATCAACAGGGGTACGCGATCAATTCATCGCTGTTCAATAGACATTGAACAGCGTGCATTCTGTATACAAAAATACTTACATTACCCTACTACGTTGCAATAGAGCGTTAGAGAAGAACAGATATAGCGAGAAAGATATGCAAGAGTCTAGCTCTTGTTGACGGTACAGCAAGATTCATTACGATTCAGGCCGAATTCGATAGAAATCCAGCCCAAACGATGGTTTGAATCCCGCATGCAGATTTCAAACTATCATTGGGTTGCTCAATGCGTGTAGCACCTATCTCAATACGGTGCTGCCCATGGGCAGAGGATACAAATCCCTTAGCTGTGCCGAAACCACTCCACTATCAACATCTTGAGCCCAAGACAAAACCCAGAGAGCCCTTGATTTTGCGTAGCGCAAGCCCCGCCCGTTCTACGTAAAATCAAGGGTGTTAGAAGGGGTTCGATTTTTTTGTCCTGCACTCAGATCAACATCAGGCATCCGGCCATTGATGGCGAAACCCCAGGCGCTCTTGTAGCAGATAGGCAAATTGCAGTAACGCCGCTTCCCCTTGAGGTTTGCCCACCAACTGCATACCAATGGGAAGCCCCGTTGCCGTATACCCGCAGGGAATGGAGACAACGGGTAAGCCCGTCAGTGTCAGGGTGTAGGTAATGAGCAGGTAGTCGATGATGTTGTCCAAGGATGTGCCGTTGATTTCCAGAACCTCTGCCTGGGTATGGGGAAATGGCGGCACGCTAGCACTAACGGTTGCTAGCACATCGTAGGATTCGAAAAACTTGAGGAATCGCTGATAAAGCCGTCCTCGCTCGACTTCTGCGGCCAGAAAAGCCTGCGCCGTCACGTCCCTACCCCGCTCGATATTCCATCGGACGGTGCTAGAGAGTTGATCGGCGTGGTTATCCAGGTAGGGATGATGGGTTTGGTAAAGGATGCCCGCGCGCAAGGTTTCAAAGGTGGCTTTGGCTGAGCGGCAGTCTGGATGCTGCGGCGCGATACAGTCGCTAACAAAGGCCAGACGAGCGATCGCCTCTTCAAACACATCCCGCACCGCTGCATCGATAACCGCGACTCCCAGGTCGGTGCTATAACCCAGCCTCACCTTGCCCGTGAGGCGATCGCACAGCGCCTCCGAAAACTCTGGTATTTCCCATTCCGGAGTCGCGAGCGACGTGGAATCGCGGGCATCATAGCCAGCCATCGCCGACAGCATGAGAGCGGCATCTTCCACGCTTCGTGCTAGTACCCCATCCGTGGCCAGGGTTTCGCTGGGCAGAGCTTTGGGAACGCGAGGAATGCGTCCTGCTGAAGGACGCAACCCCACAACGTTACAGAAGCTGGCCGGAGTTCGCACCGATCCCCCCATGTCTGTGCCCTGGGCCAGATAGGCCATGCCCGCTGCCACAGCAGCCGCAGAGCCACCGCTAGAGCCCCCCGAACTGCGACTCAGGTCGAAGGGAGTTGCCGTTGGACCGCAGAGGGTATTAGCCGAATGGGCCCCCATGCCAAACTCCGGCGTATTGGTTTTGCCGAGGATGATGGCTCCTGCGGCTTTCAACCGAGCCACACAGAGGTCGTCGTCGTTCGGTACGTGGTTCTCGTAGAGCTGCGAACCATAGGTCGTGCGAATCCCTGCCGTTGCGGTCAGGTCTTTGATAGCAATGGGAACACCATGCAACGGCCCCAGGCGATCGCCGCGCTGCACAGCGGTATCTGCGGCCTCAGCAGCGGCGATCGCCGCCTCTCTACAAATGGTGATATAAGCGTGTAACGTCTCGTCTTGACGCTCAATTTGTTCCAGGCAGGCCAGTACTACATCGAGCGATCGCACCTCCTGACGGGCAATCTGACGGGCGAGCTGCTGCGCGGATTGCTGATAAAGAAATACAGGCAAAGGGTGAGAATCCTCAGAGTCTGACAGTTGTCTGAACGTAGCTTAGTGTGGCACAAAGTGAGAACGGCGTCTGGCAAGGAGATAACGGATCGGAACAGGCGAATTGGGGATCAATTCGGTGCCTAAACCGTGTACAAAACTACAATGCTCCTTACCTGAGCTGCATACAGTATGCGTGATCTACACGCTTTCAAAGATTTTCACGATTCTCTGGCAAACCCACTCTTATGAACGCTTTCTCCCCGACGCCCACCTGCCGCCTCAAAGTTATCAATGGCAATACCTGTCATGGCATGACGGCTAACATCGACGCCGCAGCCCAGGCCGCCAAATTTCCGCATACGGAGATTATTACCGTGCAACCCCAGGCTGGCCCGGAATCGATTGAAAGTTTCTACGATGAATATCTGGCCATCCCTGGAATCTTGGAGCAGATACTTTGCGATACGGACTCCGATGCATTTGTGATTGCGTGCTGGGGCGATCCGGGGGTGGAAGCGGCACGGGAGCTGACGACCCAACCCGTGGTCGGCATTGCCGAAGCCAGCCTCTATGTCGCCAACATGCTGGCCGCTAAGTGGAGTGTTGTGACGACGCTGCATCGGATACGCGACATGGTGGAGAAAACGGTTCAGAAAACGGGGCTGACGGACCGCTGTGCCTCGGTGCGGACAACACGACTGTCAGTACTTGACACCGAAAGCGATCGCCCCACAACCCTCAAAGAACTGACCCGTATCAGCCAACTGGCCATCGACGAAGATGGAGCCGAAGCCATCTGCCTGGGTTGTGCTGGCATGAGTGGCCTGGAAAAGGCACTGGAAGATACGCTAGGAGTTCCGGTCATCGATTCCGTCGCCGCCGCAGTCAAGATGGCCGAATCCCTGGTCAGCCTCGGCAAAACAACCAGCAAATACCTCACCTACCGCTCCCCAGAACGCAAGCTGATTCGCGGGTATGCGCCCCATTTTCAATCAGAAAATTTCTAGGATTTCCCTCCCATATCAAGTTCGGTTCAATAGCCGTAAAACCCAACTCTCGTTTGGGTCCGTTGCTAAGCAGCGAACCCAAACGAGAGTTGGAGTCTTCAATCGGGTTTTGTCGCATACCGAGTCCGCTACTCTATTCACCATGGATGAATTATCGCAGTCTGTTATTAAGTTGGATCAGTTCCTTAAATGGCAAGCCTTGGCGCAGACGGGCGGCGAGGCAAAAATGCTCATTCTGTCTGGCGAGGTTCAGGTGAACGGAGAAGTGGAAACGCGCCGGGGTCGCAAGCTGGTGACGGGCGATCGCGTCTCGCTTTCCGACCAAACCGTCATTGTTCAGCTCGACGAAGGAGCACCATAAGACATGGCAGTCCTAAATGTGATATAGCGCCACGCGCTTAGGCGATTTCTCGGAAAGGATATACCCGCTGACTTCGGCTACGCTCAGCCAGCTCGTTGTTGTGTGTCCTGAGCGCAGTCGAAGGACAAAGGCTTAAAAGGTAACGTCTTTCCCAGAATTCTCCTTAGATAAAAATCAAGCATTGTTTGAAAGCCGCGCGGCTTTCAAACAATGCTTGATTTTTATCTCGATACATCAGGTCATATCTCAATGGAGATTGCTGCAACCATCCATGTCACCAGGTTTTTGTAACGCAATGAGAACACATGCCCCAACGCTCTAACTCGCCCTTCGGCGTTGGACAGTGGCAAAGGGGACAGGCCGGGAGGTGGTGCGATCGTGCCTTAATCTGCTCTGTCCAGTGCTGAAAGGCATCATCGGGCGTTGCGGGACTAGCCGGAGGCAGGCGATCGCGTTGGGACAATGGCACCATGCGACTGGGATGGCGTTCCCACAGTTCCGTGGTTTCGGAAGTGGCGAGATCGGCGGATGTGTCACCCCAGCGGGCTGTTGAGAAGCGAATATCAGAGATTTTGAAGGGCAGTTGGGCATTGAGCTTTTCGAGAATGCGCTGACGCTCAAACATTAGGTTTTGGGCCCAGGCTGAGCTAGATGTGGCGACCTGCAAAACCCGACGTTGGAGAGCGATCGGGCGCGTCTGTGCGGCTACGACCGTCCCCACCACTTCCATCCAGCACACCTGCAACCGCTGAAAGTGCTGGCGCTGCTGCCAGTTGGGTTGATGCTCAATGACACCGAGAACCTGTTGGAGCGATCGCATTGTCATGACAAACTCCTGAGGTAAGGAACAAAACGAATCCGGTCGGGGACAAAACTCCTAGGAAACAATGTTCCTCTCTGTTTTCCTGAGGTGGTGGATGCGGTGCATTCACCACCTCATTCCAGGCTAAAGCAAGGAGGAAAAGAAGAGTTCAACCTTAACCAGCCCCACTGATAGCGACAATAATCTATGCCGTTGGATGGTGAGTTCATCCCTGATTGAGGAACTCAATCACATCCCAACTATAAAGTCACTCAACCAAATATAGGGGAAATATTCGATGTTCTTTAAGTCTCTCCTCTATCTGTAGAGGATTGTCGTATGGTTTTCCACAAATTCGTTATCATAATGGGCATTCCTGATTTGGTTTTGGTTTAGACCCAATCAGCCATCATCCTGTGCGTTGCTACGAACGTTTTGGATGCGTTCTGTTTCTCGCTCATGACGCCCTTCTTGGCAGGAGTGACCCCCTATGCCTCAACGTTCTTCCACCGACCCTTCGGCTCCGCAGTTGTTGGATCTCCATCCCTCCCTCCAAGCCACCTTGCGCTGCATGGATGTGCGATTGGATGAGGAACTGGCTCGCTATCGACGGGATCGGCGGCGATCGCCCATACGCCCTCAATCGGTAGCCACCGCCGCTCCAACAACGAATCCAACCGCTGATGAGGTTGACGCAACGGCAGACGATGCAGCCATGCTGGCGATCGCCCCTGGGTTTGGAGGAGAGCTAGACGGGGAAGACGCACCCACCACCATGGCTGCTGCCGGTTCTGAATTTGACCCCATGGCGCCTCCCCCCGACGCGGAAGAGTATGACGACTATCTGGAGTCTTCGGAGCATTTGCTGCAGAGCCTGGCCGATGATGAAGCTGAGCTGCGGACAGAGCCAGCCCCGCGCATGCTGGATACCCTGCTCACACCGCTGGGAATTGGCTCAATGGTACTGCTGTTGCTCTCCAGCGTTACGTTGGGCTACGTCATCACCCATCCCAACAGCTTGCCATTTATGGCTGCGGAGAGCGGCGAAGATGCTATAGATGGGGCGGGTAATGACTTGACCTTGCCAGAGGAAGACGCGGCTGTCTCGGATGCCCCCTTCACCCCCGATCTGTCGAGTCAAGAGTTCCGTGACCTCAACCTTGATACTCTGAGTACGCTGCCCGAAGATGCTGTGGATGGCAGTACCGATGAGCTGGCTGGGGCGGCTATCTCTGAAGAAGACGGAGCGTCAGACGCCACAAACGCTTCCGAAACGACCGCCACGACACCCACAGCTCAAACAGCCCCAGCACCCCAACCCCAAACTCAGGCGACGGCTCCGGCTGCCCGTCCGGCTCCGGCTCCGGCACCTGCGGCAACAGCCCCCGCTCCGCGTCCTCAGCCTGCATCTAGCCCCAGTCCAGCTCCCGTGGTAACGGCGGCGCCGTCACCACCGCCCCAAAGCACGCCCGCTCCTAGCCCGGTCGCTGCGGCTCCCTCCGCTGCCCCAGAAACCTACTATTATGTCGTCACAGACTACACCGGCGATGCAGCACTGGGTGCTGCCCAAGACGCGGTTCCCGATGCCTATGTCCGCAATTTAAGTGGGGGTGCCGTGGTGCAGTTCGGCGCCTTTAGCGAAGAAGGACGCGCCAGAGCCCTATCGCAAGACTTACAAAACCAAGGCATTTCCGCCCGCATCCAACGGATCGAACGCTAATTTCTCCGTTGGGGCTAAGCAATAGGCAGCGAAACACCGTTTCGCTGCCTATTGCTATAGCAGCGGGCGCAAACAATTTTGGGTATTAGGGCTGTATTGGATATGAAAACCCATCTTTTCAGCCGAGAATGCTCCGTTGCAGCGTCGGTTTTCCGGGCTGGATCCTAGAATAATGGGAATGACGAATCCGTCCTGCTGATGTTGGCCCAGTGAAGGTGGCACCATGTCTAAGCCAAGTTTGCGATCGCGCCTATTTTTTTCACACCTGATCGTGACCTTGCTTGGCGCTATCACCTTCATCACCATCAGCAAAGTGTTTTCCCCGCGCTATTTCGTGATTTTCCTGGAAGGGATCGCGGGACCGAATATTGCCCTCAGTGGCCCCCTGCGTCGGGATCTCGTTCAGGCGTTCCAAGCCGCATGGAATCGCGGGGCCTACTGGTCGGTCATCGTCGGAACCTCGACCGCGGGGGTGTTAAGCTATCTCGTCTCGCGCCGGGTTGTGAAACCGCTGATCCAGATGGAAGACATTACGAAGAATTTTGCGGCAGGGGATTGGCAAGAACGTATGCCGTCGCAGGAAATCCTTGAGTTAGATCAGTTGGCCCATAGCTTCAACCGGATGGCCGCTGAGCTGCAAAACGTCGAACAGCGCCGACGGGATCTGGTAACAGACCTGACCCACGAATTGCGGACCCCGCTCACCATCGTCGAGGGATATCTGGAGGGGTTGTCGGATAGCACGATCGCCCCCTCCCCAGAACTCTATCAACTGCTGGTACGCGAAACGCTACGGATGCGCCGCCTAGTCAATGACTTGCAAGAACTCTCCAAAATTGAAGCCGGGTACTTACCCATTGACACCAAGCCAACCGCCCTGCACCCCATCTTGAGTTCAGTGGTGCAGCGGTTTGCCGATCAGGTGTTTGATAAGGAGCAGCTCACTATCATTTTGGACGTGGAACCTGATTTGCCCCTGGTTGCAGTGGATGCGTTGCGGATTGAGCAAGTTCTGGTCAATCTGGTAGGCAATGCCCTGCGTTACACCAATCAGGGGAGCATCACGGTGAAAGCGTGGCAAGTGGGCGATCGCGTCTGGACAGCCGTGAGCGACACCGGGATCGGCATTGCCCCTGAGGATTTGCCACATATTTTCGAACGCTTTTGGCGCTCTGACCGGAGCCGCGCTCGTCACTCGGGGGGCACGGGCATTGGGCTAGCCATCAGCCACCGCTTGGTAGAGCTGCAGCAAGGCACGATGGAAGTAGAAAGCGAGTTGGGCAAGGGAAGCAGCTTCCGCTTCTCCTTGCCCCTGGCTCCATAAACTAGGGATCGCGAATAAATTAACTTGCCATATTTTTCTGAAGAAGCGCGGCTACGCCGCGCTTCTTA
>JBCBSL010000260.1:0-8685 GCA_039819145.1 Cyanobacteria bacterium J06638_22
CTGTTTTTGTCCTGTACTGAGCATCCGAGCATAAAAAACAGTTGCTTTTCTGCTCGTGCCCTCCAACCCATACCTTCCAAAGCGATTCAAAGTAAGATCGACGCATTGTTCCGACCTACAGTGTCCATGCCTCAGCCTGCTTCTACTGACCGCTCTCGCCCCCTCAATACCGCCCCGCTTCCTCCTAACTCACCACCTAAACTCCTCCATGCCTTCTGGAAATTTTCCCGACCGCATACAGTCGTTGGTACAACCCTCAGTGTTTTGAGTCTGGCAACGCTAGCGGGCATTTTGTCGGAAACCAGTTCCACACCCGTGGAATCTATTGGCTGGGCAATCCTCTGGGCACTGGTGGCTTGCTTGGCAGGCAACATCTACATTGTGGGACTCAACCAACTTGAAGATGTCGCCATCGATCGCATCAATAAACCTCAGCTGCCTCTAGCTTCAGGGGAATTTACTCGACGACAAGCCCAGTGGATAGTCGGCCTTTGCGGAACAATTGCCCTCCTCCTCTCGGCGTTTCAGGGTCGCTTTCTGATGGCAACCGTATGGTTCAGCTTGCTGATCGGCACCGCCTACTCACTGCCCCCCATCCGGTTGAAGCGCTTTCCCTTCTTCGCATCCCTGTGCATTTTTGTCGTGCGGGGTGTCATCGTCAATTTGGGGCTATTCCTGCACTTTCAGGAAAGATGGGGGGATTCAGCTGACATTCCTCCCGCGATCTGGGCATTGACCGCCTTTATCCTCGTGTTCACCTTTGCGATCGCCATTTTCAAAGATATTCCCGACCTGGAGGGCGATCGCCGCTACAACATCACCACCTTCACCGTGCAACTCGGCCAGCGCGCCGTCTTTAACCTGGCGCGGTGGGTGTTAACCGCGTGCTATCTAGGCATGATAGTCGCTGCCTTCCTCATACCCAGCATTCATGCGCCATTTCTCGTGAGCACCCACGGTCTACTGCTAGCACTGCTGTGGCAGCGTAGTCTGGGGGTCAATTTGCGCAACCAGCGAGCGATCGCCCGCTTCTACCAATTCATCTGGAAATTATTTTTTCTGGAATACCTGCTATTTCCTCTCGCTTGTGGCCTCGCCCTGTGGAACCGCACAGGTGGATAAGCATTCCTGCTGGCGTTGAGAGCAGATCACCGTTTGCACCCCGGCATGAGTGAGCGGGAAACCCTCAAACACCATATGGACACGATTGCGACCCATCCGCTTAGCCTGATACAGGGCAATATCCGCACGTTTGGCCAGCGACTCAACGGAATCGGCGGGTCGGGCGATCGCCACACCAACACTCGCTGTTACATGCCCCACCTGAACAAAGGGATGGTGGGCAATGGCCTGACAGATATGTTCTGCCAACAGTTTGGCCTCATCCGGTAACGCAACTGGCGCAATAATGATGAACTCCTCACCGCCCCAACGGCCAACCGCATCTCTGCTGCGAATCTGTCGGCGCAATAGGTTGGCCATTTCCCGCAATACCTCATCTCCAACATCATGACCAAAGGTGTCATTGACATCTTTGAAATGATCAATATCCAGCAAAATAGCGGCGGTCTCCAGTGATGGAGCAAGAGGTTGGTGCAAAGCCTGTTGCAAGCTCTTTGTTATGCCTCGCCGATTCAAGATATCGGTTAAACAGTCGGTAGAGGCGATCGCCATGGCCGAATTTAGTTGTTGCTGAGACAGCACAAAGGAGCGCTGAACCATCTCAATCCATGCCAATATCACAATGTAAATGGGGTGAGAACAGACCATATGCAACAAAAATGGGAAGACCTCTTCTTGACGAAGAGCGTCCCAATTTGAGGTCCCTTGAAAGAACAGGGGTAGCGCGAATGACAAGTAAAAGGCTGACGATACAAAGCGAGCGATTTGACGTTCAAGAAAAAGAAATAATGTGAGGTAAACCAGTGGAAACCATAGGGCAAAATCAGCCACCGATAACACACTCGTTGATGGAGAATGCCCATAAACAACGGTTTGCAAATAGGTTTCCATGTAAATAGCAAAGGTGCCAATGCTGATTAATGCCGCCGTTGAATAGGCATTCGGCTGTAGTTGAAGCGTACCAAGGGCAACGGCAAAGCTCAGGAGGAGGGCAGGATAACCAACCTGATCAATCGGGTTAACGGCATGGAGTATCCAAATGTCAGATATCCAAATGATAGGTACAGCAATTATTGCCAGACTAGAGACAATTTTGAGTAGCTGAATTTGAATTTGACGAATTTCGGGAATAGCCGTTTTTATGTCATCTTTTGACTGAAAGAACACCAGTGTTTTAGAAGGGAACAACTCTGTTCTTTCAGCATAGAAGAAGGAATGGAAAGAGAAATTAGTCAGAAATACGGATTTTTTAATTCCTGAATCCTTAGAATTACGGAAGATTTTGATTAATGGTTGGGTGTGCTGTATGCAAAATACAAAGCAAGCAGATGTCGCGATTGTCGGCGCGGGGCTGGCTGGCATTACCTGTGGGCAAGCGCTGCGACAGTTGGGATACACCGTCGTTCTTCTGGAAAAGTCCCGTGGGCTGGGAGGGCGGGTTGCGACCCGACGACTCGCGGAAACCTGTGCCGACCATGGGGCTAAGTTTATCGAACCCCAGGGAGAGCAAACGCGACAGCTCATCGAGCAATTGTGCGATCGCCAACTGCTCAAACCTTGGATGGCTCCCGTGTGGACGGTGGATGCAGCAGGAACCCTGGCCCCCACCGAACCCACCCCACGCTACGTAGCCCCAGAAGGGATGACGGCGATCGCCAAGGCTCTCGCCGAGGGACTCGATATCCGCCGACAACAGCAGGTGGTGGAAATTCAGCCAACGGATGCCCAGACCTGGCAGCTCACGACTGATGCTCATGACGCCATAACGCTACAGGCTCGTAGCCTGGTGCTGGCCATTCCCGCCCCACAAGCGGTTCCTCTACTGGAACCGCTCGTAGCAAAGGGGTTACCCACTCCAGTGTTAGAAGCCGTGCGGGGGGCGCTGTTTGATCCCTGCATCACAGCGATCGCCACTTATCCGGCGAACCAAGCCGCAGCATGGCACCGAGTAGGCGCCCTCCAACCTTTAGAGCATACGGTGTTGCAATGGATCAGTCGGGAGAGCCAGAAGCGCTCTACACCGGGGCAGGAGGTGTGTGTTTTGCATAGCACACCCGCCTTTGCCGTCCAGCATGTCGATGCACCAAGCCTAGACCCTGCAGGCGTTGCCATGCTACAGGCCGGAGCCGCGTGGTTTCCGGGCATGGAACATCCTCAAAACTTGCAACTGCACCGTTGGCGGTATGGCTTTGCGCGATCGCCCAAGTCCCCCCTAGAACCGCCCCACGCAAAAACACCAATCCCGCTAGTAGTCACCGGGGATTGGTGTCGAGGATCTAACGTGGAAGCTGCGATAGAAGCAGGAAGCCGCGCCGCTTCGCTCTTAGACCCATGGTTGCGTTAGCCAATATCACAATGCCTATCCTGAGTTGCTGTTAACGCTGCGCAACGCACCATTGATTAGAGATGAGGCAGTAATTAGAGGATTGAGCAGGTATTATCCAGCGATTCCCCACACGAAGACGCCTTAATCGGCAGCTCCTTCTGTGTTGTTATCGCTATTGCTTTCCTGCTCGTTTTCGTTACCTTCGCTACTTTGGTTGTTGTTGAAGAAGCGGCGTCTACCGAAACGTCCGCTGTTGCCACGCTTACGGAATTTGCGGGCATATTCCAGGTTACGGAGTGCTTTTTCTTTCTTCAGATTGCGGCGTTTTGCCATCCTTGACCTCGTTTGGTAGGGGTGTGCGTTAAATCTTGGTATTGAGTGCTAAAGTTCACAAATACATAATTTTATCAAGGCTTGGCGATCGCGTAAAGTTATCACGTTTACCAACTAGGGCTTCGGTCAATTACCCGTCAATGATCAATCAACAGTCAATTAACAGGAGCCTTCTTCAGCATAACGTTTAGCAAACTGAATGGCGGCAGTACGATCGCCAACCCCTCCCTCAGCCTGAGCCAATTGAATCGCCTCCAGCAATCGCCCCACCTTAGGACTGGGGCGCAGATTCAGAGCTTGCATTAGCTCGCGTCCAGACACTAGCGGCTTTGGATAGACCACTGGGTCGTCTGGGTTAAGAAAGCGCTCGATCAAGGGGGCGATCGCCTCCAGGGAGAGTCCCTCCGACATGCCCCGCACCACCAGTGCCGGGAAAGTATTGCCGACCTTACGGAAGAAGTAATATTGTGCTCGACGGGAAGGCTGATCAGCGATTTCAGGCAATAGGCTGAGAGAGCGCAGCACCGTCAGCACCGCTTGCACTTCCAGGCGGCTGTATTTCAGGGTCCATAATTCCTGCTCAGCGAGCGTAGGGTCTTCCGATACCAGGCAGGTGAGCTTGGCCACTCGCAACCAACTCCGTCCCATCCCCGAAACCTTTTGCTGATCCTTGAGCCAGTTGGTGAGTTCAGCAACAAAGGCTGGATAGCGATCGCACAGTTGTTCCGTGGCATTGTCGATGTCCGCAATTCTCTCCAGACCCCGCTGAGTCGCGTGGGGTAGCCAATGAGCTAGGAGGCGATCGCGCCAGGCCATGGCTAACCGTTGGGTTCCCGCTGCCGTGCCCAACAAATAGTTCAGTTCCGCCTGCACCCGCTCGGGCGCAACCTGGTTCAACAGATCAGCCAGATCCTGAATCGTCTCCTGGGTGGCGGCATCGAGGGTAAACCCTAGTTGCGCTGACTGGCGATACGCCCGCAGCAACCGCAGGGGATCATCCTTGAGGTTTTCTGGCGCGATCATGCAGATTTGTCGCCGTCGCAGGTCGTCATAGCCCTGCAAGGGATCGACTAATTGATGGGTATGCGGATGGTAGGCAATGGCATTCACCGTAAAGTCTCGCCGATGCAGGTCGGCATCGAGCGAATCGCCAACTTGCTGCGCAAAATCAACCGTTGCGCGATCAAAAACGACCCGGGCAATCTGGCGATCGCCATCCAGGACGACATAGCCCGCTTGATAATGCTGAGCAATTTTCTGAGCTGTTTCCACCGCCTGCGATGGCATCACAAAATCGAGATCAAGGTACTCAGCCTTGCGCCCTAATAAAGCATCCCGCACATTTCCCCCAACCAGGTAAGCATCCATCGGCAACCAATCCAGACTAAAGGGCCAAGTCTGGGGCGATAACACCGAAGCGCTGGCGACGGGCAAAACAGTAGAAGCGGTGCAGTTCAACGAAGTGTTCAAAATCTCAAAACGCTGTACAAGTTACCAAATCAAACAAATTAATGGGTGCGACCAAAAGAAAAGCACAAGGCGGATGAATCCCATTTGAAGGCAATTGTATTGAATCGTGGGTTACCGGCTGGAGATGCCAGCCCACACCGTTCAGCCTTCCTACGGGTATTCTCCCCGTTTCACCAAAGGCAATACCGAAATAACCAGGATCAAGATGCCCAATCGATACCGTTCAAGGTCATTTTTCAGGAACAGTTGACGCTAGGTTACCGCTTTGGTCAGAAAATTAGCAGGGTAAGACGGGGCAAATTTATCCGGCCAATCTACGAGCTGAGCATTAGAAAAAGTAGGGCGGACTTGGCAGAGCAGATCGACGAAGGTAGGAAAAAGCCAGAACTCGCCTGACTTATGTCTTATGCTAACGGCTGACTTCTATCTCCATGGCCCGTTTCCTCACGGTCGATCGCTGTTCTGCGGCTTGTTGCGCATCACACCTCTGAGCGATCGCCCTCCAATCAACGGCCAATAGCCGTTTTAGCCCCCTTTCCACGTCCTATCACCCTATCGTTTCAAAACGGTCAGACCCCACGAAACCTCGCGGTCACGAAAAGTCACAATTTTTCATTTTGCTACATCGATGCGTCAAACTCGATGCCTGTTGCAGCGAATTTAAGCTAGATTATCAGAAATGTTTGCCCAATGTGGACAAAGTGTGGGGGAAGCGATCGCACTCCCAATTCTTTTCCTAGACCAGCCTAGGTTGAGGCTCCTGACAGACGCGACGGCAAACCAACGGCGAGTTCAAACGAGGCGGGGATATGTGTATTTGTGTCAATTGCCACTACGTCGATCGCTGCACGACCTATCATGCGGTCGAAGACCTCCATCAGCAGCCGCATTTGACGGAAAATCCCGACTTTGAGCCGCTGAATCCCACAATTAATCACAACTTCACCCTGCCAGAAGTGAAAGTGGGGGAAGACGGCCAGATCATCCAAGAGGGAGACTTTGGCGAAGAGTATGACGTGGTAGGCTGCGATAGCTTTACCGCCGACACGGGAAAATGGTCGCGGTTGCGGCCTGGGGAGCTGGTTCCCACCTGAAGCCTTGAGTCCTTCTCTATGAGTTATTGCCTCAATCCCGGTTGTCCACAGCCCAAAAATCGGCCGGATTCACGGTTCTGTGAAGCTTGTAGGCGATCGCTGTTACTGGGCGATCGCTACCGTCCGTTGCAGATGTTGGGACAAGGGGGCTTTGCCCGGACGTTCCTAGCACGGGACACAGCCTACGATCCCGAGATCCATGGAACCCTGGCTCAGTGTGTCATCAAGCAGTTTTCGCCAACGCTATCGAACCAGCGAGAGCACCGCCATGCCGCCGATCTGTTTCATCAGGAAGCCGATCAGCTATGGGCATTGGGCAAACTGCCACAAATTCCAGAACTCTACGACTACCTGGAAATCGATGGCGAGCAATATTTAATTCAAGAATTTATCGACGGGCAAACCCTGGAAGCCGAGCTGAAAGCAGAAGGCCCTTTTGACGAATTGAAGGTTCGGCAAGTGCTCAATAGCCTACTGCCTGTGCTGCAAGCGCTTCACGATCGCCAAATTATCCACCGCGACATCAAGCCAACGAACATCCTGCGGCGCAAAGAATCACCCGCACCGACACAGAACCCTTCCGCAAGTGGAGAGCTGGTGCTGGTGGATTTTGGGGCTTCTAAGTATGTGACGCCAGAGCTGCTGTCGCGTACCGGGACAACCATTGGCAGCGCCGCCTATGCCGCACCCGAGCAGGTGATGGGCAAGGCCGTGTTTGCCAGCGACCTCTACAGCCTGGGGGTGACCTGTATCCATTTGCTCACAGGACTGCATCCGTTCGACTTATACTCTGTCAGCGAGAATACTTGGATCTGGCAGGATTACCGCATCCATCCGGTGAGCGATCGCCTCACGGATGTCCTCAACAAAATGCTGCAACGGGCCACTCGCGATCGCTTCCATCGTGCCGATGCCGTATTGCAAGCACTCCACCGCTCTGCCGGGCCGATTGTGCGCGTGAGCCGTCGCGTGCCGACTCTACACAGCAACGAAGCCAGCCTTGACGTTGCGGTTCAGCCACTCAAACTGGCACCACCAGGCACCGCTCACATGCCCCAAACCTGGGATTGCGTGTTCACCTTGACGGGGCACGCGGGACCTGTGAAGGCGATCGCCATCAGCCCCGACGGTCAGCTCCTCGCTAGCGGCAGCAGGGATCACAGCATCAAGCTTTGGGAATTGGGCGATGGGCGCTTGCTCCACACCTTTCCAGGGCGATCGCTACGATTCCTCTCAGGACACAACGCTCCCGTCCGTGCCCTCGCCTTTAGCAACGATGGACGCACCCTCATCAGCGGCAGTGATGATTGCACCCTCAAGTGGTGGGATCTGGAAACGCGAACCTTCCTCCAGCAAACCCCGGAGCATGGTTGGTCGATTGCGGCGATCGCCGTCAGCCAAAATGGTCGGCTTGTGGCCAGTGGTGGGGGCGACGGGCTGGTTGACCTGTGGGAGCTGGGCAGCGGAACGCCGATTGCCCGGTTGCAGAAACACCGAGATGCCATCAGCAGCTTACTCCTCAGCCCCGATGGCAAGACCCTCATCAGTGCCAGTGACGACAGCACTATTCGGCTATGGGATTTGGAGGGCGATCGCATCATCCGCACCCTGCGGGGCCATAACGATCGGGTTAGTGCAGCCGGCATCAGCACCAACTGGCTCAGCCTGATTAGCGCCAGCACCGACGAAACCATCCGCTTCTGGGATCTGAGCGACGGGCGCGTCGTCGATACCTTTCTCGCGCACCGAGCCGGGGTCACCTGCCTCGCCCTCGCCCCCAATAACCGCCTCTTGGCCACGGGCGGCGAAGACAACCGCATCAAGCTTTGGAACCTCACCCAGGATGAAGCCGGACGCCTGCGCCGTACAGGCGAACGCCCCCTCAGCCTCCTTTCCGCCTGGAGTGTGAATGCGATCGCCTTCAGCCCCGATAGTCGCGTCCTTGTCAGCGGCAGCGACGACGAAACTATTCGCATCTGGCAAGCCATCTAAAGGACTAACAACTTGGATAACATGCGGTTTGAACCTGCAACAGAGATTCATCAACGCATCTTTTCCGACTGGAATCGGGTCAGTCGCCTGGAGGAACGTACCTGCCGTCCTATTGTCAGAGGCAGACGCACTTCCACAGTGCATCAGATCGTTACCCTGGCATTCTTTATCGATAGTGTGAAAGATCCTGTCGGGCGATTTGTTTACTTTGATGTGAATCCACGCAATCGCTCGGCAGAATTCGGGTATATCGTTCATCCAAATTTTAGGCAACAAGGCATTGGCTATCGGATGGTGACGCTAGCCATTCATAAGTTATTCACAACCACTGATTTGAATAAACTCTAC
>JBCBSL010000261.1:0-8686 GCA_039819145.1 Cyanobacteria bacterium J06638_22
ACCAACTAAGAGGAGCAGCGCTAAGACGAGATATAGGAGCGGATTTATTAGGCTGAAAATCAGATCATAGTTTTGCAAATCGCCTGCATAGAAATCGGCAAAAATGCGGCTGAGGTTAAGCAGCCAGCGACCTATTAATCCGGAGAATGAAAGCTCAGTATCGCCGCGCCAACCCGAAATGGCTTCGAGATCTGTGAGAATAATATAAAGCCAGGGAGCATACACCAGCACGCTAAGAATGCTTGCAAGGCTATAGGAAAGAAGCGTCTTAAATCGAAAAGGCTTTTGAAATAAAATATAGACGCCATGCCCGACCATAACGAATAGAAAAAATGGCTGGGTATATAAGCCTAAGGTACAAAGAATCGCATAGATTAACCAGTTTAAGAGCGATAGATAGGGGTTCCTTTGTTGCGTAACTCGCAGTAATAAAGCGCTAGCCACTAAGGTGGCAACGGTTAACAAACTGTACTGGCGGGCTTCCTGAGCATAGAGGAGATGAATGGGAGAAATCCCGATCAGCGCTGTGCCCAACCAAGCGACTTGAACGGATTGAAATAGCTCCCAGCAAAGCCAAAATGCTGCTGGAAATGTTAACAAACTGATGACAGCGGAGAGCAACCGCATGCCTGAATCAACAGATGTTTGTGTTAGTTGCACCCAAAAGCGAGAGAGCAAAAAATAAAGGGGTGAATTTTGGGGCTCTTCCTCGGCCACAGATTCCAATGTGTCTTCCCATGTTGTATCGTCGGAATCAATAGTTTGGTAATCTTGCAGTTCTTCAGTACTCAGCCCTAACGAAAGAATTAAATCCCGCCGTGCATCATCCCGTTCATAGCCTGAAACGGCGATCGCCGTATAGGTTTCGTCATGCCAAAAGACTTTTTTATCTAAGTTATAGAACCGAAAAAAGATACCCAGCAAAATGACGACCAGGCATAGAATTTGGAGGGAATGTTTAGAGAAATAAGCCAGTCGTGACGGGGAATACGAGGGTCGCTGCATAGCTAGAATCTACCGGAGGGCGGACGATACGGATTAGGATAGGCCGATTTGGTCGCAAATGACATAGCGCGTGTTGATGAATTAAGCCTGGGGCTAAGTAATCGTTTGATGGTGGTTGTGCTGGGTTGAATGCCAGTGAGTCTCCTGAGATTCGGATGGCTATTGGGTCAAACTGCAACAAATTGGGTCAATTGGGTGGGAGTTGCAGGCTCATAGAGACAACATGGAGCGACGGATGCCAAGGAATGCGCAGGCGCTCCCCTTCGTCCTGAAAACCAGCTCGACGATAGAGGGCGATCGCCGTTGCGTTGGTTTCGGTGACCCGTAGGCGCAGGTGAGTTTTCTTTTGTTCCTGTGCCCACTGCAAGAGCGTATCGAGGAGGGCGGAAGCGATACCTTGCCCGCGCTGGTGCTTTTGTACCCACAAGCTGGTGACCCAAGTGATGGCTGGATCCTGTCGATCGCGAATGGCTCCGATCATGCCAACAGCGGTGTCTTCTTTCTCGGCGAGCAAATAAATCTGTTGGTCGTCTTCAGCGAGCGATCGCACCGTCTGTTGCCATTCCCCGTCAGAGCGTGCCTGGGCGTCTGCAAGAGTTTCGCGGAAGGCGGTTGGGGCATCTTCGAGTGCTTCGAGCTGAAGATTACGAAAGAGGGCAACTTCGTTGGAGTGGAGGCGGCGGATCTGCATAGGTGCAGGGGCGTGAAGAATGGGTGGAACGCAGATGAACGCGGATGGACGCAGATGGGTGGATGGCTAGGCGCGATCGCCCCGTTGTTGTGAAGGTTGGAGCAACCTCGAAACCTCATGCTAGACACAACGACTCTCTGTGCCCTCTGTGCCCTCTGTGGTTCCTTCACTCTTTGTAGCCCGATGCGTCTTTATACGGCTAGTTGCCGAAGCCGTCATTTTCTTGGATATGCTCGACGATGCCACGGATGACGCTTTTGACGGCGGGTTCGCTGGCGGTGTAGTCGATGGTGACGGTGATGACGTAGCGTTCGCCGTTGATGTTGACGCCAACGGTGCTACCCAGCACTTTGGAGTTTTGCCCGGTCTTTTCGCCAATCCAGACGGCAGGGAGCTTGACCGCTTCGTAGCCCAAATCCCAATCGTATTGGTTGACTAAGCCTTCTAAAATTAGGTCATCGCCGGGATGTTCTTGGTTGTAGATGCCCACCATCATGTCGGTGAGTTCGTCGCTGGTGATGTAGTTGGGGGGATTGCCCAGGTTGGAAGGATAGGTGCGCTGCCCGACGAGCTTGGTGCGTACCTGGGTGGCGGTATAGCCGCGATCGCGCAACACTTGGTTGATATAGTCATGTCCCAAGTACTCGATGAGCTGGTTGGTAGCAATATTGCCACTGAGGCTGATCATGTCGAGCATGATTTTTTTGAGGGAATATTCCCGGCCCACCCAAATCCTGCCCGCATCTTCGGTCCAGTTCCCCCGTGTCACCAAGATTTCTGTTTCTGGGTCAATGTTTTCATCCGTTAGCCTTTGCATTAGGGCAATGGCGACGGGGACTTTGATCAGGCTGGCGGGGCTGGCCGGTTGTTCGGCTCCCCGCAGGCGGCGACATTCGCGTTCCAGGGTGCAAACGGTGATGCGGACGCGGCTGCCCATTCCGGTTTGCTCGGCAATGGGGAGCAGGAAGTCGGAACGAGCGGTGTCGTAGCGGTAGGCGGCGATCGCTAGATTCGGTTCATATTCCTCGATTTTGGCGACGGCTTGTTCTGCTAAGAGGGATTCTTCGGGGATGGCCTCTAGGGAATCAATCGCCGTTTTCCAAAGGGTGTAGGCTTCTTCAAGGTTCGCATCATCAGCATTGTCCGCCGGTTTGCCCAGTTGTGCCGCTTGTCCACCAGCGCGAAGAGCAGCATCCCACTGTTCTTTTGCCGCTTCTTCGATGTGGATACGAATGTCAACCGCTTGCAGACTTTCAAGCAAATCCGTTGGAGCCGTGGCGATGCCCGTGCGAGAGGAAATCAAAACGGGCGGACGATCGGCTAGCTCGGACTGGAGGCGATCGCGCATGTCATACAGGTCATCCAGCGATTCGGCTTCTGGTAGCGAAACCACTTCCGAATGGGGCGTTTCCAGCACGGGCGCGAGAGCCGGAGTGCGTAAAAGAGACGCTGCTCCCCAGACGCCGACCGTTGCGACCGGGGTAATCAATAGATACCACCACAAACCACGCATTCACTACCTCACCCACCCAAAAGGGGAATTACACTGGCGCAATCACCTTTGATTTAATCACTATTTCCGAAAAGCGGACGTTCAACCGTCTGGGAAATTACAATCTGAGCCATTTTCTCGGATCCGCAGCAAGTGTCCAGAAAATCGACTAAATTGATATCGGGTTTTTTCTTGGTTTATTTGATCTCAGTTATTTGCACAGTAATCTGCTGGAGAGATTTCTAATGGCGTCTATTCGGGAGTTGCATCAACAACTCATTAAAAAAGAGCGAACTGCCGTCGAACTGGCTGAGGCTACGCTCGAAACCCTTCAGGCGCTCGAACCGAACCTGCATAGCTTTTTGAGCATCACAGCGGATCAGGCGCTAGAGCAGGCGCGGCAAGTGGATGCGAAGATTGCCGCAGGTGAGACGATCGGCATGCTGGCGGGGATTCCCATCGGCATCAAAGACAATATGTGTACCCAGGGCATTCGCACCACCTGTGGGTCGCGCATTTTGCAGAACTTTGTGCCGCCCTACGAGTCGACGGTGACGCAACGGCTGAAGGAAGCGGGAGCGGTGATGGTTGGCAAAACCAACCTGGATGAGTTTGCGATGGGTAGCTCCACAGAAAACTCGGCGTTTCAAGTGACGGCCAATCCCTGGGATCTGGAGCGGGTGCCAGGTGGATCCTCGGGAGGATCGGCAGCGGCGGTAGCCGCAGGACAGTGTCCTGTGGCTCTGGGCTCTGACACGGGGGGATCGATTCGCCAACCCGCCTCCTTTTGTGGGGTTGTTGGCATGAAGCCGACCTACGGCTTGGTTTCTCGTTATGGGCTGGTAGCCTATGCCTCCTCGCTGGATCAGATTGGGCCGTTTGGGCGCACGGTGGAAGATGCCGCGCTCTTGTTGGGAGCGATCGCCGGATATGACCCCAAAGACTCCACCAGCCTCAACGTGGATATTCCAGACTACGCCTCCCTGCTACGGCCTGACTTCAAACCCCGTGGCAAGCTACACATCGGCATTATCAAAGAAACCTTTGGTCAGGGCTTGGATGCTGTGGTCGAAGCCGCCGTGACCAAAGCCGTTGAGGTGCTGCAAGAGCTGGGAGCAGAAATCAAGGTCATCTCCTGTCCACAGTTCCGCTATGGCTTGCCGACTTACTACATCATTGCGCCATCGGAGGCGTCGGCCAACCTAGCACGGTACGACGGGGTAAAGTATGGCTATCGCGTGGAAGATGCTGATAACCTGCTCACGATGTATGCCAAAACCCGCGCTCAGGGCTTTGGGGCCGAGGTCAAACGCCGCATCATGATCGGCACCTATGCCCTCTCGGCGGGCTATTACGATGCCTACTACCTCAAAGCACAGAAAGTTCGCACCCTAATCAAGCAAGACTTTGAAGCGGCTTTCCGGCAAGTGGATGTGCTGATTTGCCCAACCTCGCCAACGACGGCCTTCAAGGCGGGCGAAAAGACGGACGATCCCTTGAGTATGTATTTGTCCGACCTGATGACGATTCCGGTCAACCTGGCGGGTTTGCCTGCCCTCAGCATTCCCTGCGGCTTTGATGAGCAAGGGCTACCCATCGGGATGCAGATGATCGGCAATGTCCTTAAAGAGGATGTGCTGCTTAGCGTTGCCCATGCCTATGAGCGGGCAACACCCTGGCATACCCGCACACCGAGGGTTTAAGGTCGAAGAAAAACCACCCATTCCCCAGAATGGGTGGCTCGAATGAATCAAGAGGAAAAGTCTAGTGCTGAGTTAAGACTCTGACGCCAGGTGGCTCAGCATTAGCAAGGCACCCTTAGCCAATGTATTCGGCTTCGGCGGCGAGTCTTCGGAGTAAGGCTTCATCACCCTTAGCGCGGGCAATGTCGATGCGCCGTTGCAGGTTCTCACGAAGATTGGCGCGATGGGTTTGGGCGATTTGTTGGCGAATTTGCGATCGTCTGAACATAGGTCTGATACTGAACAAAGCATGAAAGCATACAAGTTTAAACGTAACATCAATAGCTTTAGTTTTGTAGCGATCGCTACAAAAAGTAATTTCTACGGGAAATGATTCTTTGCGAAGGGGCGTAGTTCGGTGCTCAGCGGCTAATACTCTGATACCGTACGTCAGTCCTGTTAAAGAATGGATAGACCGAGATTCGGGTAATGCAGGATTCAAGTATGAATTTTTTCGAGAAGGGGTGCGGACGGCGCAGATTTGTAGGGTTTTAGGTTTAATTGCACCTGCCACAACTTACTGATGATGAAGTGATGCTTGGAATTCTAGATTAATTAGGCAGTAGGGGATCAGGCTCAAACGTACAAACTTCTTCGGGTTGCACGGGACAGGTGCGATCGCTAATCGGATTGCCATGCAGCGAAAGTTCACGTAAGTTCCACAGACCCGCCAATGAAGAAACATCTGTAATTTGGTTGTCTGCAAGAAGAAGCCTGTGTAGAGTCGTCAGACTTGATAATGGAGTTACATTGGTAATTTGGTTGTCCGATAGAATCAATTCTGTCAAATTAGACAAGCCTGATAGCGGCGTCACATCAGAAACAGCATTGTGTTCGAGGTGAAGTCTATACAATCGAGTCATGTCTGATAACGAAGACACATCTGTGATTTGATTTCTAGAAAGTGTCAACTCCGACATAACAGTCATATTTGCTAACGCTGAAATGTCTGCAATCTCGTTGTTTCTCAGATCAAGGTTACGTATATTTGTTAGCCCCAACAATGGAGCCACATCCGCAATCTCATTGTTGTCTAGCTGAAGGGTTGTCAGATTGGTCAGCTCAGCCAACGGTGAAATATCTGTAATGCCGTTGTCATTAAGGAAAAGGTTATCGAGATTGGTTAAATTCGCCAGTGGAGATATATCGATGATGCCGTTATTCCTGAGAGAGAGTTGTCTGAGGTTTGTCAGCCCTGCGAGCGGAGTCACATCCCCAATGTTGTTGCTGTCAAGAGCGAGCAATGTCAGATTCGTCAAACTTGTAAGTGGCGTTATATCCGTAACCTGACTTTCGTAAATGACGAGGAATGTCAGGTTGGTCAGGTTTTCTAGCGGAGCTATACTCGCAATTTGCTGATCAGCTAAAATAAGATAGGTCAAGTTGCTAAGGCTGGCTAAGGGAGTCAAATCTCTGATTTGCCCCCCCCCAATAGACAAATGGGTCAAATCACTTAGATCTGCAAAGAGAGATAGATCGACCTCTTGAACACTGGTAACCGAAAGCAGACTCAAGTTCGTTAGACTAGCCAACGGGGTAACATCTTCAATTGGATTGAGCTGTAAATCGAGTTGGGTTAGATTAGTGAGTTCGGCTAACGAACTAATATCTGAAATTTGATTACCCCCCAAAAAAAGCCACGTCAGATTGGTGAGTTCGACAAGCGCAGTAATATCTACCACTTGATTTTGAATCAAGTTAAGCTCGGTCAGATTCGTTAGTTCAGCAAGCGGCGTGATATTTGATATTTGATTGTTGCGCAAATCAAGGATGGTCAGATTAGTGAGTTCGGCAAGCGGCGTGATATCTGATATTTGATTTTCGCCCAGGGAAAGCCTGATTAAGTTGGTTAAACTTGCTAACGGAGATAGATCGACAATCTCATTTTGCCCAAGATTGAGGTGGGTCAGATTGGTCAATCGAGCCAATGGTGCGATGTCTGAGATCTGATTTGTAGGTAGGTTCAGCTCAGTCAAATTGGTCAAACTGGCCAATGGAGCCACATCCGAAATTGCTCCAAGTTCCAGGTCAAGCTCGGTCAGGGCTGTAAGTATTGCATCGGCTTGTTCGCAGTTTTGGGTTCCAGCCGTCGCTAGCAACACTTCAACGGTGCGAGCTGCATCTTGACTAAGGCTAGCTTGGTTTAGACACCACTCCGCAAAGGTTTCAAACGTCTCTGGCTCGCTTTCACTTTGAGCCACGATATGGGTACTGCTCATACCCATCATGAAGACCGATACCAAACCAACGGTGAATGCTTTTTTCATGGGTTTTGCCTTGTCATGCTGAGGCTAGCTAATATCAGGGGTCAGCGCACTCTAGGCATCGAGCATCGGATAACAGGGATTCAGACACACAAATAGTCGCAGGAATTAGGTGCGATCGCCCATCCATAATTACCGCCGTACTCAGAAGAAAACATCGGCAGATCGGTCATTTTTTCTCACAAGCGTGAGTTTCCAACAAGAGAGGCTACAGGCAGTACATCCCTCTCCCATTGGAAACTCACGAAAGTTCATGCTCTAGGGCAGAAGCTTCTCAGCTAGAACGCTCTACGCCGGAAATAGCGGCAGCAGTAAGGTTATGAAGTAATAGACGAGTGGCGCTGTGAATACATAGCTATCAGCGCGATCGAGAATGCCGCCGTGCCCAGGAATCAACTTCCCTGAATCTTTGACCCCGGCATCCCGCTTCATCATCGACTCTGTCAAATCCCCGAGCAAACTGGCGATGCCAATCAGTAACCCCAATGCCATCCCAGTGAGGGGAAATCCATTCCAAGCCAAAGCCCAGGAACCCAAGGTTCCCACCAAAACGCTACCGAGTACTCCAAACACTGCGCCTTCCACAGTCTTTTTGGGGCTAATTTTAGATAGGCGCGTGCGGCCAAACACCTTGCCAAACAAGTAAGCACCAATATCCGCCGCCCAAATGCAGCCAAATGCCAGCAGGGTTGCCGTCAATCCAATGGGCATTTGTCGGAGGTCGAGCGTATCGGGTAGATATCCTTGAAGCGGGATATTCGCCACGTCCGACTGCTCCAAAAACCGCAGTCGCACCCAGTAGCTAGGAAGATAGCCGCCATAGAATAAGCCCAGAATCGAGGTCGAGATATCGGCGATCGTCGCTAGCTTAGGCTGAAACAGCAAGTAGAAACAGATGAACGTTCCTGCAACCGGGACAACCGCATCAGCCAGGGCTGGAGCAAAGCTACAGATAATAAGCAGCGCCTGACTCACCGCCAGGGTTGTCTTTGCGGCAGGCGCAATATTGGTCGCACGCACCAATTGAAAAAATTCTTGCTGCCCAAGAAAAACAATGATGCACATCCCAGCAGTGAAATACCAGCCACCCAGGGTTGTCATGCCCAGGGCAAGAACAATGGCCACGATAGCGCTGAGGATACGAGAAAGAGGCATAGGGTAGGTGCTCAAGGAAAACTAAACATTAAGAATAGAGTAAGCGGAGGTAAACACACCAAGCTAGCCTTGATGCTATGCAGAGCTGCCGGAGAATAGAAGCGCCCTGATTGTAACGAAGGAGCGGATGGCTCTCCAACAGCATTAAGGTTGAGTTAACCCTACGGATAAAGGCTGAATTTTTGCCATCATTTGCTACCAATATTCTTAATGTAATGGGATCGGCAGCGGAGATTCAAAGGCGAAACCCGATGTTGTTTCTGTGGCGTTTGGGCCTATAGCCTTACGCATTGAGATTAGAACCCAATCATTTTTTGAAAGCCGCGCGACGCGCGGC
>JBCBSL010000262.1:0-8649 GCA_039819145.1 Cyanobacteria bacterium J06638_22
TCAATGCCTTGCTGTGCGCCGTCATATTGGGTCAGCATGGGTGCATCGCTCAACCCAATGACAAAGGCGCTGTACTCACAGGATTGCTGCTTGGCATCTACCGGACGAATGCGTAGGCGATCGCCAAACCCCAGAATAAGGATAATCCGGTCTTTCGGTGTTTCCAGACGGCATACGGATCGTCCGACATCTTCGCGATAGCCACTGTAGGCGGCAACCCAATCGTTTGTGGCATGAGAGGGGTGTCCCACTTTGTATTCCCAGGCGGGCGGCGCGGATGGGTTGTTCTCGGACGCATTGCTCTCAACCATTTGCGCATAGACGCTAGGACGTCTCTTGATTCATAACGGGATTCGTAATAAAGCGTTTACCTTTCAACCGATGAGTTGATAGACAAACGATGGTTGTCTGTATTGTAGTCGTCGTAATGCTTGGGTTGCGTTGTGTGGGAATGGCGGTGAATTGATTGCGATCGCCACAAAATAACTGGCGATCGCCCCGCTTGGAATTGGCCTCCAACATCGTGAAGTTACTGGCGGTTCGAGATCTAGATTCAAGATCTACGTTCAAGATCCAAGTTCGAGGTCTGAAAATCGGAGGTGTGGTATGCGTCTTCAGAAAGTCGTCCTGTTCGTATTGGCCTTGGGGCTTGCGGCGTGTCAGGGACTCGATGGTGGGAAGGCGATCGCCCCCACTCCCCCCGAACTTCCCGTATCACTCGTGCCAGACGTCATCGTACCGCTGGCAGCCGCAGAGTCGGTGCCGCCAGCCGACCCATCGGGTTTAGGGATTGCTCAGTCCGGTGGATGGCATCCGGGCGACAACGTGCGCGATCGGTGTGGCGTTTTGTTGGCCTACGACCCAAATGACAGCTCGGTTAATCTGCGCGATCGCCCCACCGGTGATGCGATGGATCGTTTGCCCAATCTAACGCCTCTGTCATCCCAGGATGGATTGGCCTATATCGACCCGGATGTGTGGAACCAAGTGGCGGTTCGGCGAGCTAATGGATTGGGGTCTACGGGGCAGTCGGGATATATCTGGCATGAGCTTCTGCGCCGAACCTATTACCAGGTCGAAGATACCCAGGATACCTACGCCAACCTGCGCCAATCACCCGACGGCACTGTTATTGATACCGTACCGAATGGCACCGAAGTGCGGTTTATGGGCGAAGTCGATGTGTGGACTCAAGTTGAATTGGCCAGCGGTCAAACGGGCTACGTGGCTACAGCGTTACTAACGGAGCCACGTTGTTTTTAAGTGGATGTTGGGGCGATCGACTGAGCGCGATCGCCAATTGAGGCTACCTCTGATCCTCTCATCTATCTAGATCCTCGCAGCCCTCAACGAGGTACCGCTCCTTCTAGCTATCCATTGAGCAGAAATGGCTAAAACTCAACCGTGAAAAGGTATTGGCGATCGCTTGCAGATCATCTCAACGCCAATACACACCGCAGCAAGGGGGCTGAGCCAAGTATCATACCTCGCCCGCGAATAAATTGCGGGCTAATCTAAACAGTCCACTAAAGGGACTAATGGGGAACGGATTGTATCCCTTTAAGCGGTTGAGCGGAACCCATTTTAATGGGTTTGCTTTCAGTAGCCCGCAATTCATTCGCGGGTGGATAATGGCTAGAGGCCAAGACTGGAGAGCATTATTCCGATTTCTGCATAAGGGATAGCTTTTTCAAGGGGGCAGGGGGGATCAATCCCCAAATTTAGCCTTTACAGGAGATTGTGTGTATTTAGTAGGGGTTAATAGATGAGGCGTACTTTGTGGGGATAGACGCGAGTTCAACCGCCATGTTCGATCGCTTAGCAGTCAAACAGCCGCTAGAGGCTAATGAGTCCCTGGCGCAGTCCCAGGGTTACCGCTTCGGTTCGACTGGAAACATTGAGCTTGGCGAGAATAGAGCTGATGTGGAACTTGACGGTGTGCTTGGAAATGTGGAGGGTGCTGGCAATCGTTTTGTTATCCAAACCCGCTTTCAGCAACTGTAAGATCTCGACTTCTCTTGTTGTCAGAGAAACATCCAACTGTGGCAGCGGTGTAATGGCAGAGGTGGATTCCCCAATGGCTTGCTGGGATAGGGCGGGGAAGCCAGACCAGTCGCCATCGTTGAGTGCCACTAACTCTGGATGAATGACTAGCAAACCAGCGGTCACCGCGTTAATGGCTGCAACCACTTCATCGGTATTGATCAACCGTGGCAAGAACCCTTTGAAGCCAAGCTGAAGATATGCCTCAAGTTCGTCTGTTTGCAGCGAATCGGTTAACAGAATACCTGCTATCTCAAACTCTGCCGATGCGAGCCATTGTTCTAATTGCTGGATGTCGTCGTCGGATGATTGGTTCAAGCTGGCCGTGGGCGATCGCTCCAGGAGCAGCAAATCCGCTGAAAAGTCGCTCAGGGCGATCGGGCTGACATTATCCAGAAAACTACCCACGACCTGCAAATCCGGCTGAGCATTGAGAATGCTGGTTAAACCCGCAAGCACCACTGAATTTGAGCTGTATACGATGATGCGCGTCATCGGGTCATCGTCCTTACAAAAGTAGTGACCTGTTGCGATGGAATGGCCAAGGCTAAGCCCTGAAAGATCGCCGTGTTAATGCCAACCACTTCCCCCCGAGCATTGGCAAGAACGCCGCCAGAGTTGCCCGGAGCAAGGCGTATATCGGCAACCACCATCGAACCGGGAGGACTTTGGCTGAACGCCATTGGCCTGACGCCATCCAGCACGGCATTGATAACTTCCTGCCCACCTTGGGAGTGAATGATGCCTGCCGTTAAGGCTCCAGAAAATCCCCAGGGATTGCCCATTGCCAAGACCAGCTCTCCTGGACGCAAAGCTTCAGCGTTGCCAATGGCCGGAGTCGGCAGGTTTTTAGCATTAACCTTGAGAAGGGCTAAGTCCTGGTGGCGATCGCGCGCAACAACCGCACCCGCTACTACATCTCCGGTCGCAAGCCGCACTTGCACCTTTGGCCCACCAACGACATGGGAATTCGTGACGATGAACCCATCAGCCGACCAGATGACGCCTGACCCGCCACTCCGATAATTCGCAATCTCTACCGTAATGCTTCTCAAGTGTTGGGAAACAGCAGCCAATTCCGTTTCGAGTTGATTCAGAATCATGAGTTCCTCCCACTCTCCCCAATGGTTAGAGAGACATTCTGTAATGCACCTGCACGAATGAGCTGGATGGTGACGGTTTTGCCAACGTTTTGAGGTTCTAAGTAGGCTTGAACTTCCCTCAGCTTTGCAATGGGAGTATCTTCGATTTTAAGTAAAACATCACCGAGCATGATGCCAGCTTGGTCGGCTGGGGCTTGCGATTCTACGTTGACGACCATTAAGCCCTGCTTTGTATTCAAAGTGAAGGCTGCGATTAATGCCTCTGGCAAATAAACAGGCTGCATGGCCAAACCGAGATAACCTCGATTAATCTGTCCTTTTTCGACCAATTGATCGACGACACGATTGATAGTGGCTGCGGGAATCGTCAAGATACTGCGACGAGGCCCCGTCGTATTGAAGCCAACGACGCTTCCGGCGGCATTGACCAAAGCACTACCACCGCTACCCGGATAGAAGTTGAGGTCTAAGCGAATGAAACGATCGATATATCCTCCCAAACTGCTGCGCCAGGAATCGCCTACCGTGCTGATGACGCCCTGCGACACAAATAACCCGCGCTCAACATCACGTCCGACGGCGATCGCCAAATTGCCTGCTTTCAGTTCGCCGTCGCTGTCAATCGCTGCGACGGGTAGTGATGCGTCAGTCTTGAAAACCGCAATGTCTGTGGTGCGATCGCGCCCTAGCAAAGTGATGGGTGCGGTTTCTCCATTCGGAAGCGTTGCGGTAATCCCTTCCGTGCGCTTGATCGTTTCCTCGGAGGCAACAATCAAACCATCGCGCCAATAAATACCGCTACAAGGAAAGCGCTGTCCGTTGATAGCAACAAGAGACTGCCCCACCGCTTCAACGATATCAGCTAAGTTTTGGGAAAACGCAATGAGGGGATTAGTGTTGGAATCGGTTGGTGATGACATTGAGTGCTTCGTGTGAACAACACCTTCATGGTGCTCGATTGAACCGCACAACGACATCAGATAAATGGGTAGTAGATGGGTAGATCGCGACCTAGAAAGATGGGTAGGTCAGGCAATCGTCAGCGACTTAGAAAACTGAATTAAATTAAAACCAGATATTTACTTTTTGAAAGCACGGCAAAGCCGTGCTTTCAAAAAGTAAATATCTGGTTTTAATTTAATCGCGATCCTTAGACGCCATGTGCAGACTACTGATCAACGGAAGGAGAAAAAGTCGTCAGTGGGGCGATCGCCTTGCGAAGTAATATCTCAGAGGCTCCTGCAACGATGTAATCTTTCAATTCCCCAACAACGCTGTAGCCGAGTCGCTCATACAGCTTGCGTGCCCCTGCATTGAAGGACGAAACACAAATAAAAACATTGGGAGCGCTGCGAAAGATTCGCTCCTCTGCATAAGTAATGAGTTGGGTCCCAATCCCCTGTCCGCGCCATCCTGCATCGACACATACACTTTGGATATAGCCAACAAATGCACCCGTCATATTAATGATGATGAATCCTGCAATGGTGTCCTTATCCGTAGCTAAGTAAACCTCTTTCGCTGGATCACAGATTGTTTGGTAGGATGCGTCGTAGGTACGGCCAAGGGTGAGCCATGGCTCAGACTGTGCCATCATTTGAGCGCATGTGGCTAGGTCTTCCGTTGAAATTGGACGAATTGTAAGACGAGACATCACCCTCCCTCTCAGGTCAATTTTCACTATCTGCGATCATACAAAAATGACCTCTAAAGTTTGTGTACGGATCGTATCGAACAAATCTGATGTTGAACGAACCCTACAACTCCCATCATGATGAATCAACTAAATAGCCCTGACGCAGAAGGTGGCTGCCTCTGTGGAGCGGTGCGATTCCGCGTCACGGGTCAGCCGCTTGCACTTAGTCGCTGTCACTGTGAAAGCTGCCGCCGAGCGGTTGGTTCTGCTGGGGTAGGATGGAGCATTTTCAGGCGTGAAGAGGTTACGGTCGTGCGTGGCTCACTTGCGCAGTACCGATCGTCTGCCCAAGCTTTGCGAACGTTCTGTGGTGTTTGTGGCACGTCTATTAGCTACGAATCGAACGATGCACCTGCGCAAGTTGCGCTTGCTACCGCTACATTTGATGAGCCCGAAAGGTTGCCACCCAGCCGTGAAGTCTGGCTTGAGCACAAGCTTTCATGGGAGCTTTTAAATCAAAGTCTCACGAGCTATATGCGAGGAAGCTCGGAGTAGTATCTCGGACGAAAACCCGCCAGTGGAAACAGCAAGTCATTATGGGCTTTCGATGTTACTTGTTCTGCGATCGCACAACTTGCCTGAATGGCAAGCTAGATTAGTTTGACTTGCCTGGAAGGCAAGCTAAAGATAGAATTATTTCATGCTTAGCCACCATGAATCACCCGCACAATTTAACTTAGTGCAGTTGGGAACCCGCTTACGTTCTCTCCGAACGCAGCGAGATTGGACGTTGAGCGATCTCGCCCAGCGCACGGGTTTGTCAGAAGCGTATTTATCTCGCATTGAAAGCGGCGATCGCCAACCTTCACTCGCCGCTTTGTTTGATTTAGCCCGTACCTATCACATCTCAATGGCGGCGCTGTTCGAGGAAGAACCGCTGAATCGTTCGGTTGTCGTGTGGCAAGGAGATGCAGCGGTTTATCAAGGCAATGGGTTGCTATATCGATTGCTCTCCAACCAAGGCGATGGAGCCAACCTGCGCCCAATCCATGTCACGATTCCTGCAAATCGTCAGAATGAGCATCTCTATCACCATGAAGGGGAAGAGTGGCTTTACGTTCTCTCGGGTCAACTTCGCCTGACTCTAGGAGACGAAACGTTCACGCTGTCGCCTGGTGATGCTGCCCATTTTGATGCTCGAATTGCTCACCGCCTCGACGCTCTGAACCAGCAAGATGCCGCGATTCTGGTGGTGTCTTGTGAAGCTTCACATACGTTACTCAAGAGTTACTTGTAATGGCTATGGCTCCTTATGTTTCAAAGTTATTCATTTATCCCATCAAGTCGTTGGATCGTGTAGAGATTGTACAAGCCTCTGTCCTCAAAAGTGGGGCACTGAAGCGCGATCGCGAGTTTGCTATCTTCGATAAATCCAATCACTTCGTCAATGGCAAACGAAACGCCCGTGTGCATGCTCTACGCTCTGAGTTGGATCTGCAAGCCGATACGATTTCGCTGCACGTACAGGGAACGGATCAAGTCACCACATTTCATCTAGAGAAAGAACGCGAAGTCCTCGAAGGCTGGCTGAGCAACTACTTTGGCTTTCCTGCCAAGCTGAAGCAAGACCTAGACATGGGCTTTCCAGATGATACGGTGTCGCCGGGGCCAACCATCGTCAGCACTGCAACGCTGGAGGCGATCGCCTCCTGGTATCCCGGCCTTGAGGTTGAAGAGGTACGCCTCCGGTTTCGCAGCAACATCGAGATCTCTGACGTTCCAGCCTTTTGGGAAGACCAACTATTTGCGAAATCAGACGAGCCCGTTCATTTCCAGATTGGCGATGTGCAGTTAATGGGGATGAATCCCTGCCAGCGCTGTGTGGTCATTACCCGCGACTCTCAAACGGGTGAAGCCTATCCAAACTTTCAAAAAACCTTTGTGGCGCAGCGGCAGGCAACGTTGCCCGGATGGGTAGAGCGATCGCGCTTCAACCACTTTTATCGACTCGCCATCAACACCCAACTCGCTTCGACCGAAGCTGGCAAGACCATCGGCATCGGTGATGAGCTGAAGATTGGTTGATCACAGAATTGCTGGGGTGATCGCTTACCAAACTGCTTCTCTCGTAGAATGCGTTTCTCCTAATCTATAGGCAGTCCTTCTGCCCAAAGCGTTTCAAACCGCTCCTTCCAGGTTTTGGTGATGCCAACGCCGTTTAGTGCAAGGGAAAGATCTCGATACTCGAAGAAGGAGCCGATTGTCCAATTGTGGGAGCCAACAACCGTCCAAGCATCGTCAATCAAGACGAATTTAGAATGCAAAAGTAATTCAGGGCGATCAAATTTTACCTGAACCCCATGCTCGGCCAAAAATCGTGCTGCTTTTGCATTAATAAGGCGAGAGCCATAGGGGTCATCCTGATCATCCCGGTCGAGCAGCACACGCACTTGAGATCCTGCTGCTGCCTTACGAGTCAAGATATCCAATAGCTTATAGGTGGGATGAGTATCTGCCCCGAGTCCGATGAAGAACATGCATACATCAATTGTGCGCTGAGCTTTCTGGAGTAAGTCTGCTAGCGTACTGTAATACTCCTGATCGGCTAGGACATGAATTGCATCTATGGATTGTTTTTGTTCCGATGAATCGGCTGTAGGTAGGGGTTCTAAATCGCCGCGCTTGATAGCTAAACGGGTAGCTGGATGAGGATTATGAGCTGCGAAGACAGCAATCTCCTCTAAGGCCATGGTTAAGGATGGTGCGGAGCGTTTGTGATTTGTGTACGTCAATAGCGCTTTGAAGTCTTTCGCAAACTCGCCCTGAACCATCGGTCTTAGAGGTCGGCCTTGTTCATCAACATTCAGAACATTAGCCAGTTGAGTTGCCCCGTTTAATCCTAGGCCAGAGACTTTTTCGGCTACATCCGAGAGAGATGTGAAGTATCCCTGACTGCGACGGGTTTCTATAATTCGATCAGCTAACACAGGGCCTATTACGGGTAGAGCTGCGAGTTCTGAGGTGGAGGCGTGATTGACATCGACTTGAGCCATCGACTCTCCAACAGATATGTCATTATGCGGGCGATGGAATAGACCCGATCGCGGGTGTTGAAAATGATAGCGATGGTGGAGTAAAGCTGTTGTCGCTTCATGTAAAAGCTTCTCGGCAATAGCCATACGACGGTCTGCATCCCAATCTGAATCGGTGACTGGGATGCCTCCAGTGGCGCGGAAGATAGCTGTTAGTTGATCGCTTACTTGATCAGATGCTGATGTGTCGTCTTCAGCAATGGCTCGAATATGGTTTAGAAACTCGGGTAGCGCTAAGTCTTCCCATTTAAATCGATACATCATATTCCTCCGACCAAGCATCTTTCCACTGGAATTCAAAATAACTTCGCAGTTCAGCGGATAGCGTTTTACTCTGCACTAAGACGCTATCTTGAATTTGCCCGCCGACCATGCTACGAGACCAATTGTGTGAGCCGGTCAGAACCCAATCATCTGCAATGAGTAACTTCGTATGACTAGAGCTAGCCTTAACGGCAGCAGCTAGGCGGGTGTCAATTCCCAATTCCTGAGCTCTTACTTTCGCCAACAGCGCTGAACCTCGAATGCGAGCATTGGTGCGGGAGCCACCAATCAGTAGCTGAGTCTCTACCCCTCGCCAATGAGCACTGGCAAGCTCTATTAGCAAAGTATCCACAAGCGTCACATCTTCCCTATCCAAACTATGGTCAATAATAAACATGCTGGATAAGCATTGATGTTGACAGGAACGAATCAAATTCAATGCACATGAATAATAGGCCCCATCTGTAATGGCTCTAGCTTTAGCATCATTAAATAGTAGATTTAACGACAT
>JBCBSL010000263.1:0-8600 GCA_039819145.1 Cyanobacteria bacterium J06638_22
ACACGATACATCGATCAAAAAGGCGGCTTTTTGCGTCGTCCGTCCTCCAGTCGTCGCTATCTCTACAAACAGCGTCAGGAGACCGCATCCGGCATCCTCAACCGTCTCACGCATATTGAGCTGATGCGCCACATGTCACCAGATGAGGTGCAAGCCATTATTCCCTACCTAAATTTATGTGCGGCTCGGCCAGGGGATATTCTCTGCCAGGAAGGCAAACCGGGGGATTCCCTCTACTTCATCCTGGAGGGCAGCGCCGATGTTCTGAAAGACGAGCACCAGGTCGCCACCCTGGGGCCAGGAGAGGTGTTTGGAGAAATGGCCATCCTTACCAACGAGCCACGATCCGCCACGGTAGTCGCTTGCACACCGATGGAATTGTATGAGCTGAAACGGTCAGACTTCAATGTCATTGTGCCTCGCTCCCCCAGTTTGTCGAGATCCCTCAGCCGCATTCTGGCGCGCCGCCTCCAGGCCACCACCCAATCTCACGCAGATGTGACCAAACGGTATCAGCAGTGGCAACAAGCCGTTCTCGATAGCACCAGTCTCACCATGCCGTTTCCAGAAGAACAGGCCATGTTGCGATCGCTCTCCCAACGCTCTGCTCCCTTGGCGATTCTCTGCGGCTCGCTCATCGACAACATCCCCGAATCCGCGGTTATCGGCATTACCACCACCACGGGCCATATGGGTACATCCTTCCTGCTCGCCGTGTTTATGTCCAATTTCCCAGAAGCTCTTTCGAGTTCGATGGGTATGAAAAAGGCAGGAGCCCAGTCCCGAAACGTGCTGCTGTTGTGGAGTGGGGTGGTGTTGCTGAGCGGGTTTAGTGCGTTGCTGGGCTATCTGTTGCAGGGAGTAGCAATACCCGCTCTTGTGGTGTTTATTCAGGCGATCGCTGGTGGGGCAATCCTGGCGATGCTGGCCAGCACCATGATGCCCGAAGCTTACGAGTTAGGCGGTGGCTCCGTTAGTTTTTCCACTATCCTGGGCTTTCTGCTGGGTTTCTGGATTTCCGTCTCGACGGTGTAAGCCTTTGCCGCAGGGAAAGGCTGTGAGATGGAGATAAATTGTTCTCAAGCTGGATTTTTACTCGCCCCTGAGGATGTCGCACCAGCTCAGAGAGGATATTGGTGTCCAACAGATATTGGTAAGGAAGGCATCCGAGATTACAGCATCACGTCATCTAAAAGGAGGAAGCCTGCATCAACATCGGAAAATTCCCCCTCATTGGAAAGATCCGGGAGGATGGCGAGTAAGGCAAGCAAGGATTGCGCTTGAAGGGGTTCGATGATGAGAGCTTGTCCCTCTTTCCGTACGATGACTTCACTGCCCAGCGATGCAAAGTCTTGGGGAATGGTGATGACCTGATTATCACCTTGCTGCTCAACGGAAACCTGTCGGGTATTTTGCATCATGATTTGGCAGGGTGAAGTCCGTTCACTTCTCAATATTGACAGCAAAAGCAAAGATATCAGGATGTATAGCCTTACGCATTGAGGTTAGGACAAATCATTTGTTGAAAGCCCCGCGAAGCGGGGCTTTCAACAAATGATTTGGTTTTATCTGAGCGCGTAGCGCTATAAAAAGCCTCATTATGCCCCGAGCCATTGGAGGGCTCGGGAAGGAGGGCGATCGCAAGCTAAAAAGCCCATGCACACCGATCGCCCAACAATCATCCGTCCACTGCAGAGGCTATTTTTTAGGCAACAGTTTGGAGCTGCTGATTGATTTCATTTGCGTATTGCTCAGCGTTAAGCCCCACCACTAGATGCAAGACCTGCTCTTGAACCCGCATCATGGCTTCAATGCCTGCCGCTTTGAGCGCGTCGTCGTTGACGGCACCCGCATCGGTGATTTCAACGCGCAGTCGAGTCAGGGCTACGGGGTCTACGATGCGGATGTTGTTCGCACCGCCCAGCGCTGCGATCATGCGCTGAGCTTTCTCAGCCGCTGCAGGATCTGCTTCGACTGAAGGAACTGTCGCTGCGACAGTCATCGATTCCTCTGCTATGGGAGCTACGACCTGATCAGCCTCAGGGCCAGCAGTTTTGAGGTACTCGATCATGTCAGTCTTGAGGTTTTCCGAGCGAGGCCCAAAAATGGCCTGGGCATTATTGCCGACTTGTAGGACACCGGAGGCACCCAGAGCTTTGAGTCGAGCGATATTCACTTTGCCCATATCTTTGACCCCAATGCGAAGGCGGGTAATACAGGCATCCAGGCTATCGATGTTGCTGCGTCCTCCAAAGGCGAGGGTTAGCTCCTTCGACATGGCGGCAGCATCCTGGGGCAAGGCACTCGCTGTCTCATCGGTTTGTTCTTCGCGGCCAGGGGTCATCAGGTTAAAGCGCTTGATGACAAACCGGAAGCTGAAGTAATAGAGAGCCACAAAGAAGGGGGCAAAGGCCGGAATCAGCCAAACCCTAGTTCCCAGAGGGGAGAACAGGAAAAAATCGATAAACCCGTGGGAGAAGGTGAATCCCATCCGCCCTCCCAAGGTCACAAACAGAAAGTCAGCAAAGCCGGCTAGCACCGCATGGAGCAGAAACAGAATGGGGGCAACGAATACAAAGGAGAACTCAATTGGTTCGGTAATGCCTGTTAGGAAAGAGGTCAGGGCGGCAGAGATCATAATCCCGCCAATGATCTTACGATTTTTGGGCTTGGCACTGTGCCACATGGCGATCGCCGCTGCGGGCAGGCCAAACATTTTGAACCAATAAGCTCCGCCGATAATGCCTGCCGTGGGGTCGCCTGCGAAGAAGCGGTTAATGTCGCCTGTTACCGTTTCGTTGGTAATCGGATCGACAAACGAGCCAATCTGGAAGAAGAAGGGGACATTCCAAACATGGTGTAGACCAAAGGGAATCAGCAAGCGCTCAACGAAGCCATAAATCGCGACGGTAATGGGGACGTTATTTCCTTCAGCCGCTGCCGCTGCAAAACTATCAATGGCGCCACCAATGGGAGGCCAGATCAAGCTCATCAGCATCCCTACACCGATGGCGGCGATCGCGGTGATGATGGGTACAAATCGTTTGCCAGCAAAGAAGCCCAGGTATTGGGGCAACTTAATGCGGAAAAACCGATTGAACATGTAAGCCGCGACGCAACCCATGATCAGTCCCCCAAACACCCCGGTATCGAGTGAAGGAATTCCCATAATGGGCTTCAACGCTTCAGGATCGAGGTTGAAAAACAGGATCGAGGAGACCCCTAAGCTCGCTAAGAAGACGACAAATCCCACGATCGCAGCGAGCGCTGACACACCATCGTTCGCGGTGTAGCCAATGGCCACGGCAATGGCAAAAATGACGGGTAGGTTCGCAAAAATGGCATCGCCTGAGGCTTTCATGATCTCCGCTAGCTGGGCTGGGAGCCACGCAAATTTCGCGCTGGTCAAGACGCCGTCTTGAATTTTTTGAATTTCGATCAGACGGGCGCTGCCTAAACCCAACAAAATACCAGCCACCGGCAGCACGGAAACGGGAAGCATCAGCGATTTTCCCATTTTTTGCAGCAGACTAAAGGCTTGGTCACGCCATTGAGGCGACGCGGGAGGTGGAGCCGAAGTTGTGATGGTCATAATTTGGATCTGTTAAGAGAGTGATGAAATGTTTGGTGGAGAAAATGCCGTACCCGCTTGAGGGACTGCCGTTGGACGCCATAAGGGGGGATCAGACTTGAATGGAAGCCAGAATCCAAAACAAAGGACGTAAACCTGAGATCGCGTCACTCCGGCAAGGGCACCAAATTGCGCACGGCTGCTGCAGTTTCTAAGGCAAGCGCTTGGGCCGCGAGCTTTTGACAGGCGTTGAGCGTGAGCGATCGCACCTGAGCTTTAATGGCAGGAATCATCGACACACTGACGCTGAGTTCTTTGACACCAAGCCCGACCAAGATCGGAATGGCTTGGGGGTCGCTGCCGATGCCACCGCAGACGCCGACCCATTTTTGAGAATGGCCTGCACCCTTCACGGCCTGGTCAATCAACCGCAGCACCGCTGGATGGAGCCCATCCACAAAGGGAGCCAGTTTGGGATGGCCGCGATCCATGGCGAGGGTATATTGGGTCAGATCGTTGGTGCCGACCGAAAAGAAGTCCACTTCCTTCGCCAACTGCTCCGCCATAACAGCTGCAGACGGCACTTCGATCATGATGCCGACCTCTATGGGGGGAAGGTTGAGCGTTTGGCGCTCCTCTTCTAGCATGGCTTTAGCCATCCGTAATTCTTCAATGCGACCAATCATTGGGAACATGACGCGCAGCTTCCCGGCTGTAGAGGCTCGCAAAATGGCTCTGAGTTGAGTGCGTTGTAGTTCGGGTTGGTCGAAGCCCAGACGAATCCCGCGCTCCCCCAAAAAGGGATTCTCTTCGTGAGCCATCGCTAGGTAAGGCAAGGGTTTGTCACCGCCGACATCAATGGTGCGGACAATCATGGGTTTGTCTGGCCCCAAGACTTCAGCAATGCTGCGATAGATGCCGGTCTGTTCGTCTTCCGTCGGCGCTTTGGGGCGCTCCATAAAGATGAATTCGGTGCGCAGCAGCCCAACCCCTTCGGTGCCTAAGGAAACCGCTTCTTCGGCATCCTTGAGGCTACCGATGTTGGCGACGATCTCCACCTGATGCCCGTCTTGGGTGATGGCGGGTTCAAAGGCTGTTTGCAGATCTGCCGCTTGCTTGGCTTTTTGTTTGGCAATGCGAGTCTGGGTGCTTTCAATGTCTTCGGCAGAGGCGTTTAATCGCAGGGTGCCTTTAGAGCCATCAAGAATGACTGGGGTGCCATTGGCCAAATCCAACACGCGAGGCTCTGCCCCTGCGATCGCAGGGATGCCTATGGACCGAGCCAAAATTGCCACATGAGAAGTGGCACCGCCCGAGAGGGTACAAAAGCCTACCACTCGTTCCCGGTCGAGATTGGCCATATCAGAGGGGGTGAGGTCTTCTGCTAGCAGAATGGTGTTCTGGGGATATTTCTGCTCGGTCGCCTCGACTCCGGTGAGAATCCGCAACACCCGCATACCGACATCACGAACATCATTGGCGCGCTCGGCCAGTAGTTCATTGTTGAGCTGAGCGAGCTGAGCTGCCTGAGCCGTGTAGGTCTGTTGCCAGGCATAGGCCGCACTTTTGCCTTTGTTGATGGCGCTGGTCGCAATATCCATCAGCTCGGGGTCGTCCAAAATTTCTTGGTGAGCGGCAAAGATAGCGGCTTTTCCAGGGTTTCCCTGACCATGCACCTTGGCACGAATGGATTCGACTTCGAGAGCCGATTTGGCGATCGCCTCTTCCAGCTTGCGTCGCTCTTTGGCTGGAGCCTCACCGACCTCTTCCACCATCAGCTTTTGTTCTTGAACGCGATAGGTATTCCCCACCGCTAGGCCAGATGATGCGGCTACACCCAAAACGATATTGGGGTCGTCCGATTTGGGTTGGGGTGGTGGGGCTTTCAGGTCAGATTGGGCAATGCTAGCCGGAGCTGTGGCGGGAGTCGCTCCGGCTTCACCCAGACCTAATCGAACGGCTTCGGTTAACTCCGTGAGCGCTTCTTCTGCGTCTGTACCCGTGGCTTCCAGCGTAATGGTGTCGCCATTGACCACCTGTAGTGTCATAATGGCGACCACGCTTTTGGCGTTGGCCTGGTCTGTGCCTCGCTTGACGGTGACTTTAGATTGAAACTTCTTCGCCAGATTGACCAACACGGCTGCCGGACGCGCGTGGAGTCCCAAAGGATTGCCAATCACAATGGGCTCTGAGGTCACGGCCTCGCCATCGGCTGTTTCAGATAATTGACTGTCTTCGGCCAATATCAGTTCCAGGAGAATATCGTTCCCCGACTGCACTACGCCGGATTGGGAGACGAACTCGGTAACGCGATCGCTATTAGTCACCACGATCTGAGTCAGCAGACTCTTGGCATGGAGAGCCACATAGTCAATATCAAACTCGATTAAGTCATCGCCCGTGCTAACGCGATCGCCCAACTGGACTTTCGGAGTAAACCCTTCTCCCCGTAGCTCGACCGTATCCAGACCAATGTGCATGAGAATCTCAATGCCCTCTGGCGTCTTGAGCGTCACTGCATGGAGGGAAGGATGAAGCTGAATCACCTCACCCTCACAGGGGGCTTTCAAGACAGACGATGTCGGATCGATTGAGATGCCGTCCCCTACCATTTTTTGCGCGAAAACGGGGTCAGGAACCGCTTCCAACGCTAGAAGATAGCCGGATAGTGGAGCGGTTAATCGGAGTGTTTTAAGAGATTGTGAAAGCGGTTGAACAGTCATAAAAGAAAAAAAGTGTCCTAAGTGACAGATGCTATAGACCACCAGAATGCTTGGGCATGCTACCGAATGCAACCTAATGGACTGAAACTGCAAAATTAATTAAAAATGGACGTGATTGCCTCTGATGGCAAGATTTTTCTGGTTAGAAACTCGTTATCGAAAAAATCCGAAGTTTTATAGCCAATGTTGCTGGTCTGAAAAGACTTTAGATAGTTTTGATAGAGCAAACACAATCCACTTTGTCCGGAATTGGGTGGCAATATCCAGATGCAGTAGAGGTGAGCGGGGAGAAGGGCGATCGAGGTGAAGCGGCCGCTGTTCTCGCCTGTGTGAGTTGGGCGATCGCCAGTCGTGGATTTCGTGTGATGCGGTTCCTCTACCGAGAGTTCTTCGGATTGATGCAGAGCTAACGGTCGGCAGGATAGATTTGGGGGATGCGTTACGCTGTGCTCAGAGCATTCTGCGGGGTAGGTTGCGTTGCATAATTGAGATACGAGTTTAGGAAATATTCGACTCATTCTTGTTTCGCCGTCTTCATCCATCCAAGTAAGTGTGACGAGGAAAGTTCATGCTCAATGTGACGATTGATGATCTCCAACGCGATCCACTGAAGTATTTGCAACAAGTTGAGACAGGCGAAACACTTATTATTTTTCGGTCTGACCAGCCCATTGCTGAACTGAAACCGATTGCAAAGAATCAGCAGTTACGTCCTTTTGGCTTATGTGCAGGTGAGTTTACAGCGCCAGATGATTTCGATGCACCTCTACCAGATGATCTGCTGAGTGCATTCGAGGGCAAATGAGAATTTTGCTCGATACCCATATCTTTTTGTGGTTTATTAGCGGTGACACGAAGTTGCCAACGGATACTCGAGCTGCAATTCGTGATCCAGATAACGCAGTCTATTTGAGTGCAGTTTCCATTTGGGAAGCAGTTGTTAAATATCAGTTGGGCAAGTTACCGTTGCCAGAACCGCCTGAAATATACTTGCCTAAACAGCGCGATCGCCATAAAATTTCTAGCCTTGCACTGGATGAGCGTAGCGTCGTTCAACTCGCTCAATTGCCAGCATTACATCGAGATCCATTTGACAGAATGCTGATTTGTCAAGCATTACAAAATGATTTAACCCTTGCGACAATTGATGCAGCTGTTCGTGCGTACTCTGTCAGTTTGCTATAGCGGCTCTGCATTTATTTAGGAAGGGAACGATCGCCCCATCATCAATTAAAAATGCTGCCTTCCCGAACGGCGGGGCCAATCACGTCAATCCGATCGGTCCAGATGCCACCGCCATAGTCTGACGGGAGAGTTCTCAATCGCTCTGGATCGTCAAACCCTTGAGAGAATCCCTCACCCCGGTAATCGCCAACCAAGAACACGCGGGTTTCGACCTGATCCATGCGCTGCAAAAAGCGATTGGGCCAACCCCATAGCCACGGAGCCACGTTGATTGGAACCATCAGCATATTTCCCTCGCAGCTAGAGGGGACGCGCCCCGTCCATCCAAAAGCGATGTAGCGCGTTAAGCAATGTCTGAGTCTTTGTGGCCACAGCGTTCGGATATGGGGGAACCGTTCACGAATCTGACTGATGGGTTGCCTTGCCCCGTACACCATCAGTTGCGCTTGGCGATCGCGCGGGAGAGCAGCAAGGCGATCGCCCAAAAGCACTCCCTCATTGGGATCTCCGCTTTTTATGTTGATAACGAATTGGCGATCGGGAAATGTTGACAGCACTTCGTCTAAGGATGGCATCATGCCCACGCCTTGCCCGCGAAAGGGATAAGTTTGACCTCCATCGGCGGTATAGCCATAGCCAATATCGAGCGCTTGCAGATCCTCCAAGGTTTGCTCGCGGATGACGCCTGTGCCATTGGTGCGGCAATCAATCGTCCAGTCATGGAAAACCGCGAAGTGCCCATCGGTGGTGGGGTGAATGTCGAATTCGACACTGTCGGCTCCATAGGCAAAGGCCGCTTCCATGGAGGGAATTGTATTTTCGAGATAGTCGTGGGGTGTGGGCAACATCCGCTCGGCGGTGCAGGTGTCGTTGGTCAGGCCTTCTCGATCAAAGTCTTGGCTTAACCCCCGATGCGCGACCAGGATTGGCTCCGCCCCGATGGGAGCCACCCAAAATGATGCATTGTTCAAATATACAAACAATGCAAAAACACCCACCAGGATGGCGATTCGCTTCTTGCACTTCAGACGTCTCACAGTCAACTATAGCAATCCCAAATGAAGTATGAACAGTGTGCGGCCTCAGGCCGCACACTGTTCATACTTCATTTCACAAATCAC
>JBCBSL010000264.1:0-8596 GCA_039819145.1 Cyanobacteria bacterium J06638_22
CGATTGGGGCGTCCACAAATTGCTCCTGCTTTCACGTACAGCTTCTCCTTGCTGACACGTACGCTTCTGCACTTGTAGTAGACGACTGCGGCTGAATTCGCACTCCACTCTTCTTCGTCGTGCTTGCGGGAGCTGCTTGCTTTCTGATTTCACTTATATCTACGACTCGCTACCTACTTTCACTCATCAGTCCACAGGAGGGCTCATCGTGTCTGTGGCTGCCGCTGCCGTGTCGGGTGCCTGCCGACGCCGCAACCACGGAAGAGTCACGTAGTCGCTGGCACGTCCGGGCGCGATGGAGCTGGGCTCTGCCGGGCAGGGGGTGGTGAGCCGGTTGGCGAGCAAAGAGGCGGAGCGGCAGCGGGAGTTGCAGCTGCGGCGCGAGGCGGCGCGGGAGGATGCTGCGCCGAACGAGTCCGCGCAGGGGTTCTTCCTCCAGTGGAACGAGTGCAAGGCGGAGGTGCGGATACGGGCACCGAAACTGCAACGCAGACTCTCTTCGAGTTTCTCTGTTGAATAAGGGAGCCCCTTATGAGCAAGCTTGGACGCTGTGAAGGCAAGTTGAGCTAGCTGCTGCTCCTGCAGGTGGAAGACGGGTTAGAAAAGTTGGCAGCTATGGTGGGAAAGGAGCGTAGGGAGTGCCAGGCTGCAAGTGAGCACCTGCAGGGGAAGGTGCAAGCGATGGAGAAGCGCATCGCGGATTCTGCGTATTTCCTATCGAGTCACGACGTCGCCTCATGTAGTAAGGTATGCGTACCCGAGTGACCATACTGCTACAGTTTCCTCTAGCATTGGTAGGAGACGTGAATAATTGGATCCTCTTCCAACACTTCGTAATGCAGACTGTCACAAGCTTGAAGGAGCGGCACAAGGTGACGGCAGCAACCGTGATGCCTAGAAAGAAGTTCTCTTTCAAAAGCAAAGCGGCTTCGAAGCTTAGCAATAGTAACGCCAGCACAATGCAAGTCCCCGCAGCAGCCGCCCCGCCATCAATCAAGGAAACCGAAGAGAAACCGCATATAGAACTGTTAGAGGGCCAGACAATAGAGAGAGACATACAAACAAATGAGGAAAGCACTTGCTTTATAGCATCTCGCTTAACAAACTGCAGAGTAGTACTGAAGGGTACAATTAGGGCTCTGCGGCTACTGAACTGCTCAAGTTGCATTTTTTTCGCTGGGTACGTAAGGCAGGAGTAACTCATGTGCAAGGAAGGAAAACTTGTTGTCAATCGCTGATGCCTACATTACTTTGCACCTCAGGCCTGTGGAAGGATCTGTCTTTGTTGAAGGCTTAGAAGACTGTAAGTTGCTTCTGGCCTGTCGCCAGCTACGGTAAGTAAATATGTTTGCACGTATAAGAATCTAGTGTAGATTGTAAATGCTTATTGTACCACACTGCCTTTGCAGTATTCATGATACCAAGCGAACCGATTTCTACACCCGCATGCGAAGCCGGCCAATTATTGAAGCGTGTGAAGCCACCCGCTTCGCGCCTCTTGGGCAGCTTTCCAGTAAAGTCGAAGAGAAAATGAAGCCTGCCGGTCATGGTAAGATCTAAGGCACCATACGTGTTAGCTATGCAGCTTACGCCTGAGGCTTGCTCATTGTGTGCAAAGATGTTGCTGAAGCTGAGGCCGAAGGCTTGTGGAGTAGCGTGGACGACTTTTTGTGGCTGAAGTCTACGCCATCCCGAGCGACTGGCTCATCTGGGACATCTCCGGAAAAACGACCTGGCCTCCCGCGATCGCCCGAACAAACCACTGGGCTAAGTCGGCGGCGATCACTGCGTTCTCCGCGTCCCGACTCACAGTTCAACCTCAAACGGATGTTAGGCGAGCCACCTACCGCAGGGCGTTCGGAGCGGCAACCCTCCGAGAAGAAGAGCGCTTCTTTGGCTCCCATCCATCCTCGCCCTGGTAGCAAGGGCTCAGCTATTCGCCCCGTTCCGAAACGGGCATCCAACTCGCAAGTCATTCCGCTACAAGCACGTCCAGTCCAGGAACGCACGGCTTCCCCCTCCCGCCAACCTCGGCGACGGCGGCGACGGGCACAGCCGCCCCCACCGCCCCTGGTCTACCTCACTCGCTTGGTAATTTTTGGGGTTGGGGTTGGTGCGATCGCCGGAACCATTCTCTCCATCTGGACGCCGGTGCGATCGCCCCTTGCCTCTGAATCAGAACCCACTACCGAAGCGGCTGTCGTCAATACTACCCCAGCAGAACCCTTGTTTCGGGCTGACGGCGCGCCACCTACTGGCGCGTCCACCGCACTATCAACTCGTCTGAGACAACCGATTACTGCCCTGACGACGGAGCTACAAGCCCTGATTCGCACCGTGCCAGACATGACCGTCGGTGTCTTCATTGTGGATCTGGACTCTGGCGATTATGTCGATATCAATGGCTCCACCTCACTTTCAGCCGCTAGCACCATCAAAGTGCCCATCCTAGTGGCCTTTTTGCAAGATGTTGATGCGGGGCGGGTGCAATTGAATGACACCCTGATTCTTCAGGCAACGGATGTCGCTGATGGATCCGGTGAGTTTCAGTACCTTGAGCCGGGGACAACTTTCTCCACGCTGGAAACAGCAACCAAGATGATTACGATTAGCGACAACACCGCAACCAACATGATTCTGCGCCAGATTGGTGGGGCGGAGCCGTTTAATCAGCGCGTCCAAACCTGGGGCATGGGACAAACGGTTCTGCGCAATCCATTGGCCGATCTGGGAGGCACCAATACGACGAGTGCCCGCGACCTGTCGCTGTTGCTAATGGGTGTGGCTCAAGGCGAAATGCTGTCCTTGCGATCGCGCGATCGCCTCCTAGAGATTATGCAAGGGACGGTGACCAACAGTATGCTGCCAGCGGGGCTATCCTCTCCCGATGCGGTGATTGCCCACAAGACGGGCACCATCGACATGATGGTGGGCGATACGGGCATTGTGGATTTGCCGAATGGCAAGCGCTATGTCATCACCGCTCTGGTGCAACGCCCGCTCGATGATCTTCGTGCCCAGGATCTGGTACGCCAAATCTCTCAACAAACCGAGGCCTTCTTCACGCGCCCCGTCGCCAACCCCTCGGCAAGTTCGACGCCACTCGATACGGCTCCAGTTACCCCGACTCCTACGCAATCCACCCAACCCAACTGGGCGGTAGACAATCGCAGCAACACACAACCCTAGCTTGGATGATTCACCAAGCAGCAGTGAGTAGGGCAGGCAGCGCCCGCCCTACTGAGCATCCATTAACCCATCATAGAGCTGTGTAGCGCTCTTGTTAGGTCAAACCCCACTGGGTAAAGAGAAACGCATAGTCGAGGGCGATTTCTTTTAGATGTTCGTAGCGCCCGGATGCACCGCCATGGCCAGCTTCCATGTTGGTTTTGAGCAGCAAGAGGTTGTCGTCGGTTTTGCGATCGCGCAACTTGGCGATCCACTTGGCAGGTTCCCAGTAGGAGACGCGGGGATCGTTCAAGCCTCCAGTAATCAGCAGAGCGGGATAGTCCTTGGCTTCCACATTGTCGTAGGGGGAATAGGACTTCATGTACTCGTAGTAGACGGGGTCGTTGGGATTTCCCCATTCCTCCCACTCCATCGCGGAGAGGGGCAGCGAAGTGTCGAGGATAGTGGTGACGACATCCACAAAGGGAACATGGGCGATCGCCGCTTTGAATAGGTCTGGGCGCATGTTTAGCACCGCACCCATTAATAGACCTCCAGCACTACCGCCTTCAATGGCGAGATGGTTCGACGAGGTCCAGCCTTCCTTAATTAAGTGCTCGCCGCAGGCGATGAAGTCGGTAAAGGTGTTTTTCTTATGGAGGAACTTGCCGTCCTCGTACCAGCCGCGCCCCATTTCAGAGCCACCCCGGATATGGGCGATCGCCATCACGACGCCCCGGTTCAGCAACGTCAGGCGGGTGGAACCAAAGCTCACCGGATAACTGAAGCCATAGGAGCCGTAGCCTTCCATCAACAGCGGATTATCTCCGGTTTTCTCGATGCCCTTTTTGTAGACCAGGGAAATGGGAACCGCCGTACCGTCGGGGGCGATCGCGTGGAGCCGTTCGGTGGCGTATTGCGATTTGTCGTAGCCCCCCAGCACCGGGGTTTCCTTCTTCAATTCCCGCTGACGGGTGTTCATGTCGTAGTCAAACACCGAGCTGGGGGTGAGCAGTGAGGTGTAGGTAAACCGCAGCACCGGGGTGTCGAATTCGGGGTTAGCTCCCTCGTAGACCTCGTAGCTAGATTCAGGAAAGTCGATGGGATGCTGCTCGCCGCCCGTCAAATCTCGCACCTGCACCTGGGGAATGCCGCTTTCGCGCTCGTAGATCACCAGATGGTTGATAAAGGCACTCACCCCTTCCAACAGCACATCTTCTCGATGGGACACAACGGTTTCCCATCGTTCGGGGCGAGGATCGGCCACAGGAGCTTTCATCAGCTTGAAGTTGATGGCGTCCTGGTTGGTGAGGATGTAGAAGCGATCGCTGTGATGCTCCACGTCATATTCCACCCCTTGGGTCCGGGGTTGGAGCACCTGAAAAGCTTCTGTCGGCTGATTTGCATCCAGATAATGCACCTCGGATGTCACCTTGCTGCCCAGATGCATCAGCAAATAGGCTTCGCTGCGGGTGCGCCCAATGCTGAGGAAATAGGCATCATCCGCTTCGTGGTAAACCAACCCGTCAGTGGTCGAGGAACCCACGGTGTGACGAAACAGCTTGTAAGGACGGGTTGCCTCATCCACCTGGGTGTAAAACACGGTGCGGTTGTCGTTGCCCCAGGCAAAGGAGTAGTACACATCGGACACAGATTCGGGGAAATGCTCTCGGGTTTCCAGATCTAGGAACCGTAGGGTGAAGCGTTCGGCTCCGCTGGTGTCAACGGCGTAGGCCAGGATGCGTTGATTGGGGCTGACGCTGAAAATCCCCAGCGCAAAATACTCCAGCCCTTCGGCCATCTGATTTTGATCCAGCAAAACCTCTTCGTCGCCATCCAGGCTACCCTGTTTGCGGCAGTGGATGGGATAGGCTTTGCCTTCTTCGGTGCGGGTGTAGTACCAATAGTCGCCTTTGCGGTAGGGTACCGACAAGTCCGTTTCCTGGATGCGTCCCAGCATCTCCTTGTACAGAGCCTTCTGTAAGTCCTCTGTCGGTTCGAGAACGGCCTCGGTATAGGCGTTTTCGTCTTTCAGGTAGGTAAGGGTTGCAGAGTCGGAGCGATCGCGCATCCAAAAGTACGGGTCAATGCGCTCATCCCCATGAATGGTGTGAACATAGTGACGTTTTTCAGCAATGGGAGCAGTCTTAGCAATAGCAATCTCAGGAACTTGCATGGAATTTGTGTGGTAGAAAGGAAACCCCCCGAGGTTGCCCACTCTAGGCATTCAACTCTTGGGAAAAGTATGTCTTACTTGCCCAGTGTAAAACTTTCCCTTCGATCCCCCATGCAGTTCGTAAGGATTATTTTTGTGCCGATCGATCGCTCTTACGATGATAGGCACGGGTCAGTTCGTTGACTCTGCCGTGATCCAGTAATAGAAGCGATCGCCCGCCAGTTGGATAGTTGCGGCATTGCCAACGGCTCCGACCGGGTAACCATTGGCATCGAGTGCCGTTACCGTAAGGGTGCTGGCATCTGGGCGATCAAGGCTCAGACTTCCCGCTAGTTCCCGCACCACCAGCGGTGGCGTTCCCACTGATTGAATCGTTTTCTCGGTTGTTCCCTCTACCTGCCAGCCAAAATTTTCGTCCGCTGACATCACTTGCAGCAACATGCTGCCGGAGCGATCGAGGGGTTCGTTGTCGAGAGACACCAGCAGGATCGAGCCATAGTCCATGGCACTGGTGAGAGTGAGGGGAGCGAGGGTCAGGGTTTCGGCATGGGACAGGAACCCGACGGCTCCTTGCACAGTAGGCGCGTTGAGGGTAAGCAGGCCATCGTCATAATCCCAAACCAGCTCCCCAGTGCTGCTGCGAATTTGGTGGGCAGGGCGATCGCGAAACGCCGATAGGTCTTCGATTTGCGCCATATCCTGCGTTTCGGTGTAGTTGAGCCGCACCTGCCCCACCAGAAATGCGGCTGGGTCAATCACCTGATCGGCACTAGGTGCTTCCCCATCAGCAGGGAGATCTGCTTCCCGCAACGCATCCAAGTTTTCCGGTGCGGCGACAGGAACCCCCTGCAAATTCTGGATGGCTGCAACCGGGCGATCGAGGGTAACAACCGGTTCCCCCGCTTGCAGGCGACCCTGGCGATAGATCAGGGCGGTAGCCGGGAATTGACCCATCACGACCGGCGAGGCGATCGCAAACTTGCCCAATTGCTGATCCCAGCGCACCACGTTGGTGGCAAAGAAGAAAAATCCGTCGGTCTCTTGTAGGGAACCGTAGGCGGCAAGCAGCACGGGGAAATCAGCGCGGAAGGAGTTGGGCAGCGACCAGTTGATCTCGCTGACGATGGAGGGCTTGTTGTCGTACTGCACATCCATGAACGGCAGGCTGAGGGGGCGATCGCCATCATCCCGCGACGGATTCTCCAACAGCAAGGCAGATTGATCTTGATAGCGATCGCCCTCGCTCAAGGCATAGGATGCCCGCTCCCCTTCATGCATGCCGCCGAAGTAGCCATGACGATCCATCAAATCGCCAACGGTATTGGTGTATTTGTCCAATGCGCCCAGAGTACGGGCATCCGCCGTAATCCAGTTCGACGCCAGCACCAAACCGCCATAGCCTAGATCTTCTTTGAGGAACTGCCGCATCTCGGTGAAAAAGCGCGTCTGTCGATCCGCTAGGAATTGCGCTGTGGCTTGGGCGCGGGGACTGTTGGCTTCGGAGGCGATCGCCCCCGCCGACCAAACGGCGACCCGATCCGCCGCCACCCTGGCATCGGTATTTCCCCAAGACGACAGCGCCAGATCCAGAGAACCCTCCCGTTCGATCAACCAGTCAGCGAACTGCCGCTCAAGCAAGTCTCGCTGTTCCTCGGGCAAGTTGGCGTCCGGGTCGAAGGTCCAGAAGAAAAGGGAATCCTCATTCACCAATTCGGCGATCGCCACGGCGGGATCATCCTTGAGTGCCAACCCCGTGTAGGGGTTGACGGGGGTCAGCAAGTCCTGCCACAGGGTTTGGTACTGAGCCTGAAACGTGGGATTGAAAAAGAGGAGGCCGAAAGGGTGTTGTCCGTCGTAGCCAAACTCCTGGAGCCTGTACCACAGCGGAAAATACAGCGAGAGCTTGGTGTAAATGCCTTCTTGCTTGAGGGCAGCGACTAGGGCGAAGAGGCGATCGCGCATGCCTTCGTCCAGCACCATTTCCTCTTCCGGTGTAATCCGCCCATGGAATCGCACCATATTCACGCCCTGCTTGGCCAAAAAGCGCGCCATCTGCGCCATCTGTTCATCCGCCATCGGCAGCACAGCGGTGCCAACGTTCACCCCCCAGATCCGCAGCGGTTCGCCCGTGTTTTCATGGACAAAGCGGCCATCCTGCGCCTGAATCCAACCCTCGGAACCAGCAGTAGGTTCGTTGAGCGATCGCAAATCCAGTGGGCTCTCGGTAAACGGATCACTCACCGGGTCAAACACAACCCAGCCGGGAATATCAGCCGTATAGCGCTGATTGGGCTGTAGTTTCCCCCGGGCCGCCATGGGACGCTGAGTTAGCGCAAAGCAATCAAACGCTGCCGCACCTTCATCCCGTACCAGCTCGACCCGTAGGTCGTGAGTCCCCGATGACAGTGCCATCTGCCCTAAGGGAATCCAGTTGACTTCCACAAATTCCCGGATCGCTGCCTCATCCATCAAGAAGGAGGTATCGTCCGTTTCCTGCCACGCGCCACCATCCCATTGCCAGCGAAACGGCCCATGCTGCCAAAACTTTCGGGCATAAAAGTAATAGTCGCCGCCCTCCGGCACCTCAACCCGGTAATCCAAATACAGCGGTTCCCCATACTCGCCCTCAACGCCTATCCACTTGCCGTTAGAGAGCACAGCAGCTTCTTCGTCATTAGCCGGAGCAAAGGGGTTACTCTCCGGGAAATTCGTCGCGACAGGCTGTTCGGCTTCCCACCAAATGAAGGGATAGGGCGGGTCGATCGTTTCGACTTGCAGGTCTGCATCGGGCTGGGGCGAGGCGACTTCTAAATCGGCTGATTGCGCTGAAGGGCGGAGCAACGTCACTCCCAACAACACACCCAGCGTCACCAGAAAAAATGCCAGAAAACGAATCCGCCGGTTCATAACCTTACTCTCGATTGCTCCACGTTGGTTAGGCGATCGTTCGCAATACCTTTGTTCGCACTAATCTCGAATCCGTAGTGCGCCATACTGCAAAAACGTCCCCCAAAAGCAGGGCTACATCAGGGTTGACAATCTTTTCGAGAGGATTTCGTCTGCCCTACTTTACTCCTGCTCTACTCCGTAAAATACCCACGCGCCGCTCCTTCGAATATAACTAGCCAGCAAAATTGTCTAGCACTTCATCAAAGCCCTCTATCGAGACACAGTCGGGAGCATGTCACCTTTGCGCCCCAATCAGGCCATTGAGGTAAGCGCAGCGATGAGCCAAGACCTGAGGAACATTGT
>JBCBSL010000265.1:0-8570 GCA_039819145.1 Cyanobacteria bacterium J06638_22
TGTCGTCAAGGGTTCTCCCAAATCAACTACTGCTTATAGTTTTCAAGGGCAAACTGTTCAGCGGTTAGATCACTCGGATACACTGTACTCATCATTGCTCTCTCGGTGCTGTTGGTGTTATTTGCAGCTTATACCGAGTGAGCTTTTTTACGCTCCAGAGACCTTTTCAAACACGCTCTAAGATAAAGAAGTCCGGTAGTTGACTTGAGGACTGGCCAAAGGCAACTTATGAAAGCTAGTCCGCGGGCGCTGTCACGGGTGCTTAGCCCCTGAATGTTCAGAGTCCGCAATGACGGGTTTTGATTTATGGCTGCGACGTTAGGTTTCAGGGCATTCTTCTGCCAGGGCATTCCCCGTTTTTTAACAAACTGAGCGCATTAGAGGAGTTTGACGGTTATGAGCATAAGACGATCCCAGCGCAAGCTACAGTGGTTCGCAACTATTGCTTGTACCGCTTTGCTTGTGCTGCTGTCGAACCTTTTGTCCCATCCCGTCCCGCGGCTCCTCTCCTCTCAGTCAGCACCGGGTTCAACCGCTTCCATCCAGACTTCTATCCAGCCGCAGCTTGAGCCACATCCCATCGTCGCAACATTTTCCTCTCTTTTGGTTGCACCGGCCAATGCCCAAGCTGTCAATGTTAGGGATCTGGCTCCTTTGTTGTACGAGGCATTACCCTACATTCCTTTGGAAAATGATTATCAAGATCTAGAGGGTGACCCTGCCCCGCAAAGCACACTCCTCAGTCGGTTTGTGCGGTATCACACTTTTACGCAGCAGCGATCGCCCCTTTTTCGGCTGGATTGGAAGCTAACCTTGGCCGATTATTTGGGGCAAAACGAAACGATGTTTCGTGATAGCTATCCCAACCACAACACCCTTACGGAAAACCCATTCGAGAGGGATATTGAAGCCATCCGTGCCCTTACCCGTGCCCAACGAGAAGAATTGGTCAACACCCTGGTCGATTTGCTGAATCCACGCGGGAGCCAACCCGCATCGGCCACAATTGAAGCGCTCCCAGCTACGCCCCCATCCCAACAACGACCCGCAGCGGGTACAGGCTCACCTGTACCGCAGGAGCCACGCCCCGGCGATGCCGAATTATTACTGCAATAGGGGCTAAAGGGGTTTGCCCAGGCTCCGTTTCAGAGTTTGCCAGAGCGATCGCCCTTCGTCCTGAGATTCCTCAGCGGTTTGCTCCGTCTGGGTATCCGGGCTGGTCTCCATCGCCTGTAGGCGATCGCGCATTTGGATTGCTTGCGCCTGCACTTTTTTAAGCTTGTTGCGGGTTTGCAGAAACCGTTCTTTCAGCTCGCGGTAGCGCTGAGCCTTTCCCTGAGCTTTATGGTGTAGCTGCACCATACCATCCTGCTGCTCTAAAACGCGCTCTTGTAGTCGGCGTACCCGCTCTTGGAGCGCTTCGGGGGTTTGGTAATGGGGAAACTGATTTTGCACTTGAAACATTTCCGAGAGCGATCGCACCTGGGCCATATCAGAAATGCCCCCCAAAACATAATCCGCCACCACCTGGGGCAGGTGACGAAAGGCCATGTCCTGAGCCAGCGCCCGAAATAACCAGTCGTAATCTGCCGCAATTTGAAACTGCAAGTCAAACCCGCCGATTCGATCAAACAACGCTCGTTTAACAAACAATGCTTGATGGCAAATCCACTCACTTTGGAGATACTCAAGTAAATGCTCAGCCTCGGGGTAAATCACCGTCGAGCGCTTTTCGCCCTCCGCCGTCCATAGGTTGATGTCGCCGTAGAGGATATCAATCTCGGGGGTTTGTGCCCAAAAGTCGGCAACCGTTTTTAGGACCCGGGGGTGGACGAAGGAATCATCCGCATTCAAAAAGTAGAGAACATCTCCAGTGGCGCGGGCAATGCCTTTATTCATGGCATCGTAAATCCCCGCATCGGGTTCGCTAATCAGCGTGTGGATGATGCCCTGATCCACGAAAGGCTGCAGCCGGGCAATCGTGTCGTCTTCAGACTGGCCATCGACGACAATATATTCGCGCTGCAAGTAGGTCTGCTGTGCGACACTCCGCACGGTCTTTTCCAATGCTGTTGCATCATTCCGGCAAACCGTAATAATCGAAAATTTCATGGTGACTTCAGCCCCAAACGGACGTTCAGACGATGCCAAACCTCGCGAGCTTTCCAAAATGTACTGGACTTGACAGCAGCTAACTCTCCCCGCGCTTGATCCAGGTTTTCGCGGGTTTCTGTCAGCTCGCCATGGAGTTGCTCGATGGTCTCTTCGCTGTACTGCACCCGATTTCGCAAATTTGTCAGTTTCTGTTTGAGTTCTTGTTGGTTTTGCAGCCGTTGACGGAGTTCCTTTTGCTTATCTAAAAGCTGCTTTTGACGCGCCTGAAGACTGTTATGTTTATCGCATAGCTCCTGGTGGGCGTTGTGCGATCGCACCACCTGAGTCTGCAACCCCTGGACATAGGTCGGCAAGCATTCTAGGGCAAGGGCAGAAAAGATCGGCTGAACGCCGGAGCCCAGATCCACATCCCAGGATAGATCGGTGATGTCCGTCGGAGCGTCCATTAAAGGAGTGCTGGGAGATGATGAACGCCCCTGCAACAGGGTTTCGTAGAGCTTCGCATAGGCTGTCGCCTGGGTTTCTTGGGAAAAGGCAGACGCAACGCGATCGCGGCAAGTTTCCTGCATCGCTCGCCACTTATCTGGATGATGCACGCCATCCAGTACGGCGGCAGCCATCTGCTCGGTATCGGCCAAAGGAAGCACGTGCCCAGTTCGATCCGTCTCGATCACCTCGGGGGCAATGCCAACAGCAAATGCAATCACCGGAGTGCCACAACTCATGGCCTCGATGGCCATATTGCCAAAGGATTCCTCGAGGGAGGGTTGGAGAAACACATCCGCAGCGGCATAGAGTTCTCGCAGTTGGGTTTCGGACTCCACAAACCCGCATTCCAGCAACGGAACACCGAGCGCAGCGGCAAGATTCGGATCGGGATGTCCCAAACCAACTAGGTGCAATTTTCCTTGCTCTGCCAGGGCTTTGAAGGTGACATCCTGCAAACATCGCTGGATGGTGTCGATGAGCTCGACGCCTCCCTTGCTGCGCTGGGAAAGAAACTCGGCTCCAAAGGCGATCGCCCAACCATCTGCAGGCAACCCCACGCGTTGCTTGGCCTCCACTTTGGGCAGGGGTGAAAAGACCGTCGTATCAATGGAATTGGGAATCACATGGATAGGCATGTCCCGAAACAGGTGGCTCTGCCGAGCCGTCGCGGCCATCTGATGACTGGGGGTAACCAGGGTGAGATTGGGCGATCGCAACAGCTCCAATTTGTCGCGCAGCACCGCCGCTGGAAGCTGATGAGGGTCATGGCGCAACTGCGGGCAAGGCGCACAATCCTGCTGATAGTGAGAACAGCCCGCCGCCGAATGGCACCCGCCTGTAAACGCCCACATATCATGCAGCGTCCAAACAACAGACTTACCCAGATCCAACAGCTTTTTCAACGTTGCTGGCGATTGAAAACTCACCACCCAATGCAAATGCAAAATATCAGCCACTTGGACGACTGGCAATGACGTCAGATCCACACCAGGATAGGGGAAAGAAAAAAAGATATTGGAAAGGTCGGTGCGATTTTGGTCGATCGCCTGTGCCTGAATAGCCGCTGCTCCTGCTACCTCAAACCGTGTTGAGTCAGCTTGAGGAGTAACGACCCAGGCCGGTTCATCGGGTAAATCCTGAAAGCGCACGATGCGTTCAGAATGATGCCCCTGCTGTTGCAACCCGCGATGAAGCCGATGCATTGCACGTCCGGCTCCACCGCGATAGTCAACCGTACTGATATGGGTAATTCGCATGAAGCTGACAAGAGTCGAACAAAACCGGATTGGAATCTCGATAGATGGTAGCAAACGACCCAGAACTGCCTGCACCGCATCACAAGCCCTGAGTTACACCATCATTCTGCCGTGAAACACCTTGACAGGAATTGTATCCTACCCGGTGCCCGGGTTCACGGGTTATGCGCTAGACCTCAGAACAGAACAAAAAATTAGCCCCACACTAAAATCCTTGATTTTGGATGCCAACTTTAGGTGGTGCGGGCACCGCATCACCCAAAGCCAAGAGTTCTATCAAATCCGGTTAAACAGCCGTAAGACCCAACCATTGTTTGCACCCGCTGCCGTGCAGCGGGTGCAAACAATGGTTGGGTTCTTCAACCGGATTTGATATTGTGCTTTGCCTGTACTCAGGAGACAGACGCGAGCGACATTAGAGGGCGTTCCAGGAACGTTTCGAGTTCCCGCAGATAGGTCGAAGCATCTTCTAGCATGGGGAAATGCCCGGTATTAGGAATGATGCGATGCTGGACGGTGGGGTTGAGCGCTGCCGCTTGTCGACCCAATCGAGCTGGAATGATCTGGTCATATTCCCCGGAAATAAGCAGGGTGGGCGTGGTGAGCTGGGCATAGGCTTGGGGCATCTCTTCAACCGATCGCTTGCTCACTGCCGTATAGACCGTGCCCATAGCCGCTTCCCCATCGGCCATCAGGAAATCTTCAATAAAAGCTCGCCGCTCCGCCGCCGGGATGGGACGCTTCAAAAACCGTGCCATAAACATGCGATCGACCATGGGTATCGCTTTTAGCCAGGATGGACGAAACGCAACAACGTAGCGGGACGCGAAGTAAAACGCCTCAAAGGTGAAACGGTTGTAGGTAAAGATGCCGTTGCACGTGAGAATGGCTCGTTCAACGCGATCGCTGTAGCGTTGCATAAAGTAAACGGCCACCGATGCCCCCGTCGAATGGGCATTCAGATAAATCTTGGACAATCCCAGCGTGTCCAACAAAAGAGCCAGGTCATCGGCATAAGTTTCTAGCTCGTAGTCAAGCTGGCTCACCTCATCAGGTATAGGGCGGGGCAGGAGCGATCGCCCAAAGCCACGTAGATCATAGAGCAGGCAATCAAACGCCGGGGCGATCGCCCGCGCTGTGCTCTCCCAGTAGCGCGCCGAACCAGCCCACCCATGTAGAAACACCATCACAGGCTTGGTCGGACGGAACGCCTCATCCACAGGAGCTTCACTAATCCATTCGTAATAATGGGGCACACCCCGAATGTCGAGAACAGGCATAGCTGGCGATCGCAAATGAAAGCAAAAAAATTAAACAAATGAGCCTCAGAACCGCTCCACGCTGAGTCACGCAGATTTGGAGCAGGCCATGACTAGGTTCAACATCCCAAAAATGCAAATGAGGGAAACACCCATGGGCACTTCCCTCCCCTCAACCCATCAGGCCGATTCTGGCTTGGGAATCGACGAAGGGTGCAGCAGCAGCTCGGCTGTCGAACGCTGTTCGACCATCTCTCGTGTGATGGTGCAACGTGTCACATCCTTGCGAGATGGCAGTTCGTACATTACATCGAGCATCATTTCTTCGACAATGCTGCGCAGCGCTCTCGCCCCGGTCTTACGACGATAGGCCTCTTTGGCGATCGCCCGCACCGCATCGGGGCGAAACTCCAACTGCACATTGTCCATGTTCATGAGCTTTTGGTACTGCTTCACCAGCGCATTGCGCGGTTCCGTCAGAATGGCTGTCAGAGCTTCCTCATCTAGCGGTTCCAGCGATGCCATCACCGGAACCCGACCAATGAATTCGGGGATCATACCGAATTTCACCAGGTCATCCGGTTCCAAGCTCTTGAGTACATCGGCGGCGCGCTTTTCTTTGCTCATCGCATCACCGGGTTGTAAAAAGCCCATGCTCTTTTTCCCGGTGCGCTGTTCTACAAGCTTCTCTAAGCCAACGAATGCGCCACCGCAAACAAACAGAATGTTGCTTGTATCAATCTGGATGCAGTCTTGGTAGGGATGCTTGCGCCCACCCTGTGGGGGGACATTCGCAACGGTTCCCTCCAGCATCTTCAAAAGTGCCTGCTGTACCCCTTCGCCAGACACATCACGGGTAATAGAGGGGTTTTCGCTTTTGCGCGCAATCTTGTCAATTTCATCGATATAGATGATGCCACGCTGGGCTTCCTCAACATCGAGATCCGCCACCTGCAGCAGCCGGAGCAGGATATTCTCCACATCCTCTCCCACGTAGCCGGCCTCGGTCAGCGTTGTGGCATCGGCAACGGCAAAGGGCACATCCAGCATTTCAGCCAGGGTTTGTGCCAGCAAGGTCTTGCCGCAGCCCGTTGGGCCAATGAGCAGAATGTTGGATTTCTGCAACTCTACGACATCGTCCAGCTTCCCAGCAGAGGCATTCGCGGCCGCCACACTCAACCGCTTGTAGTGGTTGTAAACGGCAACAGAAAGAATTTTTTTTGCCTCCTCTTGCCCAATGACATGATTGTCCAAATGGCGTTTAATTTCCCGAGGCTTTGGGATTTGGTTGAGAGAAAGGCGAGAGGACGACCGGGCGGGGCGCTTTTCCTGCTGCGGTTCGCGACGGGGAGCCGACTGGGGAACGGTTGCTCCGGAATCGAACAGTTCCTCGTCCAAAATCTCGTTGCACAGGTCAACGCACTCATCGCAAATGTAGACTCCAGGTCCGGCGATTAACTTCCGAACTTGTTCTTGAGATTTACCGCAAAATGAACACTTGAGATGAGAGTCGTACTTTGACATGGTCGTCTTCTCGTTTAATTACTGCTGGTAACCGTCTCTGCACTGGCAGAGAGCTCTTGCCGCGAGATTACTTTGTCAACAAGGCCGTAATTCTTCGCTTCATCAGCCGACATAAAGAAGTCGCGCTCGGTGTCAATTTCAATGCGCTCGAGAGGCTGCCCTGTATGGTGTGCCAACAATTCGTTGAGCTTCTGCTTATGATACAGAATTTCTTTTGCCTGGATTTCGATGTCCACCGCCTGTCCCTGAGCCCCACCGAGGGGTTGGTGGATCATGATGCGCGAGCTGGGCAACGCCAGACGCTTACCGCTTGCCCCACCGGACAACAGGAAAGCGCCCATGGAAGCCGCCAAGCCGTAACAAATTGTGACAATGTCCGGACGAACCTGCTGCATCGTGTCGTAGATAGCCATGCCTGCTGTCACAGAGCCACCGGGCGAGTTGATGTAAAGCTGCACATCCTTTTCGGGATCATCCGCGTCGAGATAAAGCAGTTGCGCCACGATCAGGTCGGCGATCGCATCGTCTACCTGCGTGCCCAGGAAGATAATCCGCTCCCGCAATAGCCGGGAGTAGATATCGAACGCGCGTTCCCCACGACCTGACTGCTCGACCACCATCGGAATGGTGTTGCGGGGCAGCGAGGCCGGATCAATGCCGGAATAGACGTCGCCAGAACTAACGCTGTGTAGAGGATGACGGAAAGAGTGAGAAAAAGAAGCCATAGTTTGCCGAGAACTTGCTGATGTCTTCAGAACGGATAACGTCAGAAATCTGGAGCTAGGAAACAACGCGGATCGTCATCTTTGAGGTCAGTTATAACGCCTAACAGCCACATAATTTAGCAAATAAACCCGAAAGCGAACGAAAAAGCTCAATTCTTTACGTGGCTCAATCATTCAAAACAAATGCTTGTCGGCTTGCGTGTGATTGATAGTAAAAAAGTGATATTAGGCGTAACTCCCATCGCCATGGGTTAAGGCTGATTCGTTTTGTTTACAGCCCCTCTTGTTTACCGATCCTCGTTGTTGTCGCTCCATTTGCGTAAGCGATCACCACTGGTCTATCGACAGCTAAACCTGAGAGATAGAGTACCAATAACTACTCGTTATTATGCCTCAATACTTCTAGAACGGGGGGGCGGTTCTCAAGAAATACTGACGCCCCCAACGGGCTCCCAACCAAGCCAGATAGCCCCAAACGTTGTTTGAGGTTTTACGATTCCTCAGAGGCCTCGCTCTCCTCAGCTTTGCTTGCCTTGCTGCGGGTTGTCTTTTTGCGTGTCTCGCCCTTAGCCTTTGCTGCAGGTTTACTCTCAGCTTCCGCTGCCTCGGATGGGGCTTCGTCATCTGACTCAGCCTTATCGGCCTTGGGTTTGGTCGTTTTGGATCGCGAACTCTTCTTTGTCGTTTTCTTCGGTTCTTCTGGTGTCGCCTCAACGGGAGCCGCCTCGGAGGTCTCGATAGTGGCGGCTTCGACCTCTACCTCTACCTCAGCCGCAGGAATCTCCTCAGGAGGGGCTTCCGTCGATGCGGGCGGAGCCTCCACCGTGGTCGTAGCCTCTGCTTCACCCTCGGCTTCCTCTGCTGCGTCTTCCTTTTGCAGCGTTCCTTCCGGAACCAGCTCGACGGTGTTGTTCTCTTCTAACCAACTGAAGATCTTTTCCTTAAGCAAATCCTCTTCCAGAATCTCTCGCAGGCGATCGTGATCGACATCCGACGTATCCTTCAGATCCTTCATCACCTCTTCCACTTTGGCGTCAACGTCGGATTTCTCCACCGAGAGCGACTCTTGTTTGGCAATTTCACCGAGCGCCATGGTGCGCTGAAGACGAGTTTCGGCATCGGGGCGACTACGTTCCCGCAGGTTTTCTACCACTTCTGCGGTGAACATCTGTTTGATGTCCATGCCTTGATCGGCCAGACGC
>JBCBSL010000266.1:0-8523 GCA_039819145.1 Cyanobacteria bacterium J06638_22
CCATTCCCTGGATGTAGAAATTGTCTGGTTGACGGCCCACGGGAATGGTGCTGGGCGATCGCCTGTCGTTCTGCCGTCTCTACCGAGATCACAATGTCTCCCAAGTAGAGCGGTACCTCGGCCAGCATTGCCTCAGTTGTTGGCATGGCGGTTTCCATCGCCGCAAAACTCAGCACATCAGTGGGCTGATCGAGTTGCCGATAGGTCGCATTCAGCGTTTGTATTTCGGCGTCATCCGTCAGCCGGACGGTCACTTCGTACTGCTGCTGGGGATGCAAATCAACCTGCAAATAGTTCAACCAATTATCAAACCACCGTTGCCATGGCTCTACCTCCATTAGCGGTTGGGGAACAACGGCCGTCGATGCAATGGCTTCCGACAATTGCAGCGCAACCTCGACCTCAAGGGAGTCAGATAGCATCATGGTTCTGTTTTGGGTTGCAACCTTCAGCGAGTAACATAGGCCAGCCCAACTAGGATGCTTAGCAGCGCCACCGTCGTCAGCGTGAAGTGGAACAAGGATTTTCCCCCCTTCTTCACCATGTTCCGCATGGCTAGTTTGACGTAGCTGGGAACGGGTTCTTCTGTGACTACCCCTGGAGCCGCTGCAACCCCTGGCTGACTTTCTGAGGTTGTTGCGGCATCTGCCTGGGCGATCGCAGCGGTGGAAGGTGCTTCGGGTTGCGTATCCGTTTCTTGTGTATTCGCCCCTTGGGAATCTGTCATGAGCATGGCCCCATTACATCTGCACTGAACATCTGCACTCGAGTCTCCAATGGGATGGTGGATGCACCCCAGCATTCCAGGAAAACAAGACGAAACCTTGTTTCTTAGGAGTTCTATTACTTATCTATTTCTAAACGGGTATTGGAAGTAATGCCAACCTCCATTCGGACAAAATAAAGCCATGGGCAGAGGTTTGAGGAACTCGGTTCCTTTGTCCCATTCTTGATAGGGCCGTTATTGTGATGGGAACTGGGTATCTGGGAGCGCTATCGTTCCTACGGAGTATTCCTGTGGATGCCGTGAGTTCTATCTGTAATATCCACATAAATTCCTGGTATAAATTGCGTTAGACCGGAGACATCAAACCGGAGCCTTGGTGTCGAGCATTTGGTTTTCTGCTCGGAGGCAGGACTCAATAAACGGATCGAGATCGCCGTTCATCACCCCATCGACATCAGTGGTTTCTTCATTGGTCCGCAGGTCTTTAACCATCTGGTATGGGTGAAAGACATAGTTCCGAATCTGGTTGCCCCAAGCAGCTTCTACCATATCTCCCCGGATATCGGAGATCGCCTTTGCCTGTTGTTCTTGGGCAATTACCAGCAACTTTGCTTTCAGCCGTGCCATGGCTTTTTCGCGGTTCTGGAGTTGCGATCGCTCCTCCGTACACCGCACCATAAGTCCCGTCGGGACATGGCGGATTTGCACCGCTGTTTCCACCTTGTTGACGTTTTGTCCCCCTTTGCCACCTGCCCGCGAAGTACTGATTTCCAAATCTTTATCGGGAATATCAAGCTCAATGGCTTGATCCAAAATAGGCATCACCTCGACCCCAGCAAAGCTAGTTTGCCGCTTACCGTTGGCATTGAACGGGGAAATCCGTACCAGACGATGGGTTCCTTTCTCGGACTTGAGATAGCCATAGGCATAGCGTCCATCCACCTCCAACGTGGCAGATTTCAAGCCCGCCTCATCTCCTTCGGAGATTTCTGACAGATGCACCTTGTACTTATGAGCCTCTGCCCAGCGGGTATACATACGTAGTAAGCTTTCGGCCCAGTCCTGCGCGTCGGTGCCGCCAGCTCCCGCGTTGATGGTCAGCACGGCTCCCCGCTCATCGTAGGGACCCGAAAGTAATTTTTGTAACTCCCACTGATCGAGGGCACGACCAACATGGGTAAGGTTAGTTTGGGCTTCCTGGAGCAGCGAGTCATCGGTTTCTAGCTCTAGCAGCTCCAGGATAGCTCTTGCATCGTCCAGGGAGCGCTGCCAGGATTTGCAGTCTGCGAGGTTAGATTTTAGATCGTTGAGTTCTTGCAGCGTTTTCTGCGCAATAGATTGATCATCCCAAAAATCTGGTTGCGCCGCGCGTTGCTCTAGGTCAGCAATGCGGGCTTGGAGGGCAGGAACGTCAAAGATACTCCTGGGTTTTACCCAGGCGCTGCGACAAGATATCAATATCCCGTTTCAAGTCTGTCAATTCAAGCATAGCGATCGCGCCATTCATCCAAAAGCATTAGCAAAAGCATCATTCCGTGGGAATCGCAGCCGTTTTCCTTACAGCCAGCATTTGAGGGCAACGTTAGAAACGGCCAATTTCTCCCATATCTATGACGATCTTGATTCTAATCGGTCGGCTCAGGAATGGGGAATGAACTTGGAGAACCAGCAACGTCTCCATCCTCAGCGCGTCGCTGGAGATGGGCGCGATGCTGCAACGGGGGATTTGGGATAGGCAATGCGCTGGTGGTTAAAGTCTTGCCATACCTTCACGAAGATGTCGGCAATGATGGGCATTTCTTTGCGCTCTAGCCCAGAATCTACCAGCTGCTGGTCTTGCCACCGGGCGCGCAAGATACGGTTGACCATAGCCAGGGCTTCGGTTGGCGTCGCATCCTTGAGCGATCGCAGCGCTGCCTCACAAGAATCGGCTAACATCACAATCCCTGTTTCCCGCGATTGGGGAATAGGGCCGTCATATCGGAAATCTTCTTCCCGCACAATGATGGTTGGATCGGCGGCGGCTCGCTCCTTCGCCTTATGATAGAAATAGGCGATCTGCATCGCCCCCTGGTGCTCAGGGATGAAGGAACGAATTGCCTTAGGTAAGCGGTATTTCTTTGCCATGGTGATGCCGACCGTGACATGCTTTTTGATGATGTCGGCACTGCGCCAGGGGTCGTCGATCAGGTCATGCTTGTTCGGACCCCCCATCTGGTTTTCGATAAAGCCTAGGGGGTCATGCATCTTGCCGATGTCGTGGTAGAGCGTGCCCGCCCGCACCAATTCGACGTTACAGCCCAGCTCACGAGCTGCAGCCTCGGCCAGAGTTGCCACAAACAGCGTGTGCTGGAAGGTGCCAGGAACCTCAGCCGCCAGGCGCTCAAGCAATGGACGATTGGGGTTCGACAATTCTGCCAAGCGGCTGGGGGTAACAATGTCGAATAATTGCTCTAGGTAGGGACTTAGCCCTAGTGCCGTAACACTCCAGGCAACGCCCATCAATGCCTGCACGATAGACGCTGTCAGCACGGTGTACCAAACGGGGGCTGTCCATGGGCTGATGATTAGGCTCAAGATTAGGTAGGTGAGTCCCTGGGTCAAGCCAACGCTCCCGCCCAGCAATGCCAGTTCTTCCCGCGATCGCAACCGTCCGGCCATAAAGGCTCCGAGCAAGCTGGCGATCGCACTGGCGGCCAGATGTCGGCTCCCCAGATCCATCCCGATGGGCAGCGCGATGCTCAGTAACCCCACCACCGTTACCCCTAAGGCCGAGCCATAGAAGCTGCCAACGAGCAGCCCCACCGCTGGCAGGCTAGTGGCTGCAATGCCCACGGCTGCCATCAACGGGGTCGTTAAAGTAAGCAGTGTCACCAGAGCATAGTCTCGTCGTCGCAAACCCGGATGGAATCGCCGTTCTACTAATAAGAAAATGCCGACCCCGCCGCTGACCAAGGCAATGAACCCTACCAATCCCAGCCAGTCGATGGCGCGTTCGCTCATTTCAAAGTGGTCGAGCAGAACAAACTCGCGTTGGGTAATGGGTTGCCCCGCTTCGACAATGACTTCTCCCCGGCGCACGGTGATGGTCACGGGTTCGACCTCTTTAGCCGCTTGTTCAGCACGCAGACGGGTCTGTTCCGGATCTTGCACGAGGTTGGGTTCCAGGACTGCCAGCAGAATCTGTTGCGCAATCGTTTCGGCATCGCCCGATAACGCGCCATCGGTATGCATCTCAACGGCACGGACAAGGACGTCCGATGGCAAGCCTGCAGGGATACCCTGGGTGAGAATCCGTTCTAGAATGCGGCGGATATCCGATTTCGTTGTGAGCCATGCCGTATCGGTTAGCTCAAACAATTCTGGTGCGAAGGGATTCGATGTGCCGGCTGGGGGGGACTGTAACAACGCTGCTAGCGCCGTGCTGTATGACTTGCGCGCGCGCTCAATCGATTGAAGCAGGGTTGAGTAGTCATCCTCAGAGGCATAGCGTCGATAGTTTTGCAGCTCCACCACGGCCAGGGCTTGAGCCGTTGGTGTTTCTAGGCTTCCGGTCAATGGAGAGCGACCTTCAGCCTGCTCCAGCGCTGCTTTCCACTCCTCTTCACTGGCTCGCCGCAAGTAGCGTTGGGTTTGCGTCGAGAGGAGAGAGGGTAAGGCGAAGGGAAACGTCCCCGCTTGCAATCGTAGGGCATCCCCCTCATCTAATAGCCGCTGCAATTCTTGATAGATCTGTTGGTTGATATCACCATCAATCTGTAACACGGGGACAGCCCCAATGCGTGCGGACTGACGATTGCTCTCTGTTGTTTCCTCATCGGTCACAGAGGCCTCATCAGGGGCACGCAGGGTGCGGGGGGAAATGGTGCCAACCGCTAGCTGGGGTTCATTGTAAAGGCGATAGCCAATAGTGCTAGAGAGAGAGACCACCGCTACCGCAAAGATCGCGGCAGAACTCCACCGCTTCTTACAATTCCCCTGTTTTCGCTTAGGACAAGGGGGCGGGCAACGCACGACATTCAAACAGGACTGCAGGGACTTCTGAACATCCTGAGGCCAATGTGTTTTTTCTGATGATGTCGGTGATGTCGATGATTTTGTCGAGATCGATGGCCTTGGCAAGAATGGTCGTACCGCCGCGCCATCCTTGCGGCGACGGGACGTAGACCCGTTCTCCTGGCGCAAATTAGTGAGGGGTTCGGTGATATCGCGAACACGTCGTTGAAACGATTTCATTAATGCACCAGTTTCCTAACACTTATAAAGGTAAGACCAGGCTTATTCGGAAATCCGCTACAACATGCCTCTAACATTCATTAACGCGATCTAGGTGCGATCGCCCGGCAAGTCAGAACGACGATGAATTCAACGGGTTCACCATCTTGGTTTGTAACGGACCTTGTGTGTAACTGGCCGATGTGTAATGGGCCGATGTGTAATGGGCCGATGTGTAATGGGATGGATGCACACAGGGGCGGATGCACAGAGATTCAGCGGAGCGGGATTCAGCAACCCAACGGCTATGACCGTGGCTATGACCGTGTAAGCATTAGCGTGTAATCGGTAAACTCATATCCGTATCCGTTGCGGTTAATAACTTAACGTAAATTAGCAGAAGACAATTAGAAATAGGATTTAGAACCGACATTGACCCAAACCATCAAACAACAGGGTACCCCTAAAGGCGCATAAAATCAGTCAACCTTTTGGTTCAACTTGATTGAAATTCTGATGTTTTTGATAGGATTCATTTCTACCTACACATTCTTGGCGTCAAGATTCAGACCTACACTTTAACAGACTTAATATTTAGATTGTGTTTCTTAATATTCATAGGGGTTTTCGGGCTCATCAATGGGAACCAGTTGCTCTGGCTGAATCACCAGTTGTCGTTGTCCGTTGAGGGTTTCGGTAGCCATGCTGCCTTCTACTCGAAACCAGGCATCGGCAGGATAATCGGCCCGATCGCCCGTCAGCTTAACGGGTAAACCGACCGGATACACATCCGCTGCACAGCAGGTGATAACGAACCGTGCCAGCATCAAATAGTCGTCGGGGAGTTCGGGGGAGTGGATAACAAACCCTTCGACACTGGTGCGTTGTCCCTCGTAGGCGTCGGGTTCAGGATAGACATTCAAGGTTCGCACCCAGTCGATCAGCGATCGATCCTCGGGACGCGTGCCACCCCGAAAGGATTGAGGCTGCGATCGCGTCATCGTCAGAGTGTCTGCAACCCCGCGATCTAGCGCCATCTGGCTAGAGAAAGGCTGTGGTACAAACTGCAAGCCAAACAGCGCCACCACCAGCAAGACTGCACTGCTCCAGCTTGGGGGAAATAGATTAAAATGCTGCATCTGGGCCTGGGGGGTAGATTGGGCGCTGGCGATGCGCCGTCCGGCGGACGTCAACAACAGCCGCCCCCGCCATAGCCCCAATCCGAGCAAGAAGAAACCTGCCAATACGGCTAACCAGACATAGTCAGGGTGCAGCAGCACATTGATCCGCCCTGTTATCCAAAATCGCAGAAGTAACCCAGCCCAAACCAGCAGAGCCAGAGTGTCGAGGGTATAGCGCCATGGGAAGGGCGATCGCCGTTTTGCCAGACGCATCGGATCGGAAGTCGAGTCAGCCATAGTGGAAAAATGCTGTACTAGCAGGGCATAGGCCGCATCTGTGGAAAATCAGTGATCGGCCAAATGATCAAGAACTAACTATATACGCTAACTTTCCTCTTTGGCTCAGGTGGTTCTACGCTTTTCTTTATAATCAGCATTTTATTGAGCGGGTAGACGCGCCCACCCGCTCAATAAAATGCATAAGCCCTGACAGACAGCCCCTAGGGCGCGCCATCAATTGATTGCAGAAGTCTTGCAGGATAAGTGTTACGCGCCCGTCCCAACAATATGAGCTAGGGGCTGTAAACGCTTCTGTGGAGGACTTTGACACCTAATTGGTGACAGCCCCTATTAGAAATCAAAATAAATATAAGGAGGACTTTCGTTGGGGGCTAGAACCCAGGCGATGAAGAGGCAGGTGGGAATCAGCAACAGTTTAATCGGGAGGCTGAGTTGCAACTTGAAGCCCCGATGGAACAGATATGCAATGCCCATGGCGATCGTCAGCCCCAATACCATCGCCGTTACATGAAAGCGATCGCTAGCGAGCGCCTCAATATAGATCTTCTGAGCAAACTGAGCATCTCCCTGGTAGCCCCACAATCGCTGCACCACCAACCAGGATTGATTGAGGTTGGGGAGCCGGAAGAAAATCCAGGCAAAGAAGACCGATGCCTGGGTGATGCCCCACCCTAAGACGGTGCCAGGAACTGATTTCCAAAAGTTGGCAAGGGATGGTGCTTCCTTGGAAATCACATCCGTCAACCGATGCAGCACCAAGAAAAGGCCGTGGAGCGTGCCCCACACGACAAACCCCCAGGCGGCTCCATGCCAGATGCCCGCAATCACCATCACAATCATCAGGTTCAGGCAAGTCCGTCCTAACCCGTTGCGCGATCCGCCCAGGGGAAAGTAGAGGTAGTTGCGCAGCCAGTCTCCCAGGGTCATGTGCCAGCGCCGCCAAAAGTCGGCGATGTTGGTGCAGAAGTAGGGGAAGTTGAAGTTTTGCGGCAGGTCTAACCCGAGCAAAATGGCTGATCCTCTTGCCACATCCACATAACCGCTGAAGTCGAGGTAGAGCTGCAGCCCATAGGCGGCGATCGCCAGCCACAAATCCCCACTTCCCGCGCGCTCCAGGTTGCCAAAGCTGAGGTTGACCAGGGTTGCCAGGTGGTCGGCCAGCAGTAGCTTCTTCACGGCACCCACAGCGATGAGCCATAACCCCTCCACGATCTGCGAAGGCTGGGGAAACCGTAGCCCTTGCCATTGGGTGGCCAGCGGATGAAAGCGAGTAATGGGGCCAGAAATCAGTTTCGGGAAGAAGAGCTTGTAGGACGCGAACTTTAACAGACTATGGGTAGCCGGAGCCCCGCGATACACATCGACCAGATAAGCAATGCATTCGAAACTGAAGAAGCTGATGCCCAAAGGCGCAAGCAGATTGTCGCCGACCCAGTTCGCCCCGACCTCGGCGCCTTGCCACCCCGAAACTGCATAAACCGAGGAGAGGAAAAAGGGGACATACTTAAATCCCAGCAGCAAAATAACATTGAGCGTAATCCCAATGATCAGAAGCCGTCGTCTTCGCCGTTGCCAGCGCTCCTCCTCTTGCTCCCATGCCTCATCGTCTGTGCGCCAATCCACCGGCGTTGCCAAGGCCAATCCCAACTGGTAGGTCAGCCACCCCATCACCAGTAGCAGTGGCACATATTGGATTTGCAAGGAGCTGTAAAAGACCAGGCTAGCGGCCAGGATGATCAGTAGCTTGAGCGATCGCCCTTCCACAGACCAATACAACCCCAGGACACTGAGGAGGAAAATGCCGTAGGTAATCGAAAGAAAAGTCATCGTTCTCTCAGCAGGCAAGTGGGTAACGACGGTTCAGGGATGCCAGGGACAGCAGGAGGAATGACTCGGTGATGGTTCGTTAATATCCGCATCTTAAAGGGGATAACAAGATAGTGACGATCGACCGAGCTATCACCAAAAAGCTCGCTAGGTTTTCTGGGAATCCAAACCCCGAAAGGGTGTTTCAGGACGTTTGAGAGGTCTAAGAGTCGTCCAACTAATAAAGCATCCCCTGTAAGCCCTCACCCTAAATCCTTCTCCCAGAGCGGGAGAGGGACTTTGAATCCGGCTCCCCTTCGCCCATTTTGGGAGAAGGGGCTGGGGGATGAGGGC
>JBCBSL010000267.1:0-8502 GCA_039819145.1 Cyanobacteria bacterium J06638_22
ATGGATGCAAGGGTTTTTGATGGTACTTAAACCTTAGTCCATTACCGAATCCATGCTCCTTTCATGCAACAACGCCCTTATAAAGTACCAATTAAAGCAGTTCGATCTAAACTTCAACCAATCGGCCAATCTTGGAGCTATATCTCCGCAGAGATTTACAGCCTAACTATATATTCTCAGCGTCAAAAGTGATAGATAACACCCTGATCCACAGAACTTATACTTCATTTTTGTCCGTTAAGCACTCACTTAGGGGCGTTATGAGTATCTACCATGGCACCCACCCAATTCACTTAACCTACTCGATCAAGTCAGAGAAGTTGCTCAGTTAAAGCACTTTAGCCTTGCACCTGAAAAGATCTACAGCATTTCCGAAGCATAACCACCCCACCTAGCGATTAGTTGCAAGTTGGCTGTATCCATACAATGACATGGTTTATTGGTTCAGCATCTTCGTTGGCGATCGCGCTCCTACATTGGGGCAATGATTCCCCGTCGAGCCAATGAATCTTGCCAGGGCACTCACTTCCTTTGGTAAAGAATTGCAGCAAAATTGTCTGTCGGGTGTTTCATCTACAGCTTGTCTGTGAACTCTAAAGAAACAGCCTGGCCAATACTCAAAATTTAGTGCTTATAGTGGTATGCACCCGCATTAAGCCCTGAAACGGTTGTGTGGCGCGGTGCGCGCCACACAACCGTACTTAAATAATGCTCATAGCGCTATAGATGTTAATCAGGGCAAGGCTACAGGGCTATGACATCTGCTAATCGAAGACGTTGAGCCAACTTACCTGCATATCAAGGATTGAACACTGTGGCGGTTTTACAAAAGCGGCAGATACCAATTGGCATCAAAATTTTTGGTATCGCTACCAGCATGTTAGGGTTGCTGCTCATTGTGGTGTACGTTTCCTCCAATCGGCTGCGACGTGTAAGCGAAGAAATTGAATCGCTGGTGGATTACACCATCCCGATTACAAATGCCGTTGCCAAAGTCGATGTTCATGCATTAGAGCAGGAAGTTCTATTCGAGCGAATTCTCAAGCATTACGAAATTGAACCCGTTGATCGCGATCGCATCGTGGCCGAAATTACCGAGTTTGAGCAGCGCAATCAAGAGGTTCAAGCAGAGTTACTCGCGGCTGAAGGCATGCTAGACGAGGCCAGTACATTCATTGCAGACAGTACTCAACGCCAAGATCTAGTACATTTGTTGGCTCAGCTCGAAGCTGTGGAAGATGCCCATCAAGACTTTCACGATCATGCTGTGGACGTACTAGGCCTGCTGGAAGCCGGTCAATTTGCTGAAGCTCATCGCTTAGAAGAGGATTTAGCCGTAGAGGAAGAAGCGTTTAATCGCAGCATTGAAGATATTTTGCTCGAGCTAGGAGCCTTTACCGTTGCAGCAGCTCAAAGTGCTCAACAGCACCAGCAAATTGTGCAGCAACTCAGCGTGGCGATCGCCATGATTGCCACCGTGCTCGGAGGCGCGTGTGCGTGGGTCGTGACCTTCGGGTTGGTGCGTCCAGTACAGCAGTTGAGCCAGAGCATGCAAGCCGTGCAGCAAGGCGACTTCAATACGCTGATAACGCCATCGAGTCGAGATGAAGTTGCAACACTCACGACAGCGTTTAATCACATGGTGAAGGAGCTAAAATCCAAAGCCACACTCGAAGAGACCTTTGGTAAATACGTTGATCCGCGCGTGGTCAAGCAGTTGTTAACGCCTGCGGAAGACACCGCCACCACGGGCGATCGCCAAGTGATGACGGTTTTCTTTGCGGATGTCGAGGGCTTTAGTGAACACGCAAGAACCCTGTCACCCGATGATTTGGTGACCGTCACCAATGATTATCTAACCTTGATGTCTCGTCCCGTTTCTAATCAGTTTGGGGTGATCGATAAGTTTATTGATACTTTGGTGATGGGATTTTGGGGAGCCCCGTTTGCGGATGCTGATGAGCACGCGAACTTTGCCTGTGAGACCGCCCTTGAACAACAGGCACAACTCCCCAAAATTCAGCAACTGCTGCAATCTCAAGCATCTTCTAGCCAGTCTGCATCCACATTACATCTACGGGTAGGGATTGCAACGGGCTCCTTAGTTGTTGGGAATATGGGCTCAACAACAGCAAAGTCCTATACCGTCATGGGTGATACGGTTAATATTGCCTCGCGGCTGAAGGGCGTCACCAAGCAATATGGGGTAGCGATCGCCCTGACCGAAGATACGCAAGCCATGCTCAGCGATCGCTATGCAACCCGAGAACTCGACTGGATTCAGGTCATCGGTAAAGAAGAACCGGTCAGAGTGTATGAACTGCTCGGGCATGAATTGACCTTGGATGAGATTGCTCGTCACCAACAGCGTGAATTCGCCAAAGGATTAGCGGCCTACCGCAACCAGCAATGGGATGAAGCCCATGCTCATTTTTCTGCCTGCATTACGAGCGATCGCCCCGATCCGCCAGCACAGCTCTACCTGCAACGGATTGAAACCTTTCGGAATCATCCCCCAACGTCCAACTGGGATGGCGTTTGGCAGATGACCCAGAAATAGGTTTCATCCCTGCATCTTTCTTTATCCATATCTTATCAATCTTGCCCAAGAGGCATTATGAAGCGATTTACAATTTCCATCGGTGTCAAAATATTTGGGATTGCCAGCAGTATGTTGGCATTACTCCTTGGGGTGACTTACATTAACCACCGCAATATTGCTCTCGTTAATAATGAGTTATTTGATCTCGCCAACTATCTAACGACATTGACCGAAAGTGTTGCTGTCATTAATATTCACGCCCTCGAACAGGAAATTCACTACGAACGGGCGGTGCGATTGCTGGAAACGGAGCCGGTTGATCTCGCCTCAGTGGAAGCAGAACTGGCAAAGTTTGAAGAACGCGGCACATTAGTGGATGACGAACTGGAAGCGGCGATCGCCCTCGCTGAAGTCGCTGTGCAGAATGCGACGCGAGCCGAAGATGTCGTTGAGTTTGCGCGTATCCGTCCATTACTAGAGGTGCTAGAAACGGATCACCAGAACTTTCATGATCAAAGTGTAGAAGTCTTTGCCCTGTTACAGGCCGGAGAACGAGACGTCGCAGAGATTCTTGACCAACAACTGGAAAAATTTGAAGACAATTTTGATCAGCGGATTCAGAACGTTTTGTTCGAATTAGGCGAGTTTACCGCCGCATCGGCTCGCTCGGCTAAGCAACACGAGCAAGAAGCCCTACGCGTCAGTTGGATTTTAGCCGCGATCGCGACAGGACTCGGACTCACCTTTTCCTCAGCCGTGACCCTTGGGCTCGTGCGCCCCATTCGACGATTAGTGAAGAGCACACAGGCTGTTGAGCAAGGGGATTTAGAGATTCGTGCTCCGATCGCATCCCACGATGAAATTGGTCTGCTCTCCCAATCCTTTAATGCAATGGTCACGGATATTCAAGCCAAGGAGCATCTCAAAGAAACCTTTGGGCAATATGTTGACCCTCGTATTATCAAGCGGCTATTGGATCAACCCAGTGAGGCGATCGCAACTCACCAAGAAGAAATGACGGTGTTTGTTTCAGATATCGCAGGCTTTAGCACGATGAGTGAACTGCTGACGCCTCAAGGCTTGGTTGCCCTAATTAATCAATACCTAACCTTAGCGTCAGAACCGATTTTGGCCCACAACGGTGTGCTCGATAAGTTTATTGGTGATGCCGTAACAGCATTTTGGGGCCCTCCCTTTGTCAGCGAAACAGACCATGCCAAACTGGCTTGTTATGCTGCCCTGGAGCAACTGTCGCAACTCATCAAGCTACGACGTTTATTACCTGACATCATGGGGATTCGAAAAGGCTTACCTGAGATTCACATTCGGATTGGTTTAGCCACAGGAAAACTCGTTGCAGGGAATATTGGCTCAAAACAGGCGAAGTCTTACACTGTTTTGGGGCAACCGATGCAGCTTGCTGAATATTTAGAGTCGGCTAGCAAACGCTATGGCACGACAATATTACTCTCTGCAACGACCCGAAAAGCGGCTGCAGATGTCATTGAAACTCGGACAATCGATCGCCTCCTCTTGCCAGGGCAAACTGAACCCAGCATGATTTATGAACTCTTAGACACGGCTGGAAATCTAACCGAGCAACAAGCAACCTTGCGCGATCGCTTCGAAGGGGGATTAGAGCACTACTGGCATCAGCAATGGGAAGCAGCATACCAACACTTTACTGACTGTGTGGCGATCGCCCCTCATGACAAGCCGAGTCGTCTCTATCTAGAACGGATCACTTATTTACAGCAGCATCCTCCAGGTAAAGATTGGGAGGGGCTGTGGCAACCCAAAATCCTGACAACGACCGTGTAAGGGATTAGCAAGAAAATTAAAACCTAGGGAAGGGGAGTGCTGTTGAAATCGGGTTCCACAAGGCATTAATGCCCTATGGACTAAACAGAGCGGTGAACAACTGCGTTTATTCATAGCCTGACGGGAAAGTACTTTGTTGCTCTTCAGGCTTGCTGGCTCGAACAAATATGCCCACGACGCATGGAATTATCAGCCAAACACCCGAGATCGGTATGACGATTATGCCGAGTAGCGTCAGGGCAAGAAATGACCATCTCAAAAAAGTAGGCAACGTTGCGTGGTGCTGTTCAATCCAGTTGATTAATGCGCCGACGATCAGCAACAGGAAACCAGTGAATAAGAACCAAAATACCGCTTCACGCCCTGGTTGGCCATTTACGGTGTTGAATAACCCTTCACCGACCAAGATCGAGAGGGTTTCATGCATGACGATGATGCCGAATAGTGTGTGTATTACTCCTATGGCAAAGAGCGCTTTTCCAATCCATGCTTGCATGTTAACTCCGGCTTCAAACTGAGAGACAAAGGTGCCTAAAGGTAAAGTTGAGCAGTATTCAATATGTTTCACGGGAGCCTTATACTTGAGCATCCGCATCCGCTCTAACTCCAAGTGTGGTCTAGGCTAAAAGTCAGTGAATCAGAAGAGAGAAAATTACAAGCACCCTCTACCGTCAGCACTAGACCTTAATGCTGCAACACCATTGGAACACCGCGTCCGGGCACCACGATTACACCAGAACGTCGGGGGCTTTCTGGGCGTTGATCTGCCAATTTCAGCGCTGAATTCATCACCATCGCTGTCACCACCAGCTTGAGTTCGAAAAGTGCCAATGCCTCCCCAATACAGCGACGTTCGCCGCCACCAAAGGGCAAGAACTCAAAGGGTGTATAAGTTCTCTCTAAAAAGCGTTCGGGCTTAAAAGATAGCGGTTCGGGATACAGATCCGGACGACGATGGGTCAAATAAATGCACCCATACAAAATGCTACCTGGCTCAAAGGCGTAACCTTGAATTTCTACAGGAGCTTTGACGATGCGTGGAACAGTTAGCATCGCTACAGGAAACAGCCGCAGCGATTCGTTGCAGATAGCACTCAAGTAGGGTAAGCGGGCGATCGCCATGGGATCGGGATTCGAACCAAGTTCTTGCAATTCCGCTCGCAGACGCTCCAGTACACCCGGATGGCGGTAGGTCCAATACATGACCCAAGAGGCTGCACTAGCGGTGGTTTCATTCCCGGCCAGTAACAGGGTCACCAATTCATCGCGCAACTCACCATCTGTCATGGCATTGCCATCTTCATCGCGAGCCGCAATCAGCAGGCTCAAGATATCCGTATTGGGTGATTCATCCGCCGCCTCTTGGCGGCGATCGCGAATTTGGGCGTAGAGCAATTCGTCAATCTTTTGCTGCACGTCTGTGAAGGTTGCCCAAGGTCCATAGGGTTTCTGCAACGCTGGGAAAAATAAGCAGGACGCAAACAGAGGCGATCGCAGGGTTTCGGCTAGGCGAAGAATGTAGCCCTTGAGGCGAGCAAAACGCTCGGCGCCAGTGACCCCAAACACCACTTTCAAAATGACATCCAACGAGATGTCTTGCATGACTTCCCGAATGGGAAACGGGATGCCGGGCTGGCGATCGGCTAAGGCATGGGTTGCGAGATCGCGAATTGTGTCGCCGTAGGTCTTGATGCGATCGCCATGGAACGGTGGCATCAGCAAACGTCGCTCACGGCGATGGCGATCGCCCTCTAGGAAAAAGAGCGAGGCATCGCCAACAATCGGACGGAGAAGACGATTGGGGGGCGAGCTAATGCGACCCCCTGCGCCAGAAAACAATTGTTGAATTCCCGCCGGGCTGCTCACCAGGAATGTGTTGGGGTTATCACCGATGAGAGGCGCACGAACGATACTACCGTAGGCTCCAACCGTATCGAGGTAGTGGATGGGTCGGACGGTGTATTGCAGCTTTTGCACCCAGTCGGGTGTGCTGAGGCCGGGTGGTCGAGTGACAGTAGCAACCATGGCAAGGAAATCAACACGCTTCACTGCGACCACTATATAGAATTTTTAGCGATCGCCAATTCCCCAACGTTTTCAATCACTCATTAAAGATCACCTCAAGCGCCTATCAGATTGGCTTTCAGCGGTCGGCGTGCATGGGAATGTTATGGGCGATCGCTACCACTGAATTTGGCAACTCATTACTCGCGCATCCTCACCAAGGGAATCAAAAACAAGATACAAGCAAAGAAAAACAATAAACTACCCAAGAGACTTAATACATCTCCCACTCTGATACTTGCCGCTACAAAGAAGCTCGCCGATAGGATGAATAAAGCCCACCCCCAAAGCTGAAACGTCACTTCGATCTTCTGAGCACGATTACGATGCTGTGTCATTTACAGATGATCCCAACAACTGCTCATATCTTTCCATAAACTTCCGCATTTCACTGATCTCTGTGGCACTTCTATCTCGATGCCACTCCATCTGGAGAGCCCACAAACAAACACGGCCTTGATTCAGCCTATTTCCCAACAAGCCTCAGCTACCTACTGGATTTCGTTTCTAGCCTCAGCTTACGACGATGAGCGATCGCCCTGAAACCACTCTAATGCCCGATACCAGTGAAGCATCAAGGCATCAAGGCATTAGAATAAGCAAAATCATCCATTGCAGTAAGTTCGTTGAGGCAGTGTTTCATCTAACACGAAGGGATTTTCATTTCCTTGATCCGTCCTAGCAATTTTGTGGCTGCGCTCAATTTCACCTGCATCAGCTGGATCGGCCTCTACCCATTGGCAAAGGGTCGTTTTCTGAGCGTTGAAGAAGTCATCTGCACGATTTGGATAAATTGTTTGGAAATAAAATATGGCTCGAGCAATGTCACCCTTCTTGCTTTCTCGAGGCTCGAATGCGCCACGGTCACCTTCGCTGTACAAATCAATAACCTGAGGAGCTGGTTTTACAAATTCTTCCTCATCATCGAGGTACCAAGAATCTGTTTGATCGTCAGGAATATCTGCAAAGGGGTAATTCCGGCGATCGCCATTCACTTCCTCTCTGGCTGGGAAAAGATGGTGCATATCACTTTTTGCAGCACCCGTTGCCCCTTTGCTTTGCGGCCAAACATGTTCGGCATTAATCCCTCCAGCTATAGCATCAGCTCTAGGCCGGCGTGAGTTTCGAGAAATACGCGCACGATAGCCCGTATAGATACCCTCAACGATGCCAGCCTTATTATCAATTTGTGAGTACAGAAGATCGCGAGCTTTGCGATAGCCAACAGCATCAAGCGGAGAGTACATGATCTTGAGTTGCCGCAGCAATGGATCACCGCTTTGCCCAGGGAGAATAACAGTACCGGGTTCAACGATAGGCGGAGGTTGAACGATATCATCTGGAGGTGTTACAGAATCAGGTGGTGAGCTGTCAGGCTCAGTAGCCAACACCTTACCGATGTAGCGTTCAACGATCCAACCCTCTCTACTGTCCGATAGTTGAATGTTGATCCACCGCTTTTGATCATCGAAGCCAATCACCGTAGCCTTTGCCCTATCAGGCGCACGACCAAATAAACTGGGCTGGGGCAACTCATGGAGAGGAACGCCCAGAGGGCTGCTAGCTTTCAACTCAACCTGTTGACCGAAGTCAACCTCCAGCGCCAAGGCTGGCGCGACGAAGATAAAGATACCTAAAAAGACCGTACAAACAGACGTGCGAATGACCGTAGCAATACGTTTCTGCATGGTGTTCACGATGTAAACGTCTTGATGCTGTTGAGGTCTACCCAACTTGGTAGCTAAGCAGAATTGATTTCAACTATCAAGAAATCAACAACTCAGGAACAATTTTTCCGCAAAATTTCATCAATAGAGATAACCAATGCCAGATTTCAAAAGACCATATTTCCGTGGTGAGATGATTCCTAAGTCGGTAGGTGCAATTAAACCTAAAACCCTAAAAACCTTCGCCGCACGCGCTGCGTGCGGCGAAGGTTTTTAGGATCTGGTTTTTCATCCTGCCGAGCTACTGATCACAGATTGGAAAACATGATGCTTGAGCGTGGTGCTGACACAATGCTCACGGTGGTGGCGATCGTATCCAGATAGTGGATGGGTTGGACGGTATAGCGC
>JBCBSL010000268.1:0-8490 GCA_039819145.1 Cyanobacteria bacterium J06638_22
CAATTGGTGGAGGAGTTAAAGCCAGAAGTTAAATACGCATTGGCATTGCGCAGGGAGGTGAAAATATAAGCGCTGGCCGGAAGCGATTGGGTCCCTTCCGTTAAACCAACGACGCGAGCCGGTAACGAGCTAATAGTGGCATCGTCTCCCACTCCGCCATGTAAGCCAAGGGAATTGAGATTGGAGGCATCGGGCAAAATGGTGTGAGGTTCTTGCAACCGCCCCACATCCCCCTCGGTAATGCTCCCCGCAGAAAAGAGGGTGCTGGCAGGGTCAAAGCCAATGATTTGGACAGGGGCAATTTCGCCGTTTGGGCCGCGCCACATAGTAGTACGGGTGAGCAGGGCTTCAGCATGACGTACCCCTTCAACCTCTTCCGCATCGGCAACCGTAGCAGCAGGGATGGGAAGCGTGAGTTGCAGGTTCACCATCTCTTCGGCACTGAGCCAAATGTCGGCGCTGGAGTCATCGATGATCGTCGTGGTCGATCGCCCAAATCCTTGGATGATACCAGTTTGAATAGTGACCAGGCTAACGGCAAACATGACGCCAGCTTGGGCAACCAGAAAGCGGGGAATATCTTCCAACAAATTCTTGCGGGCAACTGAAGCCATAAGAACTGGAGAGAATGGACGAGGAGAGGAACAGCAGAAGTGGATAGCATAAGGACGCTACTTTAATCTTCGGCGATCGCCCGATCGCATCAGGGTTGTTCAAAAGATGTGACGAAGGCGCCTACAGTTAGGGTTCCCGGAAACGAGAATCCTATCCTTAGTGTTTCCACGGTAGAAGTAATGGCTGAAGGCTTGACTCACACGCTGCAGAACGATCGTAAGAGCGGCCTATAGATCCAATGTAACGGCATCCCTGCCATCGCCAGGTGAGCATGTGCCAATTGCCCTCATCCTTAGTTTTGCACCCTGCTCAAGCTGCACGCATGTTGATTCGTATCAATTCCATCACTCGTTTCGGTAACCCTGTTGGATTGTTCATCTATTGGATCGTTCATCAAGCCAGGGAATTTCTATCGACTGGGGTTATACAACACAGGGATTGGCGTAACCGCATGTGATTGTGTGGCCGCGTTGTGACGACACAATCAACGAAGTCATCGCGGAACTCCCAAGTTTTGCACAAGACCTATGGGCGTTGGCATACGTCAGGAAAGCTTGGTTAGCCATTTCAAGAAGGTTTGCGTGCGCGGAGTCAGCAGGGTACGACGATAGGCATCGGCGGCTTTCTTGATCCCCTCGGCTTGGGTCGGATACGGGTGAATTGTGGTAGAGAGACTATTCAGTCCCAGCCCACCAACCATCGCGGTGGTGATTTCGCTGATCAGATCTCCAGCATGTCGTGCCACGATCGTTGCCCCGAGGATTTTGTCGGATCCTTTAGCATGCAGGATTTTGACGAAGCCATCTTCATCCCCATCGGCGATCGCCCGATCCACGGAGCTAAAGAGGATTTTGATGGTGCTCACCTCTAGCCCTTTTGCATGGGCTTCTTCCTCATAAAGCCCCACATGGGCAATTTCGGGATCGGTGTAGGTAGCCCAGGGCATTATCAGGTTGCTGAGGCGCGATCGCTTCAAGCCAAAGGGCGAGAAAAATAGATTTTTGATCACGATGCGAGCTGCAGAGTCCGCTGCATGGGTGAACTTCCAATCCATACAAATATCCCCTGCCGCGTAGATCTTGGGGTTAGTGGTTTGCAGAAAGTCGTTGACCTCAACTCCACGGCGATTGTACGTAACCCCTGCGGCTTCCAGGTTCAAGCTTTCCACATTCGGTGCTCGTCCTGCCCCCACCAGGATTTCATCGACGACGACGGATTCTTGCCGACCCTCGCGGACGAAATGGATCACCTTGCCTTCGGGCGATCGCGATACCCGTTGAATATCGGCTCCAACGACCAACTGAATGCCTTCTTCAAGGAAAACCTTTTGCACAATATCTGCGGCTTCGGCGTCTTCTTTGTTGAGAATGTGGCTGCCACGATGCAGGAGAGTCACCTCACAACCCAGGCGTTGAAAGGATTGTGCCAGTTCACAACCAATGGGGCCACCGCCGATAACGCCCAAGCGTCGGGGACGCTCCGTTAGCGAGAACACGGTTTCATTAGTGAGATAGCCCACTTCCTCCATGCCGGGAATACCAGGACGTGCTGCCCGTGCTCCCGTTGCAATCACTGCTTTTTTGAACGTTAGCCGTTTGCCATCAACTTCTAGCGTATTGCCGTTGAGGAAGCGGCCTTCTCCCAAAAACACATCAATACCGAGCTTGGAGAAACGTTGCACAGAGTCGTGATGACTGATGCCAGCTCGCAGTCGCCGCATCCGTTCCATGACCGCCGGGAAATCCACATGGGCTTCGCCAGGATGTACGCCCAACGACGGAGCTGCACGCAATTCGCCAATCACACGGGACGAGCGGATGATGCATTTGGAGGGCACACACCCCACATTTAAACAGTCTCCGCCCATGAGATGACGCTCGACGAGCGCTACTTTTAGGCCAATGCCCAATCCGGCGGTTCCGGCGGCCGTGACCAATCCAGCAGTTCCCGCCCCAATGACGACCAAATCATAGGTGTCGTTTGGAGTAGGGTTTTGCCAATCGGGAGGATGAACGTAGGAGACGAGTCTTTGGTTCGCTTCGTCTTGCGGTAGAACGGTTACAGGGTGTGGCATGGGAAGGTTTTGGAGGGGTGAAGGGGTGAATGACTTAAAGGTCTGAATGAATGAGTAAAATCCGACTAATAAAAGGAATTTCGACGAATGAAATGAGCTCTGAACTCAGGGCTGAAGTACAGTGTCGGCGCATGAGGCGATCGCCCACCATGAAGCATCTCAAGCGATCGCAAGAATCACTTCCGTCAAGCATTAAACGTTAAACAACGCTAAGCAAGGGCATGTTCAGGAGGGAGCTTGGTCGTTACCAATACTTTCCTGCAGGGCTTTGCGAGCAACGCGGGTGACGTAGAGCGTAACGGCAACGGTGGCAATGAAGCCGACAATCCGAATCGTCCAGGTGATGGTGGGATTGGATGGCGCTTCGCCCGCACCGATGGTGGCAAGGTTACCGGCTAGGGAACCCAGATAGACATACATGATGGTTCCAGGAATCATGCCGACGGAACCCAGGACATAGTCCCGCAGGGAAACACCCGTAACACCGAAGGCATAGTTCAGCAGGTTGAAGGGGAAAATGGGAGAGAGCCGGGTCAGCAAGACGATCTTCAGCCCTTCGCGCCCAACGGCTCGGTCGACAGCTTGGAATTGGGCATTGCCCTCAATTTTTTTCGAGACCCAACCCCGAGCAACATAGCGCCCAACGAGAAAGGCCAGGGTTGCGCCCAAGGTCGCACCAATGAAGACATAGATGGAACCTGCGACAACCCCAAACACGACGCCTGCGCCCAGGGTGACAACGGAACCGGGGAGGAAGGCAACAGTGGCGACAATATACAGCAGGATGAAGGCGATCGCCCCCAATGCGCCCAACCCATCAATCCAAGAGAGCGCATCGGTCAGCAACTTCTGCGGCCCTGCTGGACTTTGCGCCAGGAGGGTCAGCATGGCGATATCAGGAAGCCAATGGAGCGTCAAACTGGTCATAAAGCCGAATGCTGCCAGGTTCTTATTCATAGTCTATTCTCAATGGTTCATTCCTGTGTGGTTAATAGTATTACGGCTAAACGGAACAGTTGGATGTAGCGGCAATAGTATTTGTCACTTCATGGAGAATATCGGTAATGTTTAGGGCTGAATCCCTATGCACAGGGCGAAGATCGCAACGCACAAACTGACCGCTGGAATTAATATCAAATCCAGCCGTAAAGCCCAACTATCATGTGTGCCTGCTGCAGTGCAGCGGGCACACATGATAGTTGGGCTTTACGGCTATTTCACCGGATTTGCTATAAACAATCTGCCTAAAGACGGTTCAATTCCAGCGGTCAAATCAATTACTCCTGCTCTAGTCGCTACAACAACCCGCGATAGCGAATGAAAATGAGCAACGCTGCCCAGGACCCCAGCGCGACCTTGAGGGCAACAAGGATATTGAGGATAGGAATCCAGCCGCCGCTTACGAGCATTCCAGCGCTCCCATGGGGCAGCTCCAGACCAATCAAACTGAGAACAGCGATGATGATGAAAATGAGCACCGACACCTTTTCTAAGGTGGCTGCTTTCCACCGCTTGTAGATCCCCTCCATCCATTTAGAAGAGGAGGTGATGGCCACGAGGCCGATCGCCGTTCCCCCTGCTACCCCGGCGGCAAAGCCCCCTCCAGGGCTGAGGTGACCACGAATGGCTAGCTCGATACTGACCAGTGCGGCAATCGTCGCCCCCAACCGTGCCAGCACGATGGAGGGATTGTCGTTGAACTGGTAGATGGTACAGGAGGGTTGCTCATCGGCAAGCAGAAACCGCACGCCCATGATGGAAAGGGTAAAGACCACAACCTCAAAAATGGTGTCGTAGAGGCGATTGCGGAAAATGATTCCCGATACCGCATTGGGAACGCCCGCGTCTTGCACCACGGTTTCCACAATGGTGAGATCGACCATCTCCACCATCGCTGGATTTGGGAAAACCAGCATTTTGATATAGAGCGCAACACCCGCAGCAATATAAATCCAGATCATAGCTGTCCCTCCACTGGGCTGGGTTTGCTATCAGGAGCGGCGATCGCCACCGATGCTGGCAGATTAGATTGGGCATAGCTGAGGCTGGCCACCGTCGGCGGAATATCCTTCTGCATCAAGTCGTACAGCCGCTGGAGGCGCGTCCGGATGTGGTAAGGCCGAGTCGAATCCACCTGCAGTAAGGCGGATTCGGCTATTTCTGTTTCAACGCAAATGGCGTGGATATCTTTGTTCGCGAGAGCCGTACACAGGGCTGGCAAGCTGGGATAGGTTACCCGTTCGAGGCGCATGTGATGGCGATCGAGCATCTGGCGCAGTGCGGAAAGGAGCGGCTCGGGGAGGGCAAAACCATCATCCTGCCCATCGTCGGAGTCGGGCTCTGTCGTCACGACCCCCAAGCGCAAGCTCATGGAGGAACGCACGGCCACCGCATACAGCGTAATCGATAGCATGGTTCCCACCAACGCCTCGGTCAAAGCTACATCGGCGGCACCAAACAGGGCATAGACCAGGGCAGCCACCGCCCCCAAAATGCCGCGAATTACCAGGGCGTTGTAAGGGTTGACCTGTAGCACCAGCATCAGCGCTGTCAGGGGCAAGAGGGCGGCGATCGCCACTACATAAAATTCCTCAGACATCTCCACCTCCACGACTCGAACAGTAGGCCAGCACATATCCCAGCACCGTATTCCAGATGGCAAGGGAAATAAGCGCCAAAATTAGCAAGGGCCATTCGCGCGGAATTCTGAGGAGAAGCCCAACAACAATGCTCATCGAACCGAGCGTATCGGCAATGGACAAACTATGCAATTTGTAGAGCACCGAGCGATGGCCAACAAGCGGCAAAGTGCCCCAAAGCCAGAAGACAAGGCCGATGCTAAACAAGCTGTAACTGAGGGCATTAATCATAATTCATTCATCCGCCGAATTACATGGGCCAGGAGCATTAATGCTGCATTACCGACGCTCAAAATAATGACACCCACCACCCCAATCATCCAGTCATCTCGCAACACCGATATAAAGAGAATCATGATGGAGGTTTTGGTGGCAATGCTGGCAAAAGCCAACATTTTTTGCCAGATATATTCGTCCTGCCACGCCTCATAAATTGGGATTAGCAGAATCAAAAACATTGCGAAGAATACAAAATTCATTTCCGCCGCCTCCGTCGTACCCAATGCACTTCATACCAGCCGTCATCACGATATCTCAACACAATGGTTTTAGGGGTAAAGGTGATCAAAAAGATATCCAAAAAGATGAGTCCAGGGGTGCGATTGGCCTTTACCCGCTCCAAGGTGACATCCTCGTGCTTGTGGGGGCGAACGAACATTTCTAATGCTTCTGCATAGGCTTTGGGAATCGCGACAACGATCTCCCAGAAAACATGAAGCCAGTCTTTTAAGACAGCAGCCGTTGTAGAAGTACGGGGCAGAATAAGGGCAACACAAACCCCAATGATGATATTTGGCATGCTGAAATCTGCCGTCAGCAGAAACCAGATAATAAGGCGCAAACAGATGTCTAAATATCCAATCATGTCAACACCATCCCAAACAGCAGTACCAAGACCAAACTCATAACCCCAATCAATTGGTCAAACTGCTCCATACCCCGGGGTAATTTGAGAACAAACCGTTGAACGATGAGGAAATAAATCAGCCAGCCAAGACCAATTTTGATTAACGCTTTGAGCAATCCATCAACGGTGTAGGCATCCAGATACATCCCATTAGCGGCGATCAATCCACCGACTGGAACCAGTAACGCCATCCAAAACCCAATGGTGTACGTTTTGCCCGCTTTCGCTTCAGGCTGAGGGGAAAAGGGAAGGAAAATAAACTTGGCAAAGACAATAGCTGTTCCCACAGCGGCCACATTCATCACGGCCTCGCGCCAAGGCTCCATTCCTGCGAGGGTCTGCGCTTTGGCTCCAAACCCAGCTAGCAGGGGAAAACCGGCCACCGAGAGACTGGCGATCGCCAGCAAAACCCACAGCGGCAGGGCAATTGGGGTTTGCCGCAGTTCTCGCAGATCCCGACTAGGCAAATTCCCTGCAATTAAGAACAGCGCCGATTTGGCAAGCCCATGGGTGAGAGCGTAGAACCCAGAAGCGGCGGGTACAGCCAACACAAAACCCATCTGCGAAATGGTGCTGAGCGCTAGCATCCGCTTGGTATCGGTTTCAAAGATGGCATAGCTGACTCCAAGAAAGGCCGAACCGATGCTGAAGATGGCAAGAAGTAGCCCCAGGTCGTCGGTCATCAAGGCAAGGCGCACCAATGGGAAGATGCTGGCTTTTACCACCACCCCAGATAGCAACGCGGAGACGGGGGTTTCGGCTTCGGAGTGGGTGAGTGGGAGCCACATGCCGGAAACAAAGACACCACTCTTGGTCAGCAAGCCTAGGAAAATCAGCACGATCGCGTCCATCGGAGCTTGCGACAGTCCCGCATAGGCAAAGGAATGATTGGCCTGATAGACCAGCACGGCTCCAATCAGGTAGAACAACATGGCCGTGTTGCTGACGAAGAGATAGCGCAGCCCCACCCAAATGGAGCGATCGCTCCGGGGGTAGGCAATTAGCAAAAACGCCGCAACGCCAATCACCTCTAGTGCCACATACAGGCTCATGAAATCGGCACAGATGAAGGCAGCATTGACGCTGCCATGGAGAATGATGGTTTGGGTGTAGAAAAAGGCCGACTTTCCCGTTTGCCAGGAATAAACCACCACAGCCGCCGTGACCAGGGCATTGGTCAAAATGAAAAGGCTGCTGAGGGAATCGATAACCAGCGTCACCCCAAAACTATCAATCAACTCCAGGGTGAGCGTATCGGCAGCAAAGTAGCGCTGGAGCCCATAAGCGATGGAAAGCAACGCCATGCCGAGAGCGAAATAGCGATCGAGTTTTGGCAACAAATAGCCACTAAAGCCCAAAAAAAGGGGCAGGGCTATCCAAACAATAGTCATTTGGTTCATGGCGTATTATTTTTCTCGATTTCGCTGGTCTCCAGGGTGGGATTATCCCGCGATAGCTTCATCACGCCGACCAACATGAGTGCCTGAATCGAAAAGCCAATAACGATCGCCGTCAAGATCACCGCTTGGGGAACCGGGTCAGCATAGGCGACCGCCTCACCGGAGAAGATAGGCGTAAAGAACCCGCCCCGGGAGGCGACAAGTACGTAGTAAGCAATCACCCCCGTACTCATCACATCCATCGCAATGATTTTCATCATCAAATTCTTCTTCAGAATGATGCCGAAAAACCCAAATAAGATGGTTGCAAAGACAAATGCTTCTAGCACACTCCCCTTCCCTGATCGCACTGATAGAACGTTACAATGCATTACAACTCTTGAATTGGGGCGATCACTGATGAATCAGATCGCCAGTTAAGACAACATGAGGGAGGTAAATCGGTGTCTACTGTCCTCTCCCTTTAGTAGTCATAAAGCTACAGCCTTACAATAAAAGAGCCATAGCTTTATGTAAATAGTTCGACGGCAATCAATAGAAATACTACTATGATTCATTCTATCCGGTTGGGGGACATCTCAAGCATCAAGATTGAGTAGATTTGCTGGTTCAATTCCCTCAATCTGATATCCAATCCGGTTAAACATCCATAGAATCCAACTATCGTTTGCGCCCGCTGCAGTGCAGCGGGCGCAAACGATATAGCACTTGTGCGTTAGTTGAGTATGGTGGTGTGTGGGCGCGGCGCGCCCACACACCACCAAGTAGGTGCCGGAAGCGGGTGCACACCGCGAAATTTGGGGTATTAAACAGGATTTTATAGGAGTACAACACCAAAAAAATAGAGCGTGTATT
>JBCBSL010000269.1:0-8454 GCA_039819145.1 Cyanobacteria bacterium J06638_22
AGCCAAGCGGGTGTTGCTGACGGCCTATGCCGATACAGAAGCCGCCATTCGCGCCATCAATGTTGCCAGCCTCGACTACTACCTGCTAAAGCCTTGGGATCCGCCAGAAGAAAAGCTGTATCCCATCCTGGATGATTTGCTGAACGACTGGCTGGCTCACTTCCATCCCGAGTTTCAAGGCATTCGGGTGATTGGCGATCGCTGGTCTGCCGATTCCCACCGGGTGAAAGACTTCCTCGCCCGCAACCAGATTCCCTATCGCTGGTTGGATATTGAGAGCGACGCCAATGCGCAAAAGCTCCTGGATTATGCCAAGGCCGACGGCCCCTGCTTACCAATGGTGCTGTTTGCCGATGGCACCCATCAACGCCGCCCCGACAATCGTCAGATTGCCGACAAAATTGGGCTGCAAACCCAGGCCACCAATCCGTTTTACGACTTGATTATTGTTGGTGGTGGCCCTGCCGGATTGGCGGCAGCGGTCTACGGGGCCTCCGAAGGGCTGCGGACGGTGATGATTGAGCGGGAAGCCCCTGGCGGTCAGGCCGGAACCAGCTCTCGCATCGAAAACTACCTCGGGTTCCCCGTTGGCCTGAGTGGTGGCGACCTGGCGCGGCGAGCGGTGACCCAGGCTAAGCGGTTTGGGGTCGAAATCCTGACACCCCAGGAAGCAACAGACATTCGCCTGAAGGACGACTATCGCGTCGTGACCCTGGCTGATGGTAGCGAACTCACGGGGCATGCCGTGATCCTGGCATTGGGGGTAGCTTGGCGGCGACTCACCGTTCCCGGCGTTGATCGCTTGACTGGAGCCGGAGTGTACTACGGAGCAGCGCAGACCGAAGCACTGGCCTGTGCTGGAGAAGATGTGTTTGTCGTCGGCGGTGCCAACTCTGCGGGACAAGCGGCCATGTATTTTGCTCGCTTTGCCCGTAAGGTAACGATGCTGGTACGCGGGGATTCCCTCACAAAGAGCATGTCCCAGTACCTTATCGACCAAATTGATGCCACCGACAACATTGAGGTGTGGAATTATTCCAGCGTGATTGAGGCTAAAGGGGAGGATCACCTAGAAGCGCTGGTCATCCAGAATTCTCAAACGGATGAAACCCAAACCCTACCCGCTAAGTCGCTATTCATCTTCATCGGAGCAATGCCCCGTACAGACTGGTTGTCCGGACTGGTCACACGGGACGATCGCGGCTTCATCTTGACTGGCAACGATACGGATGGCGGAGCCAATGGAACTCACCCAGAACCGACAACGCCATGGACGCTGGAACGCGATCCGTTTCTCTTAGAAACCAATGTTCCCGGCGTTTTCGCGGTCGGCGATGTTCGCCACGGCTCCATCAAGCGCGTCGCCTCCGGGGTCGGGGAAGGCAGCATTTGCGTGCAGTTTGTGCATCGCTACCTCAGCAATCTCTAGCCTATAGACCGTTGATTTACGATCCGAATAGACCCAATGAAGCGTCGAAGTATGGAGCCTAATGATGCAAATCACCCTTGAACTTCCAGATAATTTGGTTCAGCATTTCAACCCGGATCAAATTGCCCGCGAAATCCTAGAGGCCATGGTTCTGCAATCTTACCAAATGAAAAAAATCACGAGTGCCGAGGTCGGGCACATTCTAGGACTATCATCTCGTTGGACGGTGGACGCCTTTTTGAAACAGCACAATGCAGATTTGCACTACGATGAAACGGAGTTAGAGAGCGATCGCGAAACCCTACACCAATTCCGCGAGGAGCACATCCATCGTTCCTCATGATTATCGTTTCCGATACATCACCCATCAACTATCTACTGCTGATTGGCCAGATTCATCTACTCCCTAAACTGTTTGCGCAAATTATCATTCCCGATGCGGTGCGAAATGAAATGCTCGATCCAGATGTCCCATTAGCACTTCGAAGCTGGATGACACAGCCACCGCCCTGGCTTACGTTTCAACTTGTTCCCTTACTTGACGACAGTCTGAAGTCCCTTGACCGAGGCGAACAAGCTGCCATTACTCTGGCTCAAATCTTGTCAGTAGATCTATGGATTATCGATGAATGTTTGGGACGACGAATTGCTAGAGAACGCGGACTTTCCATTATCGGTACGCTTGGAATTCTGGATGATGCAGCCAGTCAAGGGTGGGTCGATGTGTCAGAAGCGATCGCCCAACTCTAACAAACGAACTTTCGCGTCTCTCAAACAATGATCCAGACACTCGTGGACAAACACACGAAGTAATACTAAGTTTTCTCACCCACTCTCCTTTCACTAATTATTATCATGCCGTGTATTGACGAAATTCTGACACTGGAACCGTTTCAGCAATTGCCCAAAGAAAAGCTGGAATGGGCGTGCGATCGCGCGGAAGAACTGCATTTTCCTGCTGGAACACAGCTGGTCGAAGAAGGGAGTGACCCTAACGGCTTTTTCATTTTGCTCAAAGGTAAGGTGAGCATTACCCGAAAAAGTGATGGGGTGGATATGCCCATTGGGCAGCGGGAAGCACCTGCTTTCTTTGGGGAAATTCCGGTGCTGACGGATAGTCCGGTGCTGGTGTCGGTGCACACGCTGACTGACTCCTATTTTTATCGGCTCAACTGTTGCGACTTTCTAACGCTGTTGCACGAATGTCGTGGCTTTGAACGCAGCATCTTCCGCGAAGTGTCCCGACGATTGCGGGGGTTGGAATCGTTCATTCGCAATCGGGAAAAGATGGCGGCACTGGGTACCCTTTCGGCGGGCTTGGCCCATGAGCTGAACAATCCGGCGGCGGCGTTGGTGCGGGCGTTGCGGGATGTGGTGCCCGCCATGCGCGAACTGGAGCGGATGAATTTGATCTATGGCATGGAAAACCCGGATCCGGAACATACCCGAGAGTGGCAAGCGGTGCGCGATCGCGGCTATGATGCCATCCTCAATTCCACCATCGATGCCATGACCTTGAGCGATCGCGAAGACGCGCTGCTCGATTGGCTGGAAGACTATGGCGTGGCCGATGCCTGGAGACTCACCGAACCCTTAGCCACGGGGAATGTTGGAGTGGAAACCTTAGAGGAACTGACGAGTTGCTGGCGCGATCGCCCCGATGAGCTGCGAGACCAGGGTATTCGCTGGCTGGCTCTCTCCTTTGATGCGATGTCGATGATCAAAAATGGGCTGCGCGGAGCCGAGCGGATTTCGGAGCTGGTGCATTCCATGAAGTCCTACTCCCATCTGGACCAGGGAGCGCAACAGTTTGTCGATGTTCATGAGGGGCTAGAAGACACCCTCAAGCTCATGTCCTACAAACTGAAATCTGGGGTGACGGTTTGTCGGCAGTACGACCGCAGCTTGCCACAAATCTGCGCCTATGGCAGCGAACTGAACCAGGTGTGGACGAATTTGATTGACAATGCGATCGATGCGATGGAAGGCAAGGGGACTCTGGAACTGACCACCAGCCGCGACGGAGACTATGCTTGCGTCAAAATTACAGATTCCGGCACCGGCATTGATCCCGACATTCAATCCCGCATTTTTGAGCCCTTTTTCACCACCAAGGAGATGGGCAAAGGATCAGGGTTGGGCTTAGAAACCGTCAATCGCATTGTGGAAAATCGTCACCACGGCGTTTTGACCCTGGCCTCTCAACCGGGACGCACCTGCTTTACCGTTTGCTTGCCGGTCACGAAGGGAGCCATCTGCTCAAAGCCGATTGACGATGGGACGGCGGGGCAGGAAAAAGGCGGAGACCAGGCACAGTACGCTCAATCCCAAAGCAATTAGAGTCGCCGTCTGCATGGCTTCAATGGAAGCAGCATTCAGAATGGGGTTGAGGGAGGGTTGAATGGCCGCTGGCAGGTGGTCGAAAAAATCGCGGCGCTCCGTGCGGGTGTAGGTTTGAATGACACGGGTGAGGGTGGCGATCGCCTCCTGTCGTTGCTCTGGAGCAACGGTTTCGCCCAGGGTGGCAATGGCTCTATCCACAATGCGAATGGAGGCGGTCGCAATCAGTGCGGTTCCCAGAATGGCGCGACCCAGGGCACTGCCAAGGTTTTGAAAAGGGGTGTAGATGCCGCTAGCTTCTGCCCGCTGTTGGGGGCTGGCATTGGCAAAGGTCGCGATGCCAATCTGAGCCAGGAACAGCCCAGAACCCGATCCCATAACGATCAGGGCTGGCAGGAGTGACCCCAGGGTCATCGTCGGTTGGATAGCCCGATACAGCGCCAGAATCCCCAGGCAAAATAGGGTCAGCGCCGTATAAAGAATGAGCTTGTAGGGGTAGCGTCCGACTATTTTGAAGGTGGCAAAAATGATTACCACCAGCAGGGCTAGGGAGTAGGGCAGGAGGGCGATCGCCGTCCAGAAGGGATTGAGTCCTAAGTAAGCCGGGATGAACTGGTAGAGGTTGAACTGGATTCCCGTCGAGAGCAAGGTGTGCAGCGTCGCGGTCAGCAATCCCAGCAGAAACGGTCTGTGGCGCAGCAACCCAGCTCGTAGCAGCGCGGCTTCATTGCGCCGCGCTTGTAGCCGTCGCCAAAATCCATAGAAGCCCAGACAAATCACCCCCACCAAGATGAGCGGTGGCACAATGGAGATGATGGAAGATGGCGGGATGACGACATCCAGAACTGTCAGGGGTTGTTTGGGTTCCCACCAGCCATATTCCCCCACCAAGCTGATGCCGAGTAAGGCTAACCCAAAGCCCAGGAAAGACAGCAAGCCGCCGAACCAGTCGATGGGGGTAGTTGGGGCGAGGCGATCGCGCGGGACAGACCGCAACACCCACATAATCACCGGAACAATGGCCAGAACCGGGATGAGGGACCAGCGCCATCCCCACACCGAGGCAATGCGCCCGCCCAGTAGCGACCCCGCCAGCCCGCCCAGGATGGAGGCGATCGCCAGAGCCAGCAGCCCATATTTCTCGGCGTTGTCGTCATACAGCCGATCCACCAGGTCACGGGGAGAACCGAGCAGGGGAGTCGCCCCCAATCCGCTGAGCAGGGAGTACGACACCACAAACATCCCCATATTCGGGCTCAGGGCGGTGGCAACCAGGCCAATGGAAAAGAGGCTCAGGCCGACGAAGTAAATCGGTTTGCGGCCATACCGCCGAACCAAATTTTCGCTGGTGGGGGCAAAGGACGCTTTGACCAGAGCCAGCAGAACCAAGGCCCCCTGCACATAGCCCACGCTGGAATCCAAATCCCGCACGATGCGGGGCATGATGGCAGGCACCGCCCCAACGCTATAGGCCACAGCAAACAGCGTGAGGCACAAACCGATGGGGGGTCCCCAGGTTTTGAGAAAGGGTTCTGGGCGATCGCTCATAGGAGTCGGCGGAAGGATCGCCTTTAATATTAGACCAGTAATATTTAGACCAAATTAGACCAGTAACATTTAGACCAAGCTAAGGCTCATCAGCTCATCGGACATCTCAAAATTCGCCGTCACCGACTGCACATCATCCAAATCTTCCAGGGCATCCATCAGTTTTAGTAGCGCCGTGGCGTGGTCCGTATCTGTCACTTCAATGCTGTTTTGAGGAATCCAGCGCAGTTCGGTATTGGCGATCGCATAGTCTTGGTTCCGCAGTACCGTTTCCATCGCCTCCAGTTCCGTCGGCTCACCGAATACATCCGCAGCCGGGTCGCCGTCATCATCCTCTGTCAGCTCGTAGGTGTCAGCCCCCGCTTCCAGGGACGCTTCCAGCAACTGGTCTTCATCTAGACTGCCTCGCACAGTCACGACGCCTTTTTGCTCAAACATCCACCCGACGCATCCGGTTTCTCCCAGGTTGCCACCGCGCTTACTGAAGGCCGATCGCAGATCAGCCGCCGTGCGATTGCGGTTATCCGTCAGCGCTTCGATCAAGATGGCTACACCACCGGGGCCATAGCCTTCATAGCGGATGGCTTCGAGTCCGCCTCCCGAGCCAAGCTTGCCCGACCCTTTGGCGATCGCCCGCTCAATATTGTCATTTGGGATACCCGCCGCCTTGGCTTTGTCAATGGCCGTCCGCAGTTGAAAGTTCCCCGCCGGATCGGGAACGCCACTGCGCGCCGCCACAATAATTTGTCGAGAGAGCTTGGCAAATACCTTTCCCTTAACGGCGTCAACCCTCGCCTTCTGGCGTTTGATATTTGCCCATTTACTATGTCCTGCCATGCAGCCGATCCGTACCTAACTCAAATCTTTAACGGGTGTGGAACCTTAGTGGAACCTGTTTTGCGGAACCGAATTCAGCGGAACCGAATCTAATCGGATAGATGCCCCTCTACACTCTCGTAGGATGTGCTAGCGCTAGCGTAGCGCATCAAGCCCCAGAGGTCGCGTATTATGTATGCCCCCGCCGACCAGAGGAATCTAATCAAAGGATAGTGTACGAAATTTTGTTTGCCCACAGGCAACGCTACGGCAACTGGCATGGCGGCAATCCCATCGAAAATCATTTGAGATCGCTGTAAACATGACGCAACGCCAGAATTCTGGAGCTTCGTCTTACAACGGAGCCGAAACTTGATAGGGTGATTAGGTGCAAGTACCCTCAATTGAGTTCATAGGTATTCCAGGGTACAGCTTAGCCAAATCGTTGCTTGACGGACTAAATCCTTCTCCCGGAACTGTGCTTTATGCGAATTTTGTTTGTTGGTGCAGAAGCTGCCCCTATTGCAAAGGTTGGCGGAATGGGTGATGTGATTGGAGCACTCCCAAAGGTTTTGCGATCGCACGGTCACGATGTCCGCATCATGCTGCCCTACTACGGTGGGCTAGATCAATGGTTTCCCACACCAGGAAAACCCGTCTGGCAAGGCAGCGCCATGTTTCAAGACTTCGATGTATTTGAAACGCTTCTGCCCAGAACGGATGTACCGCTGTATCTGCTGGGGCATCCAGCCTTTGCCCCCAAGCGCATCTATGCCGGGTCGGATGAGGCATGGCGATTTACCCTATTTGCCAATGGGGCGGCTGAGTTTGCCTGGAATTATTGGACACCCGACATCATTCACTGCCACGACTGGCACACAAGCATGATTCCGGTGTGGATGCACCAAACCCCCGAGATTCGCACCGTATTCACCATTCACAACCTGGCCTACCAAGGGCCATCGAAAGCGCAACTAGCAGCGATGACCTGGTGTCCTGACTACATGCAAGGGCACAATGCGATCGCCGCTGCTGTGCAGTTTGCCGATCGCGTCACCACCGTTTCCCCCACCTATGCCCAGCAGATCCAAACGCCAGAATATGGCGAAACCGTAGAAGGGCTGTTGTCGTTCATTAGCGGCAAGCTATCCGGCATTCTCAACGGCATCGATACCGAAGTCTATAATCCCGAAACCGACCCCAGCCTGGCGCAAAACTTTGGCGCTGCCACTATCGATCGCCGTCCGACTAATAAGCGCGAATTGCAGAAAGAGGTGGGGTTAACGCCCAATCCCGATTGCCTGTTAATGGGGGTTGTGTCGCGGTTGGTGGAACAAAAAGGGCTGGATCTGGTGATTCAGACGATGGAGCGGTTTCTGGCCTACAGCGATGCGCAGTTGATTGTACTGGGAACGGGCGATCGCTACTACGAAACCGAACTCTGGCAACTGGCCTCCCGCTACCCCGGTCGCGTCGGCGTGCAACTGCTCTATAGCGAACCCCTGGCCCGACGGATTTACGCGGGCACCGATGTATTTCTCATGCCATCGCGGTTTGAACCCTGCGGCATCAGCCAGATGCTCGCCATGCGCTACGGCTCTATCCCCATCGTCCGTCGCACTGGAGGCTTGGTGGATACTGTCACTCACCACGATCCACAATATGGGCAAGGTACCGGCTACTGCTTCGACCGCTACGAACCGCTGGACTTCTTTGCTTGCATGGTTCGTGCCTGGGAAGGATTCCGATACAAGCAACCCTGGAAAGCTCTGCAAACCCGCGCCATGCGCCAGGACTACAGCTGGGACAAGTCGGCCAAAGCCTATATCAGCCTGTATCAGGACATCCTAGGGAAATCCGAAGCAGTCTTGACCCCGTCAGGCACGGTAACTTCAGCAACGCGGGCATAGGATTGGCATTGCTGAGTCCAAGGCTATCATGTGGGCTTTAGCTGTCCTGCTGAGTCCAGGTTGACGAAACAATTAACGTGAATTCGGGATAACGCCCTGGCGACTAAAGTCGCGGCTATCAGAACGAAGTCCGCCGTTGCGGACTACGGAAATCCGTGGTTTGAGAACCCGCGAAGGCGGGTTTCGTTCCGCTAGTCGCGGTTTCAACCGCCAGCTTTCCTTATCCCGAATTCACGTTAATTAATGCCCTTGGCTTGGAGCAGGACTTATCGCTCTTTATGTCAATCTAGGCAGATAAAATCTGAACCAACGATTTCTCCTAGAAAGTCATATCAGATCCGATTAAACAGCCGTAAAACCCAACTATCGTTTTTGGCCGCTGCAACGCAGCGGCCAAAAACGATAGTTGGG
>JBCBSL010000270.1:0-8423 GCA_039819145.1 Cyanobacteria bacterium J06638_22
CGCTTCAGGTCGATACTGTACAGCAGGCTGCGGATAAGCCTGTTGACCCATCGGCAGGCACTGCCACGGTATACCGTGTGCAACCAGGGGATACCGTGGCTTCCATTGCACGCACTCATGGTGTTGCGCCTGAAACACTGGTCGAGTGGAACCGCTTGCAGGATCCTCATTTCTTGCGGGTTCACCAAGCTCTGATTGTGCCAGCATCCACAGATAGCCCCGATGCATCTGAATCTGCTGTTGCGCCTGTGCCAGTGACAACGGCGACTGTGGAAGAGATTCAGCCCGGTTCCTCTGCAGATGCCTTAGACTTTCTGCCCAATATTCAGGAGCCCGTTGTTGCTCAGCCTGTAACCGAGCCTGTCGCTGTAGAAGCGGAAGCGATGCCGATTGGCGAAGCTACGCCTAATGGTTCCGTAGCAGCGACCCCTGTGGAGCAAGCAGATCCTGAGCTGCAGGCAGTCGTTCACCGTATTACAGCTGGAGAAACACTGGGGGCGATCGCTCGTTCCTACGGTGTGCCTAAGGAGACGCTGGTTTCCGAGAATGAGATCCTCAATCCTAACTTGATCATTGCTGGCCGGGAGTTGAATATTCCTGTTAGCGCTGAAGAGAGTCAGGATGCGCCATTGACCTTGGCAGCTCGCTTGGAGCAAGCCTCTCCGGTTGAGGAAGCGATTCCGGAGGTTGCTGGAAAAGAGGTTTCCGGTGAGCCCTCGTCAGCTGATATTGTTCCTCCTACCGTACCCACAGCGATTCGCTCTTTGCCGGAAGAGGCATTGGTGACGGCTGTTGTGCTACCGGATGATTTTGATGTGCTGCCGTCTGAGTTGCCTCAGGTAGACATCGAAGCAACAGTCGAGCCGTCGGTTGTGCAGCCCGAGCTTATGGAGGACGCAGAGCTGCCCTCTGAGCTTGCGGATCAACTGGCCAAGGACAATCCGCATACATCGGCACTGATGGCTCAAATTGACGAATTACAGGCCAATCAGGGTGACTCACGGACAGAGGCGTCTTCTTCTGCGCAGCAACCCGTCTTGATGGCAGCTGCTAACCCACAAGAAGTTCCATTCTTCGACTATGAGGCTGAGGCTTCAACTGAAGCAGAGGCGTTGCTTTCTCCAGAGGAGCTGGAGGATCGGGCATCTGAGCGAAAGGTACAGTTAGACGCTGGAGAGCTGATTAGCCTCGCGAGCGAGGAGCAAATGGCCAATGAGGAGCCAGTCAGTGTACCGTCGGAACCGCAAACGGTTGCGGCTGCACCGCTGGGCTCTGAAAGCTATGCTCCTCTGCTTGAGCCAATCGCTGGCCGGATGGTATCACCGGAGTTACCTCCTCTTGCTGCTGCTGACGCCTTTTTGCCGGAAGGGAGTAATATCTTTGATGGCTATATTTGGCCGGCTCAGGGTGTTTTGACCTCTGGATACGGTCCACGTTGGGGACGGATGCACCGTGGTATCGACATCGCGGCCCCTGTTGGAACCCCCATTTACTCGGCGGCTCCCGGTGTTGTTGAGTTCTCGGGTTGGAATTCGGGTGGCTATGGTTACATGGTTGACATCCGCCACCCTGATGGCAGTATGACCCGTTATGCCCACAACAGCCGATTGTTGGTGCGGGTCGGGGAAGACGTTGACCAAGGCGAGCAAATTGCCGAGATGGGCAGCACCGGACGTAGTACCGGACCGCATGTCCACTTCGAAATCCACTTGCCGAGCCAGGGAGCCGTCAACCCTGCACCTCTGCTAGCTAGCCGTTAGGCTTAGGACTTGAGATTATAGTCTCAAGTCCATTGCAACGAGCGCTTTCCTGGGCGGAAGCGCTCGTTCTTTGTTTCTTTACACACCCCTCATCCCAATTAGGGCAGCTCAGTGTGTGTAAGCCTCGCACTGCACAGCTTACAAACGTTGGTTGGATTTTGCTATTGGGGTATACCTAACGTGATCTCGGGATAAGCCGATCCGACAGGTGAAACTGTGCCTAGCAGAGCGAAATCCCCGCGATCGCCCGCTGTCGAGGGTTGTCAAAGCACGAACTCTTTTAGTCCGTAACCGCGGACGTCGTTCTTACAGCCGCGACTTGAGTCACCAGGGTGTTCCCGAATTGACGTTACCTAGGCCTTGTAGCACTATTAGTCATGCAGCGCATGGCTTTGCAACGCATGATTGGGTTGACCAAACGTGTAGCGGTCGCGGCAAGTGGTCATATCAAATCTGTTGGTATAGCCTTACGCATTGAGATTAGGACAAGTATTGTTTTGAAAGCCCCGCAGCGCGGGGCTTTCAAAACAATACTTGGTTTCACTCAAGGGCGTAGTGCTATAGAACCAAAATATCGTTTGTGTCTGCTGCGCAGCAGGCACAAACGATATTTTGGTTCTTACGGCTATTTGACCGGATTTGGTATTAGTTGGATGAGCCGCGATAGATGCGGTCAGCCTGTTCCGGTGACATGTAGACAAAGGGGAACCGCTGGTGCGACGGCACCACCTCCCGTGAATAGTTGGCGGCGACAGGCGCAGCGGGCGTGCCATTGTTGGAGACGGTCGTCGGTGCAGGAGCCGTACCGGAGAGAGGGATAGTACAGGCAGGGGAAGATGTATCCAGATCGGGATCTTGTTCTTCCGGTGGCAGCATCGTTTGTGGCGGCACATAGGCATGGCGCTCGGGGTCGTAGGCCATCACCTCGCCGATGTCCATGTCGTAAATCCAGGCATATATCTTCATTTCGCCCCGGAATAGGCGCGTATGAATTGCGGGATAGGTGCGGAGGTTTTCGATCTGGGTGAGGACATTTTCGGCGATCGCTGCATTCAGTAAGTCTTCCCCTTGGCGATCGCCATAATGCTCTTTAATCAGCTGGCGAGTCGCTTCGGCATGTTTCAGCCAATCGTAGACCAGTGGTAGCTCTTCGCGGATTTTCTCCAGCTTTAGCAAGCCCTTTATCGCGCCGCAATGAGAGTGCCCACAAACGACAATCTGGTTGATGTCGAGCGCTTTCACCGCATATTCGATGGTGGCTCCCTCTCCGCCATTGGTCGAACCGTAGGGCGGTACGATATTGCCAGCATTGCGGATGACAAAGATTTCTCCCGGAGCCGTTTGGGTCAACAGTTCTGGGTCAACCCGCGAGTCGGAGCAGGTGATGAATAGCACCCGTGGATGCTGCCCATGCGCCAGGTTCTCAAATAAATCTTGGTGGCGACAAAAATATTCGGACTTAAATCGCCGCAGTCCTTTGATGAGCTCTTTCATTGTTGTTCCATCCCCTTCCAGTGGGGCAACATGCCGCTGCGGCCCGTGACGGCACCGCTCATTTCGCAGTCTGTTGCCCTTTTATCATCGCTGGATAAAGCTCTGTAATTCCCTTCCGTGCAACGTCTGAGGCAAATTCTTAACGTTTCACTGGGTTTGCTCAGCAAACTTTACGCCATTGTTAAGAACTCTATCATGGGAGATAGAAGCGCCTGGGCCTGTCACCAGCGACTATCGATTTAACCTGCTAAAGCCATCAATACGAAATTGCAATCTGTGTCTCCAATTCTTATTTGGTTCCGCAATGACTTGCGTTTGCATGACCATGAACCGTTATGCCGCGCGATCGCCCAAACACCTAACATCCTGCCGCTTTACTGTTTCGACCCACGACAGTTTGGCGAAACCACCTTCGGCTTTCCCAAGACAGGAGCGTTTCGGGCGCAGTTTTTGCGAGAGAGTGTGGCTGATTTGCGGGAAGGTTTGCGGCGGCGCGGCAGCGATCTAATCATTCGCCAGGGTAAGCCAGAGGCAGTCATCTTCGAGCTGGTGCAGACATACGGTGTGGAAGCCGTGTTCTACCATACGGAACCGATGGCCGAAGAGCAGGCAGTGGAGCGGGCGATCGCCCGCAATCTCGCACCTTTGGGCACAAAACTGCGAGGCTTTTGGGGACATACCCTGCACCATCCCGACAACCTGCCCTTTGAGGTGTCGGCCTTACCCGAGGTTTTCACAAAATTTCGCAAAAAGGTTGAACAGGATCCGGTAATCAACCCGACCGTGAGCTTGCCGAAGCCTCCGGCAGCGTTGCCCCCAGACCTGGAGCCAGGAGCATTGCCAACATTGGAAAACCTGGGTTTAGAAGCTCCCGAGGTTGACGAGCGCAGTGTGTTGCGGTTCACAGGGGGCGAAACGGCAGGGAAAGCGCGATTGCAGGATTATATTTGGCAGGGCGATCGCCTGCGGGTCTACAAAGAAACCCGAAACGGCATGGTCGGCGCGGACTATTCCTCCAAATTTTCCCCCTGGCTAGCCTTAGGCTGCCTCTCGCCCCGCTACATCTACGAGCAGGTACAGGACTACGAAGACCAGCGCATCTCCAATGACTCGACCTACTGGCTCATTTTTGAGCTGCTCTGGCGGGACTATTTCCGCTTCATTTGCGCCAAGCATGGATCTAAAGTTTTTCAACCCGAAGGCTTGCAGGGCGTTCCATTGCCGTGGAAACAGGACTGGGAACGATTTGACCTCTGGCGAGAAGGCAAAACTGGATTTCCCCTAGTTGATGCCAACATGCGCGAACTGGCCGCTAGTGGCTTCATGTCCAACCGGGGCAGACAGAATGTGGCGAGCTTTTTGACGAAGAATCTAGGTATCGACTGGCGTATGGGAGCCGAGTGGTTCGAGTCGCTGCTAGTGGACTACGACGTCTGCAGCAACTACGGCAACTGGAACTACACCGCAGGGGTCGGCAATGATGCCCGTGGCTTCCGCTTCTTCAATATCCTGAAGCAATCGAAGGATTACGACCCCCAGGGCACCTACGTCAAACACTGGTTGCCAGAGTTGGCGGATCTCCCCGCGAACAAGGTGCATGAGCCCTGGAAGCTCCAACCCGTCGAACAAAAGCGCTTCAGCATCCAGCTTGGCGTCGATTATCCTCGTCCTGTTGTCGATTTGTTCAAGTCCGCGAAGGCCAATGAGCGGTTGTACGACGAGGCTATGCAAGCACATCCTCGTTGAGCAGACTGCATGTTTTAGAAATAGGCGATCGCTTATCCTTGAATTAAAATTGTCATCTTTTGGCCAAGCTAATGAGTGTTGTAATCCCTGACGATATTCTCCAAGCCACAAAAATGACGGAGGACGAACTAAAGCTAGAAATCGCTATGATGTTGTATCGTCAGCAGAAAATCAGCAGCGGCAAAGTTCGGGCTTGGACAGGTCTAACCGTTCTCCAATTCCAAAACGAGTTGGCTAAGCGAAACCTTTGTATTAACTATGATGTAGAGGATTTTCAGGCCGATGTTGCGACGCTTCAGTCATTAGGGTTGATGTGATTGTTGTCAGCGATACCTCGCCCATCACCAATCTTGCAGCTATTGGTCAATTAGATTTTTTGTGTCAACTTTACACAACCATCGTTATTCCTCTGGCTGTGTACAACGAGATGGTGACCGCTGGGAAGCCCGTCCCTGGCGCAGTTGAAGTACAGACTCTGTCTTGGATTCAAACTCAAACAGTAAGTGATGTCCAAGCTGTCATCGATCTTCAAAGCAACCAAGATGACATTGATTTGGGCGAGGCTGAGGCAATTCTTTTGGCACAGCAACTCAAGGCCGATTTACTCTTGATGGATGAGCGTCGAGGCAGAGCACTAGCAGTCAACTATGGATTACGTGTCACAGGTCTACTCGGTGTTCTGTTACAAGCTAAACGTAATGGGTTGATTCCAGCGGTTAAGCCTTTGATGGATCAGCTAATTGAGATAGCTAACTTTCGGATAAGTAACCAGTTGTATGCGCTTGTCCTAGAAACTGCGAATGAATAGTTTGTGTCCCAACTGGTTTGACTCGACTGTAGGGTCGATGCCTGACTATCCCAAACTCTCATTCCCTTATCTCTCCACTTCTTCATGCTCTCTCGCTCCTTATGGATTGGTCTCGCCTACAAAAAGCGCTAGAACTGGAAGCCGATCGCGGATTTGGCGATTTGCTGGGGCGAGAGTATCGGTTTAGTGAATTTTTGTCCTTGAGCCTGCAAGCGCCGCCATCGGATTTGTCTGTGGGGGATCAGGAGCGGATGAAGGCGATCGCCGCTCAGTTCAGCCGTTATCCTGATTTGTCGGAGGCGCAGCGCAAACATTTGGTGGCTGAGACGCGGCGGGTGCTGTATCAAACGAAGCGATCGCTCGACCCCCCTGAACCACCCCCTGCTCCGAAGACTCCAAAGACCACCAAGCTAACCCAGCGCCGTGCTCAGTTGGAGCTGGATCAAGCCGTCACCTATCTGCCAGGGATTGGCCCGAAGAATAGCGAGAAATTAGCAAAGCTAGGGCTGCATATTGTCCGCGACCTGCTGTTTTACTATCCCCGCGACCACATCGACTATGCCCGCCAGGTCAACATCCGCCAGATGGAACCGGGCGAAACCGTGACGCTCATTGCCACCGTCCGCCGCTGCACCTGCTTCACGAGCCCTCGCAATAAAAAGCTCACGATTATGGAGTGGGTCGTACGAGATTCGTCTGGGCAGTTGAAATTGAGCCGCTTCTTTGCTGGGAACCGCTACAGCAGTCGCGGTTGGCAAGAGAATCAAAAGCGTCAATATCCCCCGGGTGCCGTGATAGCGGCATCTGGGCTCGTGAAAAAAGGCAAGTATGGACTGACCCTGGATAATCCTGAGATCGAAGTCATCGACCACCAAAACGCCTCCATCGAGTCGGTGAAAGTGGGGCGCGTGGTGCCCGTGTATCCGCTCACAGAAGGGGTTCCTGCCGATCTGGTACGTAAAGCGGTTATTGCTGCGCTCCCGGCAGTGGATTTATTAGAAGACGCTCTGCCCGACGCCCTGCGCGACAAGTACCAGCTCACGGGTGTCCAGGAGGCCGTTTCCCACATCCACTTTCCTCCGGATGGCGATGCACTGGATGCAGCACGGCATCGGCTGGTCTTCGACGAGTTTTTCTACCTGCAACTGGGTTTGCTGCAACGCCGCCGCCAGCAACAACAAAAGCAAACGGGCGTGGTGTTGCCTCCTACGGGTGAGCTGATTGACCAGTTTCATACCACTCTGCCTTTCAAGCTAACCGGGGCACAGCAGCGGGTGGTCAACGAAATCCTTTCCGATTTGCAAAAGCCTACTCCCATGAATCGCCTGGTACAGGGAGATGTGGGGTCGGGGAAAACCGTCGTCGGGGTGATTGGCATTCTGGCGGCAATTCAGGCGGGCTACCAGGCGGCGCTAATGGCTCCGACTGAGGTGCTGGCCGAGCAGCATTACCGCAAGCTCGTGAGCTGGTTTAATTTGCTGCATCTACCTGTGGAGCTACTCACCGGATCCACGAAAACGAAACAGCGGCGTAAACTTCTAACGGAACTGAAGACGGGCGAACTGCCTCTTCTTGTGGGCACCCACGCTCTGATTGAAGACCCCGTGGAATTTTCCCGTTTGGGATTGGTGGTGATCGACGAGCAGCATCGGTTTGGGGTACAGCAACGGGCTCGACTCCAGCAAAAAGGCGACAATCCCCATGTGCTGACGATGACGGCCACTCCCATTCCCCGAACGCTGGCACTGACCCTGCACGGGGATTTGGAGGTGAGCCAGATCGATGAGCTGCCGCCAGGGCGCAAGGCCATCCAAACTACTGTGCTGACCGCACGGGAACGCTCCCATGCCTATGACCTGATTCGTCGCCAAATTGCCCAGGGTCAACAGGTGTATGCGGTACTGCCGCTAGTGGAAGAGTCGGAAAAGCTCGATTTGAAGTCGGCGATCGAAGAACATCAGCATTTGCAAGAAAGCGTCTTTCCCGATTTTGCCGTGGGACTCCTCCACGGACGCATGACTTCTGCTGAGAAGGATCAATCTATCCAAAAATTCCGCGATAACGAAACCCAAATCCTCGTTTCTACTACCGTCGTCGAGGTGGGTGTCGATGTCCCCAATGCCACGGTTATGTTGATTGAACATGCCGATCGCTTTGGTCTTTCCCAACTTCACCAACTGCGGGGGCGCGTCGGACGAGGCGGTGACCAGTCTTTCTGCTTACTCATGACCAACACCCGCTCCGAAACCGCTCGCCAACGGCTCAAGGTGCTGGAGCAATCCCAGGATGGCTTCTTCATTTCAGAGATGGACTTGCGCTTTCGTGGCCCCGGCGAAGTTCTGGGCACCCGCCAATCGGGACTCCCCGACTTCGCCCTAGCTAGCCTCGTGGAAGACCAGGAGGTGCTGCAACTCGCCCGCGAAGCCGCCGAACGTATCATGGAACTCGACCCCACCCTCCAACGCTGGGCAGCTCTCCGCGAAGAACTCAACTACCGCTACGCCAAACTCATGGGCGGCGCAATCCTCACGTGAAGATTATAGTGGCTCCCAAAAACTGGACAGGTACTTAAGCTCTGAATCACTCGAACCATGATAGGAGTCATTCATGAGCAA
>JBCBSL010000271.1:0-8403 GCA_039819145.1 Cyanobacteria bacterium J06638_22
GCCCACTCGTTTGTAACGTTCCCTGACAAAAATTTACGTTTTTCAAAAGACGTGCTAATTATAAACACCTTCAGAAAAATTACAAAGTTACCTTAGACGCAATTTGGCCAGGTTTTTTAAGGAAAGGCGATCGCGTTATTGATGTAGGCATCAATAATTTGTCGATGCAATGGATGTCTTAGTCCATCTAAAATGTGGTGATTTTGCCGAATGGTCTCTCTGACCTTCGCCTGAGTGAAGGGGGGCGATCGCTCCCGTCCACTGCTGTTACTTTCGTTGTCATGGGAGGGTTTCCCCGGCGAACGGCGTTATCTGGGATGCCCGTCGTTGTAATAGACTCCTGTAAAATCAAGGGCAAAGCTAGCACCTCCTCATAAGCTGCCGGGTATCAGGCTGCACGGCTCAACGGTGAATCGTACGACTTATGACTTCAATGCTTTGTCCAGCCTAGATTAATGCCAGAATCGCAAAATATTTTGTGAAGGAAACGAAGACGATGGGAATGTTTTTTGATGTGCTGAGCGCGATCAATAATCCAAGTTTGCAGGGAAATGTGCCGCAATTGGAAGCCAGCGTCGATGCCGTGCAGGAATTTGCGGCGAAAAATAATCTGCCACCCTCTGCCATGCAGACCATGATGTCGACTCTGGGTGGCCTCCTGCAGGGGAACATGCGCCAACAAACTGGCATGGGGCTACCTCAATTCACCCACTTGCTCCGACAGGACGGGAGCACACCGGGCAATGTGACAGCGTTCCAGACGCTGTTCCCACCGCAACTTCAACAACAGATCGTTCCTGTGCTCGCTCAAAAAACAGGCTTAAGCCCAGCGATAATTCAGGCGGCACTGCCAACCGTGATTCCCGCGGTCATGAATCTACTCAAGATGGGCAATCCCAAACCCGGCGCGACGACTGCGGCCAATCCGTTGCTGACGATGTTTTTGGATAGCGATCGTGATGGCGACACAGATTTAGGGGATGTGTTCCAATTCGCCAATCGGTTCATTCATCCCAGCCAGACCTCATAGCGTTGCTACATCGTGCAGGTGTACCCAAACGAAGGATTGACCTTGCAGCGCATGCTTCTAGCCCCAACGAACGCTCATCAAATCTGGCTGGCTGAAGGATCCAAACATCGGTTTCGCCCGCTGCACTGCAGCGGGCGAAACCGATGTTTGGGTTTTAAGGCTGTTTAAAGCGAGTTTCTTCAAGCGCAGGCTCTAGTAGAGGCCGCGCACAGGCCCGGCTGGTGCTGCTGCTGGAGCAGGTGTTGGTGGGTTCACCGCAGGGGGTACAAAGGCCGGAGCAGGCGTTGGGCGAGGCGGCTCGTAGGGAGGGAGGGTTTGCAAGGAATTGTCGAAGGCCGTCGGCAAATCAGGGGTGCGGATGGTTGGATCCGCCGTCCCTTGGATTTCTAGCAGCTCCTCAACCAAATCCATGTGTGCTTGAGCGCCACGGGAAATATTGTTTTCGGGAAACGGGCCAAACAACCAGGTCAGGGTGCCCAGCAATCCGGTGTTGCGGTAGTAGTCTCCAGAGGGGCCGTAATAGGTATCATCCAATTCTTCCGGCAGCGTTGGGAAGTCCTCGGCGTCTAAAACTTCCTGCGCCTGCGCCGTACCTGCCACGGTGACAGTCGCTGCTGTGGCTAGGGTAAAGAGGAGAAATTTCTGCAGTCGATCGACCATGATTCAGTGCCCTCAACTTGTTGTTTCGATATGACCTGCTAGTTTGATACGACCTCTGTCTCGATATGACTTAATAGAGACTTGGCTGTCGGAGGGAAATTTAAGGATAGTCTCCCAAAGCTGTCATTCATGCTAGCTCAGAATTTTGAGAATGGATCGGTTTTGCTGAATTAGAATACCGTTCAGATGTTTTTTTCTTCAATTCCTGCATCTTTTTGATGGGATGGATCGTATCTAGGGAAGAGTAATGTAGACAAAACAATGGGTTAATCTTTGCGTTTTGACTACATCTAGTCGCAGGCAAATAACCGTTACTCTACATCTGACCGTTTGTGTTGAATCGTTAGTTTTCTCATCCGTTTTGATTTTGATAGATTCAGTGAATGAATCGATTGCATCGTCCGTCTAAATGGTTCCCGAACTGCTTAAGCGTTGTCTTTAAAATTTGAGTGAACGTCTCCCTTTTAACCGATGGTGAAATTGTCTCGTCTTATCCCTAACCTGTTGACCGTCTGTGGTGGTCGGCGATCGCCCATCCGGTTCCTGCTGTTGGTTGGAGCCGCCGTGCTGACCGGATGGGCTGGAGACGCTGTGGCGCAAACCGTCTCGACAAGTCCTGATGGTGCCGTGCAGACGGATGCGACCCCACCACAGACCGCTCCGCCCGCGCCGGAGAGTGTGCCGTTGGATGAGAATGCCGCCCCATTGGAGCCCGAGCCGTTAGAATCTTCGCCGTCAGATGACTCGCCATTCAATGAGTCGCTGTTGAATGCGCCCGCGTTTAATCAGTACAACGAGCCGTTCTTCAACACACCACTGGTGGAAGAGCCACTGCCACAGGAAATGGCGCTGCGGATCACGATCGATTTGAGCGATCGCCGCCTAACGCTCTACCAAGGGGATACCGTTTTGCATACCTACTCCATTGCTGTGGGTCGGGAGGGGTGGCAAACCCCAACGGGTGAATTTGAGGTGCAACAGATGGTGCGAGACCCGGCCTGGATGAATCCCTTCACCCGCGAGGTGATTGACGGCGGGCATCCTAACAATCCTTTGGGGGACTACTGGATTGGCTTTTGGACGGATGGGACGAACTGGGTGGGTATGCATGGGACCCCCAATCCCGAAACGGTTGGGACAGCCGCCTCCCACGGTTGTATCCGGCTGTATAACGACGATATCCAAGCCTTGTTTGGTCAGGTCAGTATGGGAACGCCTGTGACGGTTGTCCCCTAATATCAGATCCCCAAAACCGTGGTTGATCATCTCATCATTTTTACCCGCTACCCTGAACCTGGGCGAACCAAAACCCGGCTGATTCCAGCGCTGGGGCCAGAGGGAGCGGCTGATTTGCAGCGGCAGTTGACGGAGCACACCCTGCGTCAGGTGCGGAGCTTGCAGCAACGGCGATCGCTTCGTATCACCTGGTGCTTCGCGGGTGGTGATGACGCTGCGATGCAAGACTGGCTTGGCTCAGACTGGGACTACCAACCCCAGGCGGCGGGAGACTTGGGCGATCGTCTGATTGCCGCAATGAGCGGGGCGTTTGCTGCTGGAGCGACTACTGTTGCATTCATTGGCATCGATTGTCCGGGGATCGACGCGGCTTTACTGGATGCGGCATTTCGTGCTCTCGAAACGGCAGATATGGTGCTGGGGCCAGCGGATGATGGCGGCTACTACCTGATTGGGCTACGGCGTCCGTTGCCGGATCTGTTCCAGGGAATCGATTGGGGAACGGCGGTGGTACGACAGCAAACCGAGGCGATCGCCCAATCCCTAACGCTTTCCTCCCATTTGCTCAAACCGCTGAACGATATCGATCGTCCGGATGACTTGCCGCTGTGGGAGGCCATTCGGCGACAAACGATCTCGATCATTATCCCTGTGCTGAATGAAGCTGGGAACATCCGCCCTTTGCTGGAGTCTTTGCAGCAGACTCCCGAAGCGGAGGTGATTGTGGTGGATGGAGGCAGCCAGGATGGAACGGCGGCGATCGCCCAATCTCTAGGGGCGCGGGTCATCACTACCACGTCTCCCCGAGCCCGCCAGATGAATGCAGGGGCTGCTGCTGCCACGGGCGGCATCCTCCTTTTCCTCCATGCCGATACGCGCTTACCCCAGGATTTTCCTGTCGCGTTGCGCTGTACCTTGGATGCGCCCAATGTTGTGGCCGGAGCCTTTGATCTGAGCATCCAGGGGGAGCGATGGGGATTGCGCTGGGTCGAATGGGGGGTGAAGTGGCGATCGCGCGTCTGCCAGCTTCCCTATGGGGATCAGGCTCTTTTCCTCCGTGCCGAAACCTTTCATGCGTTGGGAGGCTTTTCTGAACTCCCACTGTTGGAGGACATGGACATGGTGCGGCGGCTAAAGCGACGGGGGCAGGTGGCGATCGCCCCGGTTCACGTCTACACTTCGGGGCGGCGCTGGGACAAGCTGGGTATTTTGCGCACAACCCTGCTCAACCAGATGATTCTCTTGGCCTATCACCTGGGAGTATCGCCTAACCGTCTGGCCGATTGGTATCGCAATCAAAATTTTCCTAAGTGATCTCTAAACAAGACCTCGCGCCATTCTGCCGAAATTTGTTGGTGTTTGGGATGGTCTCTAGAGAATGCCTGACACCTCATATAGTCGCCGCACGATCGCCATAACCCTGTCGCCATAGTCCGGGGCGGCATCCCAGCGACCAGAGAGCTGTCCGACCAGAGGAGCGATGCCACGCACAACGAACTCGAAGCGAGGATCGACCACGGGATACACCAGAGGCGCAATGCTGGCATAGGCTTTGAGGTGCTGAATATGGGCACGGACGCCAATGCGGGCGCTGGGGAACGAGGCCTCGTCGTTGCTCCCGCCGGGAACTCCTAGGCCCCCAAAGTTATTTTGCTCCGGGCGCAATACCCCGCCAAATCGGAGATAGTCGGTTTCCAGACACATCTGGCAAAAGGCAATGTCGTGGTCAACTCCTTCTACCGCGGCCTCTTCCCGATATAGCTTGGGGAGGTCGGGGAAAGTGTCTAATGCCCCCTCACTGACGCCCCGGATGAAGACGATGAGTTGGGCTTCGGAGGTGGCACCAATGCCCATAATGCGATCGATTTGGCCGGGGCAAATGGTGGCGTTCCGCAGTAGGACGGTGCGCGTGTTGGCATCCCACCCAACGGACACCCCGAAGTTGCGCAGGTCAACCGCCCGCACATAGACCACATTGCGATAGGAAATCCGCACGATGTCTGTGGCCTGACTCAGGTCAACGCCCAGCCGATCCACCAGGTCGATCGGGATGTAGGCATTGTCATTGACGATGATGCCCTGTTCGCCATAGATGCCGCCGTTGATATTGATGGAAACCGTGGGATAAACCGGGTCAGGATCGGTGCCACCCGAAACGGCACGGCTCCAGGAGGCCAAGCCATCGGCAATACCGAGAGCCATCTCGCGCCGCTGGTCTTGCAAAATCTGCCGATCCTGGGGATTGGTCAGAAATCCCAAGTTCATCTGTAGCGACGGGGCTCGCAACTGACGCAGAAACGCCAAAGAACCGGTGCCAGCGGCGGTGTCGGGCTTAGTTCCTCGACTTGGGAGGCCAGGAACCCGTCGCAATAGGGCCAGAAGCATCAGTTCTGCATGGGAGCGCCGCACATCATTGTCGGCAATGTAGTAAACGGTGGTGCCGCGCACGGTGGGGTTGCTGGAGCCGTCGGCGTGGATCTCCAGGGCAACATCGGTGAGCGTGGCGCGGGAATTGATCCAGGCAATGGTTTGCTGCAGGCTGAGATCATCGGGGACGGAAAGAACCTCGAAGCCGCGCGATCGCAGATCCGCCACAATCAAATCCCGCGTCAGAATCATCTCGCGAGCTTCGGTGGTTCCCCCTGCGATGATCCCTGGATCAATCCCGGCGCCTTCTTGTCCACCATGTCCTGCCGATACAAAAATACGTCCTACCATCGTTCGTTACCTATTGCACATCCTGTTGCACGACGGGGTCAAAGCGACTGCAGCCCGTTGCTTTGCCCAAAAAGCGGTTGAGTTTGCCACAATGCATGCATCGGCGGGGGTACGGCGACACCATGGAAGATGGCAACCAAACACGCTAGATTAACCAATATTTCGCTGTCCGCTTCAATTTTGTATCGTCCTGCCCGGTTTCTGACAGATTTCTTGGGGAATTGGCGATCGCCACAATGAAAACTCAGGAATTCCGATCATCATTGCCGCGGCTTCATGCCTCCAACTGCCGGATTGAGTCCCTTGATGGAGAATGAGTGCCCCATACATCAGACGCCAGATGTAGGATAGAGGACATTACGACATCGCCACAGATAGAGCCTATCCCGACTCCACCGCCTAAAATGATGGGCGATCGCCTACAATAGCAACACCGAATAACGCCCCCTCCCCCCTTACCTGCCCATGGCCGCCCCTCGCCTCCACCCCGACACGATCGAACAGGTCAAACAGCGTGCCGACATCGTCGATGTGGTCTCAGAGCATGTGGTGTTGCGCAAGCAGGGCAAAGATTTTGTCGGGCTGTGCCCCTTCCACGACGATAAATCCCCCAGCTTTAGCGTCAGCCCAGCCAAGCAGTTTTACTACTGCTTCGCCTGCGGTGCCGGGGGCAATGCCATCAAGTTCCTGATGGAGCTGAACAAGCAATCCTTTGGGGATGTGGTGCTCGATCTGGCACGGCGCTATCAGCTGTCGGTCAAAACGATGGAGCCGGAGCAGCGACAGGCATTGCAGCGCAAGCTGTCACTGCGGGATCAGCTCTACGAAATTTTGGCGTTGACGTCGCAGTTTTTCCAACATGCCCTGCGACAGCCCCAGGGAGAAAATGCTCTGACCTACCTGGAGCAGACGCGCCAGTTGCGCCCCGAAACGATTCAGCAGTTTGAATTGGGCTATGCCCCGGCTGGGTGGCAAACTCTCTATGGCTACCTGGTGGAGCAGAAACGCTATCCCGTGGACTTGGTGGAGCAAGCCGGGCTGATTGTGCCTCGGCAGGGCGGCAAGGGGCACTACGATCGATTTCGCGATCGCCTGATGATCCCCATCCATGACCTCCAGGGCCGGGTGATCGGGTTTGGCGGACGCGCCTTCGGGGATGCGCAGCCGAAATACCTCAACTCCCCCGAAACCGAACTGTTTGATAAGGGCAATACCCTGTTTGCCCTCGACAAAGCACGAGGGGCGATCGCCAAGGACGATCGTGCCGTTGTCGTCGAAGGCTACTTCGATGTCATCGCTCTCCATGCGGCGGGGATTACCAATGTGGTGGCCTCTCTGGGGACGGCCTTGAGTTTGGCTCAGGTAAAGCAACTGCTACGCTACACCGAATCCAAGCAGGTGGTCTTCAACTTCGATGCGGATGCGGCGGGGCAGCGGGCGGCGGATCGGGCGATCGGTGAGCTCGCAAACCTGGCCTACAAGGGGGAGGTACAATTGCGCATCCTCACCATTCCCGAAGGGAAAGATCCAGATGAGTTTTTGCGGAGCCATGCCGTTGGCGACTATCAAACCCTCTTGAATGACGCCCCCCTCTGGCTCGATTGGCAGATCCAAACCCTCCTTGCCGAAAAAGACTTAGAGCAGCCCGATCAGTTCCAGCAAGGGATCCAGGCGATCGCCCAACTGCTCGGCGACCTACCCAATGCCTCCCTTCGCACCCACTACATCCACCGCTGTGCTGAGTGGCTGAGCCGGGGCAATGCCCGCCTCATCGTGCAGCTCGAAAGCGACCTACGCACCCAGGTGCGGGGGCAGCGCTGGCATGGCCAATCGCAAAAGTGGCAAACGGCGGGCGATCGCACCCTGCTCGAAGAATCGGAAGCCCAACTGTTGCGGCTCTATGTCAACCTACCCGGCGTCCGCCCCGAGATTCGTAATGCCCTCGAAGCCGCCGATGTGCAGTTCAGCATTGGCCATCACCGCTTCCTCTGGCAGCAGATCCAACACCTCGAAGCCACGGAACCGACTCGCGACAATGCGATCGATGACGACGTTCCGCTGATCAGCCGTCTACAAGAGCACTGCCTGGATCATCCAGGGTACGGCGATCGCGTTGTTCTCCTCTTCCAGCTGGACGAAAAAATTGAGCGCGATCTCCTGCGGGCGCCCCTCGTCATCCGAACCGCCGTTGCCTGCATGGAGCGAGTGCTCTGTGAAAAGCGCCGTCGTTACTTCCTCGATCGCTGGCAAAAGACCGACCTTGCCACCCACCCTGACGAAAGTCGCTACCTGCAACAACAGATTTATCGAGAAAATCAACGCATCGACGAACTCGATCGCCTGCAACGCCAAATTTCCTTTACCGATCTGGCTCAGATTCCCTGGGTAGGGGAGTTTTATCAGGCTTTAGAGGAAGTCAAGCGCTAGCGGCTGAGGCCTCATGACGAGACCCTAAGCCGAAAAAGAAATTCTTCGACCCACCCATCCCGGACTCAGCAACCGCAATTGCCCGGAATGGACGCTGTTAAAACCGTCACAGATTCTCCCTTTACAGCCGCTAAATCGAACAAACTAAATTCAGGTGTTTAACTGTCCTAGCCTCGCTCTTCGGAGCGGGGCGGTTTTTTGCAAAATACCGCTTGATGGCATTGCGAGTCAATCCGCAAAGGGTCAACGTCACAGTTCCTTCACAGATCACAAATAAAAAACCAAATTCTTTGAGAGATGGGGGGGGCGGGGGGTGGGTGAGTGTAGTGGGT
>JBCBSL010000272.1:0-8372 GCA_039819145.1 Cyanobacteria bacterium J06638_22
GGCAAGGATGCGATCGATGCGACGGCTCATCTTTATCAGATCACGGATGACCAAGTGCGAGAGATCATTCGTGAAGACTTTGGGTTGGCGACCCGCGACCAAATCATCTGCGTCGAACAGCCCGGTCAATTTCATCTCGATCTTGGGCTCTTGTTTCTTGGGAACGGCGTTGTGGTGCTAAACGATAGCCATGCAGCCCTTGAGGATGCCATAGAAATGGCTGAAGCCGTTCCTTGCCTAACAACGAAAACTACCGCTGCCAAGCTCACGCTCCAGCATGAATTAGAGGAAGACGCAGCACGAGATTTACAGGCCGCTGGAATCATCGTTATCCGCAAAAAGCTAGAGGACAACGTGGCGTTTAACTTCTTTAATGGGGAGTTCGTAACGGGAAAGAATGGGCTGAATTACTACATCACCAATGGAGCGTCCCCCGAGGAAGAGCAACGGTTTAAGGCGCTGATGGTGGATGAGTGGAATATTGTAACCGATGTCCTCTTCAGCCCGATCGCTGCTGCGCAACGCAGCCTACAAGAACTCGGTGGCGTTGGATGTCGTGCCAAAGGATGTCCTGGTGGGATATAGGCTGCTGGTGGACTCTACCAATCATCTTCTTGGGATTGCCGCTCGATTTGAGCGATCGCCAGCTTGGCCAGCACCCGCACCACCTCTTGCTCATCGGTGAGCAGACCCTGAAGGGTATCTACAGCGGTGCGATCGCCCATCTTACCGAGGGAATTGATGGCGGCCTTACGAACATCCAAATCCTGGTCTTTAGTTGCCAGAATCAGATGGGGAACGGCGAGTGGATAGTTTACCTGGCCGAGGGCGGCGGCGGCTTCGGTGCGAATCAAGGGTTCTTGATCCGTCAAGGCAGAAATCAGCAGATTGCAAGACTTTTCATCCGTTTGCTCCTGCGCCACATGGCCGAGCGCCCCAATCACCGCACAGCGAACATCGAGCGAGGCATCATTGAGCGCTTTATACAGATAATCGGCGGCTTCTGAACCAATGAATGCCAACGCCCAGGCTGCATGACCTTTAATATTTTCTGGCTGATCTGTGGAGCCCAGAATCTCCAGCAACGCTGGAACAGCGGCTTCCCCCGTGCGAGCCAACGCACCCGCTGCCGACCCTTTCACCACAGTGTCTTCGTCGTTCAAGAAGGCATGGAGCAGCGTCGGCACCGCCGTGGGATCGGCAATAATCGTCAAGGTTTTTGCCGCAGCACGGCGCACCACGACATCGGCATGATTTGCCAGCGCCTCTACCAAAAAAGGTGTGATAGGTTCGCCAATTTCCCCCATCGTTTCGGCATACCGCAACCGCACTAACCCACGGGAATCGCCCAGACCTTCCACCAATTGCTGCAAGGTCGGGTCGGTCGGTTCAAAGGTTCCCAGGGTAATTTGCTCATTCACGTCTCGAATGAAGGCATCATGCTTGGCGTGAATTTGTTCGGCTGTCATGTCCAGGCTCAAATGATTGTCGACTAAATGCTGGGGGCTATGGGAGTGACTCATCACCAATTCTCTCTTTTGTACCGTCCTCTTTTACCGCTGTCTTGCGAATGTGTTTGAACCGTTGATGGTCTTGTGGCGACCCGCACAAACCATCAACGACTCCCATCAGGGGTGACCGTTGCTTAGGAATCTGTGGAAGCCGATTGCTGTTGGCGCAGGGCTTCAAGTTGGGCGTCGATTTGAGCCAGTTGAGGCTCGAGGCTCGCCATCGCCTGTGCTTTCATGATTTTTGCCTTCTGCGCCATCGATAGCGTATCGCTCACGAGGCGTTCCCGATACTGTTCCAACTCCGTGATGATATCCATGAGTTCTTCAGGGCTGGCCTGGTCGATGGGGGAAAGTGCTTTGGTGTCTGTCATATTGCCGATTATCCTAACGTTCGTTTGTGTGGTCTAAATCTGAATTTATCGCGATCTATAATATGCTGACGCTTTATCCTATCCTCAATCTTCGCAGATCATACTCCTCACCCATATATTCTTCGTGTTGTTGTGGACGATGCTACTCATCCGGCACCTTGAACAGCTTGTGCGGAGCCTATCCGGTGCATCCGCATCCCACGGCTACGGCAAAGGTCTCTTAGGTTAGTCGATCGTTGGCAGGACTTGCTTCACCTCTAAAATCAGTTCCCCGCTTTGGTGCGACGGATGCGGCTAACGAGCGATAGCGGCGTGGGTCGCCCTCCGCCAGAATCAACCGTTCTCGCCCTTTGCGATCGTAGAGTTTGTCTAAAATAGCTTGCCAGTTCCCCATAGAATGGTCGCAAGTATGACCTCCTTTCTCCAGCGTCAAAGGAGTTAGCTGTATCTGATGCTGTTGCCATGCCATCCGGGCGCGGGCGCGTACAGCCCAACTGTCGTCATGGGTGGTCAGGTGCTCAAATTGAGTTTGGATCTGCAACGCCCATGTAGGGCGGGTTCCAGCGATAGTGGCCATCAACGATTCCAACCCCAAAGTGGCCGAATACCGGACTCTCCATTCCTCGTCTTGTTGGGTAACAAAGATCAGGGCTTCCATGGCTTCTTCCTGGGCAATGTCCCGCAGGTCGGGGGGAAAGTGTTGCCATTGCATCTGTCCCAGACCTCTTGCGGCGGCTCGTCGAACCGCCATAGCGAAGTCTGCTGTCGCGGCTCCCAGCAAGGTCATAAATCCTCTGGGGTCGCCGATTTCTGCCAGAGCGCGAATGGCCCAGACGCGATCGGTGGAAGGATTTCTCTCCAATTGGGCCAACAGCGCAGGCACCGCAGGTGCTCCTAACTGGATGAGCCCGTTAACAGCGGCAGCGGTTGTGCCAGGGGAGCGATCGCTAAGGATTGCAATCAGAATAGGAATTGAGGCTTCCAGACGCGCTGCTGCCAAGTTTTGAACAGCTTCTCGTAGCTGCTCAGCGGAATCGGCGTCTTCTACCGCCTGGATTAAAGAAGAGGAAAGGTCACTCATGGGATGAGGAGAGAAACTCGACCGGGTCTATTTCCAGGTATGGTGATGCTGGCACCTCTAGGACGAACGGGCGATCGCTACGTCCCAGCGACAATGAGCTTTCGTTCGAGATCAAACAGGAAGCCGTGGATATATTCCTCCGTCCACTCGGATCCATAGAACCGGGTAAACATGCCCCGAGCCGGATCCTTCTCCGCGCGGTAGCGCAAGTAGCGCAGTTGTGCCTGTTCTATCTCTTGCAAGGCTTGCGGATCGGTGACCGGTTCTGCCTGGTCAACAAAGGTGAGGTAGGCCTGGAGATAGTCTTTGAAGGCTTCAAAGACATGGGTTTGAACGACTTCCGTTTTTTGTGGGCGCGTCCACAGGAACGCTGGGGAGAAAAAGGGTTGTGCGTCTGCCGGAAAATCGCCACCCCAGGGTAAATGCGGTTGGTAAGACTCAAAGATGGGCAGGATGGGGCGCGTGTATTTTTCCTGATATTGGGGGTTGTCCCGAAATAGGGGTTGCATGTCGAGTGCAATCAAATGCCCCCCGGGAAGCGTAACGAGGTCGGCACCAAAGAAGGGCAAATCGTAATTGAGTTGCGGAAAAATCACAAAGTTTAGGACTTGGAGCGCACTGCCACCCTGCACATGGGCGGCACGAATCTGGCGCAGTTTGGGCGCTTGATACCCATAGCTGGTGGTCAGCACTTCATTTTGATGCTTGCCTTTGCCGACGATCGCCGACTTCGACTCAAATCCTGCGGGAATAGGGTAAGGTTGCAAGTCCAAGCGGTCTTGCAAAAGGGCGATCGCATGATCTAAAAAGGGTTGATAAAGCGTCATGGTTAATCCTAATCACTGGCTACCGACCCCGGTGGCTAGGGGTGCCGCATCTTCAAATAAGAATCCGTACAAGAACTCTTCAGCCCATTCATGGCCAAAATAGCTGCTAAACAAACCCGAGGCCGGGTCGCGATCGGCGCTGTATTGGTCGTAGTCCTTCTGCGCTTTTACAATCCGTTGGATGTCCGAGGGATCGTGCAGGGGCTCGGCGGCGTCTAAGAGTGTCCAGTACAGATCGAGATAATCTTTGAAGGCGTCGAATACTCGCGTTCCAACCGTTTCGGCATCGGTTTTGGCAAACAGCAAATATTTGGAAAAATACTGATTGGCATCGTAGAACTTCATTTCCAGGTTCTGTGCCAGATCGGGATACTGATCATGCAGTACTTTCAGCGGATGAATGTACTTAGCTAGGTACGCCTCGTCCTGAAAGAGCGGCTGGAAGTCCATGACGATCAAGTTTTTGATCTGCCCAAACGACAAGAAATCAATGCCCAACAGCGGTAAGTCGTATTGGTGACTGGGGTAAATAACGCTGTTGAGGATTTGAGCGCTGGCGCCCGCATCGATGTAGGTGTAGCGAATCTTGCGAAACTCATGGCACTCGTAGCACCAGCTTCGAATAGTGGCCGGATTTTTTCCCCGTTCGCTTACCCGGGATTCTAATCCCGTAGGAATGGGGCGACTTTGTAAATTAAATCTTTGAAAAAGGGTTTTTTCTAGATGTTGAAGAAAGGGTTGGTACATAAATGAATAGACGTATCTGCCTTAGAACCTGAGCATAGGAGATGCAATAATTCGTCGTCTCAAATGTGAGAAACTAAGTAACAATCCTTAATATGCCCTTTTTGACCCCCTTGATCGCCTGAGATTCCCTATTTCCAGCCGTCAGGATGCCTGAAAAAATTGCGTGATTCTTCCGCAGAAGATTGAGGGTGGGCGATCGCCCATACCCCTCAATCTTCCAACGAATACCAAATCCGCAGGGCTTACGCAGTTTGATGATTTATGGGGCGCTCAGCGCCCCATAAATCATCAAACTCCTTTGTTTTTTTGTGTCCAATGTGTAAGTCCTATCCGGTTAGATAGCCGTAAAACCCAACGATTGTTTGCGCCCGCTGCATGCAGCGGGCGCAAACAATCGTTGGGTTCTTCAGCCGGATTGGATACAAGCCCCACAGATGCTAGGCTTCGGCTCTGGCCAAGTTGTGCTCGATCATGCTCTCTAACGTGGCCTCAGACACACAGCGCCGTTCTGAACAGTAGGTCATTAAGTACACGCCGTTCATCGTCCGCACGGTGCTAACGCGCACGCGGAAATCATCGGTCATGAACCAGCAACGCTCCTGCCCTTGGTTACTTTCATAATCGGTATCGATGGTTAAAATGCCGTCTTTGCCAAACCAATAGCGGCTGACGACTGGGATTTTTTCCACATAGCCCTGGTTGCGTAGGAGCTTACCCGATCGCCCGGTTTCATTATCCGGCACATCCACCAGCACAGCTGCTTGCTCTGGGTTGGGTTCTTGCTTGTCTTCATGCTCTTTCCACATGAAACTGGCTCCACCCGCTGCGATCGCCGGGTCGATGCCCTGGGGTTCGCAAACCTGCTTGATGTGCGGGTCATCGGCTTCTAACACCTGTACATACAACTTGGATTCGCCCGATTGATCGTCACCGGAATCAAACTGGTGTACGGTGCGCTGGGTAAACCAAATGCCTTCACTCTTCCGAAAGAAGGCCATCATCGTAGTTGGGGGGACTAGCAGCATAGCGGTAGCGTCATCATTTGCTCACAGGACTAATCCCAGAAGAATACGGGTTAGAGGGCATCTGGATCAATGTTTAGTTCTCGCAGTTTTTCTGCGAGTCGGGCTGCCCGCTCTTCAGCAGTTTGTGCCCGCTCCTCAGCGGTTTTCCGAGCGGCTGCCTCTTCCTCATGGGTCAGGAGGTAGCGCTGAGTGGCTGGATCATAGAACCGCATCGCGTTTCCTTTCAGATGCAGCTCCAAGCCCAGAACTGCACTGGGTAGGGCGATCGCTCCATCTGCCAGCGTGGTGGTTGGTACTAGAGTGTAGCTCCCATCCACGAGGCGCGAACCGAGCAAATGCGGGGTAAGGTAATCTCCAGTTGGGTCGTACTGATAGTATTCCTCCACGCCGAGAAACGCATAAATTCCCTTCTTTGCCCCCTGATCCTTGCCACGATTGGTCTTTGAGGTGATTTCTAAAACAAAGTTAGGAGTGCGATCGCCTTCTTCCCACACCTTGTAGGTTCGCCGTTGCCGATTCTCAACGCCAAACACCACAAACACATCGGGAGCCACAACCATTTCCGGGTTCCCTTGTTCGTAGTAAATGAAGAGATTACCAGAGACATAGACATCTGTGCGGGTTTCAAAGAAAACAGACAGAACCTTTGTGGCGTACACCAAGTAGTCGCGCGTTTGATCGCTTTCTGCCATCGGCAATCCATCAGATTCGGGGTATTCAATTAATCGCGGGGGGAAATCGGAGATTGTCGTCATGGTGTGAAGAGACGGCGCAATACCCATGCATAATTGATGGTGCAATTCTAACGTGTCACAGGTTGGGCTATGGTGAACACCCCTCAAGACGTTTTAACCGCTCTCAAGACTGGCCAGTCTTTGAACCACACAGACTTATACCAGTTCAACCTCAGCCATCTGGATCTACAAAATGCCAATCTCAGCCGCGCAACCTTGATTCGAGCTGATTTAAGCCAGGCCAACCTGCGATCTGCCGACCTGAGTCAGGCGGATCTGCGCGGTGCGGATCTGAATCAGGGAACGTTGTGTCACGCCAATCTTCAAGGGGCTTGTTTGTATCGGGTTGATCTGAGTGGAGCTGACCTGAGCGATGCAAATCTAACGGACACTCAGCTGAAAGGGGCACGATATGACAGTCAGACACGGTTTCCCGATGGGTTTGCCTACAAGTCGTCTGGAGCGATCGGGCCGGGGGCAAGTTTGAATGGCGCTCCGCTGAATACGGCGAATTTGCGCGATGCGGACTTGCAAGGAGCCAACTTGTTGGGCGCTTATCTAGGGGGCGCGGATTTGACACAAGCCAACCTGCGGGGGGCGCGTTTGGTGCAGGCTGATCTGCGGGGTGCCTTTTTAGCGGGAGCATTTCTCCGCAGTGCTCGTGTCAATGGAGCCAATTTTGCGAGAGCCGACCTCCGTGCTGCAGACTTTACCGATGTGGAGTTTGAGGAGTTTGAAAGTATTGCAGGAGCCGACTTTTCCCAGGTGCAGGGGCTGAGTGATGCGATGCGATCGCGCCTCCTGAAGCATCCGGCCGAGCAACTGGATGCGGTGCATCCTCTGACGCTGAAAAGCACCCGGGAAAGTCTTCAGGCTTAGGATTTAATTGCTGTCCAGTCCTTCTTCAATAACGCTAGGAACGTTGCAATTCCCTTAGAAAACCCTTGGGGGTCAGGAATCACATACTGAGGGAATTCCTCATAATACCGCCAGGGCTCTGAGTCGTTGTGCCGAAGATGCAAGACCCGATCATCCCCTTCCAGTTTCCAAAGCATCTGACCGCCGGTAGGTATTTCCATAAATTAGTTCCTTCCAGTTTGGCAACTAAGCGTGTTAGGCAACGGTAAGCTGCAACCCATTGTGCCTGAAAAAGTGTTAAATTCTGTAAAGAATGTTACGCGATTTCTAGACAAATGTGACGCATTGCTCTACCTAAAGTACGCTCACTATAGCGTGCCCAAAATTTTTTTGTCCTACCCTGAAGGGGGTACTTTTAGGCTGCGTAAAGAACAAAAACCAGGGAACCCTTGATTTTGGGTTTTAGCAGGGGTTTGATTTTTTGTCCTGTACTGAGACTTTTAGGTCACCCGATTTGTTCCTTCTCCTCGTACATGACGCCTAGGGCGAGAGGAGGTCTTCCATGGCCGCACCAACGACCCGATGATCGACATCCTGTCGTAGTTGTGCCAGGGCTGATTTGGCTTCAGGGGCATCAAAGTGCTTCAGGGCATAGGCAACCCGCACGCGGATATGGTCAGCTTGTGAATTTTTGAGCGTGAGCAATTGAGACAGCGCTGCTTCGCCTTGGCGGGTCTTGGCCAGGACGCCTAACCCATCAATAGAGGCTTCCTGCACGGCTGCATCATCTCCCGCTAGCCCGGCGCTACAGACTTCTAAAACTTCTTCGGGGCACTCCATTTCGACGAGTGCGGCCAAGATGCTGCGCCGAACGAGCCAGTGATCATCCGTTACAAACGTTTGAACAAGGTGGGATGCGGAGACGCGCCCAAACAAGGATAACGAATTGGCGGCTTCTGCCCGGACATTAGGGGTGTTGTCAAATCGCATTATCTGTAGCAGTGTCGCAAACGATTCAGACGTTTTTTGCCGACCCAATTCCCTGGCGACAAAGGTACGCACCAGGAATTCTGGATCCTGAACATGCTCTGTGAGGATGGGAACCGCAACATCCGCTGGATAATCTTTGAGAGCGGCGATCGCCTTGATTCGGTATTGAAAATCCGAGTGTTTCCGATCGGCTTCAATTTGACTGAGATCCATGACAAGGTCGATCGG
>JBCBSL010000273.1:0-8358 GCA_039819145.1 Cyanobacteria bacterium J06638_22
CGTATATGGCTCTATTCCTGGAACTTGAGCCTTTACACTCAACGTATATGGTTGGCTTATAAATCGACCCGTTCACTGAACGCGATAGTAACCGGCGTTAAACGACAAGGTATTAAACGACAAGGAGGTTTTAGGTGGTTGCACTGACGCACAAATCTGATAAGAAGCGCCCTTATATCTGGCTTTTCACACTCCTCAGTCGTTTTGAGAAACCCTTGGTCGCTCTCTTCATCACGCTTGGCTTGATGCTGGCAGCGATCGCGCAGAGCCATGCCCATACAGTTGATTCCGCCCTAGAATCTCGTCAAGTTGCGGTCGCGCCTCAGGCTCCCTTAATTAGCCAGCAGGTTGAAAATGGCGTCTATCTCTACGGTCAATCTGAGCAACCGTTTGAGCTGGGGTCTGAATATCTGGTGTTCGAAGTGATGGACGATCAGGTTTTTGGGGGCTTCTATATGCCCAACTCCTCCTTCGATTGCTTTTACGGAGATGTGCAGTCGGGTCAACTCAACCTCAACATTGTCAGCGCCTACGACCAAGAAGTTTATCCCTACGCGATCGCCCTGGCATCGAATGATGCGATCGCTGGAGACGAACCCCAGGCAACCCCTATGCAACTGGTGGGCTTCCATCGGCTCGATACGCTGAGCGACCTGGATCAGCAAATTCTCAATACCTGCCGGACGGACATGGTGCAGTCGTAAGCCGTTTGACTAACGACCACGAACGCGCCGTTCAGAATCCTTTAGCTGTTTAACGCCTTTGTTCGTTACAGACTTGTCAGAACGATTAATCAGATTTCACCGTGCAAACTAAATGCAACCTAAAAACGAGCGGGGGCAATCGCCCCCGCTTTTTTTGATGCAAGCTCATGATTTGATTCTGAGCGCGTTGCGGTTCTACTTGCTTTAATATCAAATCCGGTTGCAGAACCCAACTATCGTTTGCGACCCCTGCACTGCAGGGGTCGCAAACGATAGTTGGGTTTTGGTCTGTACCTAGCTACTCGCCTTCCTTGCCAAAGGTAACGAAGTGCCAGTCCTTACGCTGATCGCCAGTAATATCAAACATTACATGTTTGACGATGGTGTATTCCTCTAGGGCATAGTGAGACAAGTCTTTGCCAACACCGCTTTGCTTAAAGCCACCATGGGGTAACTCACTCGCCAGCGGCAGGTGGTCATTCACCCAAACCGTGCCAAACTGCAATGCCGCAGAAATACGCATCGCCCGCTGCACATTCAGTGTCCACACACTGGCTGCTAAGCCATAGGGCGTATCATTTGCCAGTTGAATTGCATCTTCTTCTGTCGAAAAACGTTTAACCGTTGGGACGGGCCCAAAGATTTCATCACAGACGCAGGGCGCATCCTGAGGCGGATCAACCAGAATGGTGGGTGGAAAGAAGAAGCCCTCTGAGGGAATGTCAGCGCAGGTAATGACCTCAATGCCTTGCTGCTTCGCCTCTTCGACATAGCCCTTCACTTTGTTGAGCTGAGCCTGACTCACAAGGGGACCCACATCGGTGTTTTCGTCAAAGGGATCGCCCACTACAACTTGCTTCGAGAGTTCGCTGAAGCGTGCTAAGAACGCATCATACACCTCATCCTGGACATAGATTCGGGTGGCAGCGGTGCAGTCTTGCCCACAGTTGGCGTAGGCTCCGACGAGCGCGCCATGGGCAGCGGCTTCGATATCTGCATCCGCAAACACCAAGAAAGGTGCTTTTCCACCCAGCTCCAGCGTCACCCGCTTAATCATGGGACTCGCCAGTTCAGCGACCCGCTTTCCGGTGCGGGTGCTGCCAGTGAAGCTAACCATGCCGATATCGGGATGGCTGCAGATGGCTTCACCCACTTCCACGCTGCCCGTAACAATGTTGATTAGCCCAGCGGGTAAACCGGCTTCAAGGGCGATTTCCGCAAAACGGATGGTGGTTAAGGGGGTGTTGGGCGCGGGTTTGAGCACGACGGCATTGCCCGCTGCCAGCGCTGGGGCAATTTTCCACACGGCCATCATCATAGGATAGTTCCAAGGGGTAATGGCCCCCACAACGCCAATCGGCTCGCGCCGCAAAAAGCTGGTGTATCCACCCAAGTATTCGCTGCCAGCAATCCCTTCCTGACGTCGGACGACTGAAGCAAAGTAGCGCACATTGTCGATGGAAACCGGGATGTCACTGTTGAAGCTGAGCTTCGTTGGTTTCCCAGCATTGAGGCTTTCGAGGTTTGCCAGCTCATCGGTATGGGCTTCGAGGGCATCGGCAAACTTCATCAGCGCCAGGCTCCGTTCGCCGTAGGACAAGGCTCCCCACTCTGCCTGTGCGTCTTTGGCGGCAGTTACGGCTCGGTCCACATCGGCAGCGGTGCCCTGGGCAACCGTAGAAAAGACTTTCCCCGTTGCTGGGTTGACGACATCGGCGCTACCCGTGGTTACGCGATCGCCCCCAATAATCATGGGGTAATGCGTCATTTTTTCTGCTGTAGAAACCATAAAAACCTCATGGAACAAATCAAGCTATGATCCCCAAACGATGGGGGACATGGTTAGAACAAGATCGCTGAAGGCTGACCCGCACAGCTTTTTGTAGATTCTTTTTGTAGATTACTGAGGGCTGGGATGTTGGATCTGTTCACTGACGTCACTTCACTACCGCCATTATCGGGGGCAAGGTTGGTTTCGAGACGCATTCAGAAAGCGCCCTGAAAGGATTCGTAACACTCAAGAGATGAAGGGTGGAAACAGCCGCGGATGAAGCTGAGCTCGTTGGTTGACGCTCTCCCCGTCTAGCCCTGTCCTATCGCAAAACTGTCCTCGTGGGCGATCGCATTTTGAGGCATCCATTGCTATGGTGTTGCCGAACGTTAACGATTCCTGACGCTGGCATGGCGATCGGTTTAGGCTGGACTTCTCGGTAGCGTTCCAGTGCTGGGTCTCCTAAATCGATTGGTTTTATTGATGAATGGGTCAGGTTCGCGGTCAGATGTTTTAAGGTGAGAGCCAGTGGTGATCACCTGGCTGATTGATTCTCCCTATTTGTCCCGGCTTAAAGCAAGAATCTATTTTTCCTTAAGCGTCGTCGTTTCAAGTTAAGCAACACTCGCCCCAGGGCGACCATTCAGATTTATGGTTATGGGTATGGCTCCGAAACTTTCTACCCCTCCGGCTGCACCGCGCCCCTTGACGCTGGATTTTGAGCCGGATGTGCAACAACTGGACAATATCAAAGCGCAACTGGATCTGGTGCTACTGGCACTAGAATCGCTGACGGGGATGGGGTCAGAGGCAATGTTGCAGGCGGCGGAAACCCTCGGACTGTCTGACCAGGTGGGCGATCGCGTTTCCCTGTGGCGGTTGCGGCAGTCTAGCCCGCTCCGCAAAGGGCAGGGGCGCAAGCGGATGGATGTGGAAGAAGCGCGCTCCCTTGTGCTGATCATCTGCCATCTGGCTAACCAACACCAGGAACTCATCCGGCGAGCAGTGGCGCTGCTGGAGCAGTTGACCGGGCAAAATCGCAAGCCCCACGAAGCCGCCCTGCTGGGAGATTACCTGGATAACTTTAATAATATGTATGAGGAGCGCATGGAGGAGGACGAAGGAACACCCGATCAACGGGCTTACCTAGCGCTGAAGTTGTTAATCGATCTGCTGTTTTACAGCGCACCCAACGGGTCACAGCGGCTCTGGCTAGCGTTGCTAGAGCGGGCAAAATAGACGATTCAGGCCTTCCAGCCGGTAACGTTGCCCTATAGGTATTTCAGAGCGATCCACTATATCCTGCGTTTATCCCTATCCGAGCTTTATGACTACTGCTGTACTACGCCGATATACCCCCCCCACGTGCACACTAGAGGTGAAAGCGAAGAATTCGCCTTTGTCCCGCTGGACGCAGCGGACGGTCGTGCGAGACGTACGGTTTCGCTTGAGTTTTGATGATCCCCAGCGCCCTGAAGCGGAGGCGGTGCAGGTCATTGGCGATCGCACGCAACTCGAAGCCTTGACCGATGCGGTGCGTGAAGCGGTGCAATCCTTGCTTAACCCAGCTCCTAGCACCCTGGCGAAAGATGTGCAGTCCTTCGCCGCACTCTTGGGCAATCGGGAAACCGAAGCGGGAGAAGCATTGGGGCAAAATGGGGCGATCGCTCCGCCCGAGGCCGTTACGCCAACGGTGACAACTACGGCACTGGCGATCGCGCCCAAACCTCACACGACTCTTCCAGCCCATGCCTCTGAAACGGGGATTTTCGTAGAATCCCAGGGGCTACTGAGCCATGTCCTATACCTGGGCACCCTGGCAACGCCAGCCTCTGGTCGTCAGGTCAACCTCAGCACGACCCAACTGTATGACTTGGCCAATGCTCTGGATGACTATGCGGCCGAAGCCTTTTCCCTGCCTGATCAAAAAGCTACTGCTGGCGCGTCGCCACTGCGCTGGGCCAGCATTGCAGCGGTGGCTCTCGTAGCCCTAGGGGCAACCGGGGGGCTGGCTCGCTTTGTGATGGATATTGCTAATCCACCGATGGAGGTGGCGGCAGAGGCCGAAATCGAGTCGGCGGCGGCCGAAGACTTCTCGCTAGATGAGGAATTTAGCAATCTGGAACCCCTTCCTGTGCCGTCTGAGGAGGAGCTCCTAGAGGTTCCCGAAACTGCCGATGGCGTACCGATTCCTCCCATTCCTCCGGGGGGAACCGTGCAACCGGGTACGGTGCCACCCCAGGCCTATGCAGGCTTTCCTCCGGGTGCCGTTGTACCCCGCTCCCCGGCTGAGATGCGCCCCGGCGGCGGTGTGCCCGTCGTTCCTGCTAATCCGCAGCTACAGGCGCAACCTGCCCCATCTGCCCCTCCGGCGGCGATCGCCCTCAATCCCCAAGCGCTAGCCGATGCGGACAGTGTTGACTTGAGCCAAGCATCGGGCTTACCTGCGCCGTCGGCCGCTGCCCCAGAAACGTTGAACGACGCCGTAGAATCTGCCCCCTCGACCGCCGCCCAGGCTACGCCTCAGCAGCGTAGCAGCCCCATCAACCGTAGTGGCGAAGCCCCTGACCTGCCTCAGTTGACGGAGGTTCGCTCCTATTTCCAGGAGCAGTGGCAACCCCCCGATGCGTTGAATGACACATTGGAATATCGGCTTGTGATCGGTGCCACTGGCGAGTTGCAGCAAATCTTGCCGATGGGTCAGGTAGCGGGGCTGTATATCGATCGCACCGACATGCCTCTCCTGGGCGAAACCTTCGTTAGTCCCTTAACGCCGTATCAGCAGGCTACGATTCGCCTGGTGCTGGCCCCCGATGGGCGCGTACAAACCTTCCTGGAGCAGTTGAATTAAGTCGGATCCATCTTTATTTCTGCGCCTGAGGAAAGCAAGGTTTTCCTCAAAATCTGCCAAAACCTATCAAAACCTATCAAAAGGACGAAAAATTGCCGTTGTGCCCCAAGTAGCCTCTGTCGAAGGGAGCCATCGATTAGACTGAACGTAATGCATCGTCAGGAGGCAGGTGTGAGAATTAGGAGAGGGGCGATCGCTAGGTTTACCTTCGCTCAGTCTCCATAGATTTTCGCTGCCAACCTGCCTGCGGCTGACGTTCTGCTGATCTTCGGAGACATCAAATTCATGTTGGAACTGTATCAATTTGAGTTATCTCACTATTGCGAAAAGGTTCGCTTCATCCTGGATTACAAGGGTTTGTCCTATCGCAAAGTGGAAGTAACCCCTGGCATCGGACAACTGGATGTGTTTCGGATGTCGGGGCAGCGCCAGGTTCCTGTGCTGAAGGATGGAGCCGAAGTCATTGCAGACTCGACGGCGATCGCCGAATACCTGGAGCGCCAATATCCCGATCGCCCGATCATTCCCACCGAGCCAAAATTGCGAGGCTTATGTTTGCTGATTGAACAATGGGCTGACGAATCCATTGGGTTGAATGCCCGCAAGTGTATGCTCGGCGAGATGGGAAAGAACGCCGATTTTCGCCAGTCTTTCTTGCCAACTGATGTTCCTGATCTGGTGAAGACGGCACTGGGAGTGGTTCCCAATGAGCTGTTTGGGGTATTGGAAATGGGGGCAGGGTTGACACCTGATGCGCTCAAACAAGCACAAGATGCGATGAAGCGCGATCTGGTATCCCTATGCTTCATCTTGAATGACCAGCCCTACTTGGTAACCGATCAGCCAACCCTGGCCGACTTCGCTGTGGCGGCTCTGACGATGTATGTCAAGTTTCCCGGTGGTGGCTATCTCGATCTTCCCGATGCTCTGAAGATGAAAGGGGTGCGGGGTATGGCCGATATTGGCACGTTCGAGCCTTTCTTCAACTGGCGGGATAACCTTTACACCAATTTCCGTAAGGCATCGGTGACGGATATGCCTAGTGGCGGTGGCCCGACCTCAATCAACATCGAGTAAGACTTACGCAGGGTTGATGATTTTTAGAGCGCAGAATGTTCCAGAAATCATCACCCTGCGTTGGGTCTTGGTAACAAATAAGTTCTACGGTGCCAAATAGGTTCTACAGAGTTGGGGTAAGCAGCGGCGGTTGGAAGGGTTGGAACGCAGATGAACGCGGATGGACGCAGATAAACCGAGATGCGACGCGCCCACACACAACCATTTCCGTGCTCGACATGGTTGCACACCGCTATAGATGTTTCCTGGTTTGAGCATTTGAATCTTTAGGGATATGGGCAACAAAATGCGCCAGTCTTATTGGGGTTTTCTGTGTCGAGCGGACGCGTTCTATGGCACTCTGTAACGTAGGTGGCAAAATTCCGTAAAATTACTTTATAAGGATGTTTTGCCCGTATTTTTGCCCTTATATAGCGCTCCGACTTGATTCCTGAAAGCACACTGAGACTGAAAACGTTTCCTAGAAAAGCTTCTGACTTAAAGTCCTTTCAAAGATCAAATCGGATTCCTATAGATTTGGGTTTCTTGTTCGGATTGATTCCATATTCATCTAACTGGCTAATTTAGGTTTCCCTTAGACGCGTGAAATAGGAGAGAGCGACAGGGTATGCAAACACTTTCCACCCCTCCCAATGCTGCACCGGCTCCTGTTGGTACGGATCCGGCCATCGTTCGCCGCAAGACTCGGGCTGTTCCGGTCGGGGATGTCTTCATTGGGGGTGGGCATCCAGTAGCTGTGCAGTCGATGATCAACGAGGACACGCTGGATATTGACGGCGCGGTAGCAGGAATCCGCCGTTTGCATGAAATCGGTTGTGAAATCATGCGGGTCACGGTTCCCAGCATGGCTCACGCCAAAGCGATGGAAGAGATTCGCGATCGCCTCATCAAGACCTACCAAAACGTTCCCTTGGTCGCCGATGTGCATCACAACGGCATGAAAATTGCCCTGGAAGCGGCCAAGTATGTCGACAATGTGCGGATCAATCCAGGGCTGTATGTGTTTGAGAAACCCAAGAGCGATCGCACCGAATATACTGCGGCTGAATTCAACGAAATTGGCGAAAAAATCCGCGAGACACTCAAGCCCCTAGTCGTCTCGCTACGAGATCAGAATAAGTCCATTCGCATTGGGGTAAACCACGGCTCTTTGGCCGAGCGGATGCTCTTCACCTACGGCGATACGCCCGAGGGGATGGTGGAATCGGCACTGGAGTTCATTCGCATCTGCGAATCCCTCGACTTTTACAATATCGAAATTTCTCTCAAAGCCTCCCGTGTGCCCGTCATGATTGCGGCCAATCGCCTGATGGTCACGCGCATGAATGACTTGGGCATGGATTATCCCCTGCACTTGGGCGTTACCGAGGCGGGCGATGGAGAATATGGTCGCATCAAGTCCACCGCCGGGATTGGTACCCTGCTTGCGGAGGGCATCGGCGACACCATTCGGGTCTCGCTCACTGAAGCACCAGAGAAAGAAATTCCCGTTTGCTACAGCATTCTTCAGGCACTCGGGCTACGGCGAACGATGGTGGAATATGTGGCTTGTCCGTCTTGCGGACGCACTCTATTTAATCTCGAGGAAGTGCTGCACAAGGTACGCTCTGCCACCGACCACCTGACTGGGCTGAACATCGCGGTGATGGGCTGCATCGTTAACGGTCCAGGCGAAATGGCGGATGCAGACTATGGGTATGTGGGCAAGCAACCTGGATACATCGCGCTTTATCGGGGGCGTGACGAAATCAAGCGGGTTCCCGAAATGGATGGGGTCGATGAATTAATCAACCTGATCAAAGCCGATGGCCGCTGGATTGATCCAGAATAAACCGGGCTTGCTGAAAAGCGGTATGAATCGAATCGAAATTTTGCTTCATACCGCACCTCTTTCAGAATCAGAAGCGCCATAAACCGTGTGTAAAGGTCGGTCATTTCCATCTACCGCTTTCAAA
>JBCBSL010000274.1:0-8349 GCA_039819145.1 Cyanobacteria bacterium J06638_22
CGCCTGATCAGACGCATTCGATAAGACGCATTCAACGAAGCAGTTCCATCTGCTAGATATATCTTGTTCGTCCCCCATTCGCACCGATCACTTGTCCCAATCGCCTCCTTTAGTTGCGACATTTCTGATAATGGCTTGAATGCTGGATTTATGACCAGTTGTTTGGCTTAGCTGTTGGGCTACAGCACTTTCAGAACTGTAAAGAATCTCGCAACATCCCAGGCATCTTGCATTAATTTCGCTTGAATTTATCTCACTTGTACCGCACTCCATTTGTAGGAAGGATCGGTGAGCTTCATCTTCTAATATCTGTGTTGGAGTGCTTCTTGAAGAGCGCAATTTCTGTGTGCGTTCCGAAACACTTCTGGTGTTCAGATTGAGAATTTTCCAGGCTAGTTTTCTGGAAAACATATGCAAGAAATACGTCCCAGGCTGTTCTATTTTCTGCAATCAATAGAAGAGTCTTAGTTTCTCATGCTCAATTACATCAACCTTGCTGGAGAACGTGTACCCCCTGACAATAAAGCTGCACCTCCTGATAATGGCTCTAACGTTGTGATGATAGTAGCTCTTCTTATTACAGCTGCTGTGACACTAGCTGCCCTACACTTTATGTCAACCATCACACTCGAAATCGTCGATATCCTCGATCGTGCTTTGGCAAGCGAACCCAGTCCTTTCCTAAGCCCTCAACTACCCGAACAAGAAAATACGGTTCCGGAAGATCAGGAAAATATTACTCCAGAAGATAGTGAACAAGCATCTCCTCCAGCAGATGACGGAGCAAATGTTCTTCTGAGTGGGAAAGACAATTTTTTGAGGGAGGATGTACAAATCAATCACTGCGGCGAGCATTTCGCTTCAGCCAATTTTCGGGAGTATGCAGCCTATGCGCCTGAAGCAATCAAAGGCAAAGTTATGCCAGGAGAATGGATTGAATTGACTGGTAATCGTTTGTATGCAGACGGCATTCTTTGGCACCAGGCAAGAAATCATTCACCGCTAGAGCAATCTGAGGATGGCTATCTAACGAACCATCAATCTGCTAAGCAACAGTTTGGATGGATAGCAGATTGCTTTGTGAATTGGACTAGCTAGGTCAGTTGTTACTAAATTTAGGGTAAGCGCTCCATAAGATGCATTCAGTGAGGCAGCTTTAGCTATTGACTATAGCTTTTTTGTCCCCATCCGCACCGCTCATTTATCCCAAGCGCTTCTATATAGTTGCGACGTTTTTGATAGTGGCTTGAATGCTGAATTTATGACCAGCTGTATAGCTTAGCTATTGGGTTACAGCACTTTCAGAACTGTAGAAAAATCGCAACATCCCAGGCAGATTACATTGTTTCACTTGAGATTGTCTCATTCGTATCTCATGTTCTTCATTGAAAGGGGGAATTGAGGCTCATTTTACAAATCTAGTTGAGTGCGCTCGGAAAGCGCAGTTCTTGTGTGCTTTATAAAACGCTCCTGGAATTGTATTGGGATTTTTCAGGCGTATTTCCTGAGGAAAATGACGTATGAGATCAGTTCCAATTTGTTTTATTTACTGCACTAATGAATGAAGGAGTCATAATTTGGTATGGCTAGGATCATCCAACCTCTAATCTTGTCTATCCTTGCTGCGGGCTTGATCATTACATTCAATATTGAATTCACTGATAGAGGACTCACTGGCAGAGTCGGTATGGTTTCCGGCAGTTCCAATCCAGTTACTCTGACGGATGGTGTGCAGATTCATGCTTGTTATGGGGATCCTGTCCCAGCACATTTCCGGGATTATCCTTCTCTTGACTCCGCCTCAATTAAAGGAGCTGTATTACAGGGAGATTGGGTAACACTGACAGGACGAACAACTCCCATTGATGGTATTAACTGGTACGAAGCGAGAAATCATTCTCCGCTTGAGCCATCTGCTGGTGGTTTCCCTATTAACTATCAATCCGACGCTAATCAGTTGGGGTGGATAGCAGACTGTTTTGTGGAATAGTGCGATCGGCCTTTAGCCTCATCCTCAGCTCCATTCATAACCTTTGGGATGAAGCTGAAACCAAGTCTCTCGCTTGGTAAGTGAGGGACTTGGTTGAGGGCAGAATCTTCAGCTTTGGCCTGTAAGGCAACTTTCGTTGGCGATCGCGTCAACTCTCATCAATGATGGCGCTGCGATCGAGGATGAGGAGGTCGCGGAGTTGGTCGGTGTTGAGGTCGGTGAGCCAGCTTTCTCCGGTGCCGACGATTTGTTCGGCGAGGGCTTTTTTGCTTTCGATGAGTTCGTGGATGCGGTCTTCCAGGGTGCCGGAGCAGACGAACTTGTGAACCTGGACGTTGCGGGTTTGGCCGATGCGGAAGGCGCGGTCAGTGGCCTGGTTTTCGACGGCAGGGTTCCACCAGCGGTCGAAGTGGAAGACATGGTTGGCACGGGTGAGGTTGAGCCCAACACCTCCTGCTTTGAGGGAAAGGATGAAGATGCGGGGGCCTTGGGGGTCGTTCTGGAAGCGATCGATCATGGCTTCCCGCTGTTTCTTGCTGGTGCTGCCATAGAGGAAAAGAACATCGCGGTTGAAGCGATCTTCCAGATAGGTTTGTAGCCAATTTCCCCAGGTAGCGAACTGGGTGAAGATGAGGGCGCGATCGCCCTCCGACAGCAATTCCTCCAGCATTTCTTCCAACCGTTTCAGCTTGCCAGATTGTTCTAGGCTGGGCGGATGGGAACCATTTTTGGATTTGCCCTCTTCCGACTCGTCTTTGAGTAGCAGGGGATGGTTACAGACCTGCTTTAGCTTGGTGAGCAGAGCCAGAATCATGCCGTGGCGTTGGATACCTTCGGAGGATTCGATTTCCCGTAGGGATTGATCTACCAGGGATTGGTAAATCGCCGCCTGATCAGCAGTGAGGCCGCAGAAGACTGTCATCTCCTGCTTATCGGGAAGATCCTGGATGATGGAGCGATCGGTTTTGAGGCGGCGCAGGATGAAGGGTTGGACGAGCGATCGCAACGTCTTCAGCGAATCCGTGTCACCATATCGCTCGATAGGTACCGCAAACCGCCGCTGGAAGAAGTTGCGTGGCCCCAAATAGCCGGGATTGAGGAAATCCATAATCGACCAGAGTTCCGATAGGCGGTTCTCGACAGGCGTTCCGGTGAGGGTGATACGGAAGTCGGCGTCGAGTTGGCGCACTACCTGGGACTGACGGGCTTCAGGGTTTTTGATGTTCTGCGCCTCATCCAGCACCAATCCCTGCCAGGTGGCCTTTTTCAAATCCGCTTCGTCCCGATAGAGCAGGGCATAGCTAGTGATGATTAAGTGCTTGCCTTTCACCTTGCGGAGAAACTCCTTGCCCTGGTCACGGCGATCGCCATGGTGCACCATCACCTTCAATGCAGGGGCAAAGCGATGCACTTCCCGTTCCCAGTTGCCCAACACGGAGGTAGGACAGACCAGCAACGTTGGATGCTCTAGGGCATCGGCTTCTTTCAAGTGCAGCAAAAAGGCGATGAACTGAATGGTTTTCCCCAACCCCATGTCATCGGCCAGACAAGCGCCTAAGCCCCACCGTTGCAAAAATGCCAGCCAGGAGACGCCCCGCTCTTGATAAGGCCGCAGCTCACCCCGAAACCCGTCGGGGGTGGGAATGTTCTCAAGGCTCTGGTTGCCTTTGGTGAGGGTGTTGATCAGCTCCTCCAGTGCTCCCGATGCCTCGAAGTTCAGCACGGGCAGCTTGTCGATCACCTGGGTATCCCCGGTGCTCATGCGCAGGGCATCTTCCAGGGAGAGGGAGTTCTGGTCTTTGCGGCTAGAGAAGAAGGTTTGCGCCGCTTTGATGTCCTGAGGACGTAGCTCCACCCATTCCCCATTGATTTCCACGAGGGGTGTGTTGAGGGCGACCAGGCGATCAAACTCCTCTTTGGAGATTTGCTGTCCGCCGATGGTCAGCTCCCAGCGGAAATTGAGCAGGCTCTTGAGGCCCATGCCCTTGCTCTTCTTGGGCGGCTCGGCGCGGACGCTCAAGCCTAGACGATTGGCCCATCCGTCTTGACGCGCCAGGCTGGGGGGCAATACGACGCCAATTCCACTATCTCGGAGGCGATCGCCCACGGACTTGATAAACTCATAGGCCTGCAAGGGCTCCAGAGGGCAGAACTCCGGACGCTCTGTCTCCAGGCTGGGCTCAATCAGCGGATAGAGCCGCGAGGCCAACCCCAAACCCGCTAGCAGAGTTTCCTGGGGTTGCTCCACCATTTGCCCCTGCACTACCATTTGCTCCACCGGGTTCTCCCAGATGGTCGTTGCGGGAATCACCAAATCGGGATTGTCCGTCGATTGCAGCCCATATTCCAGCGACCAGATTTGCTCCTCAGCAGGGGGGGGATGCAACTGGAAACAGGTGCGGAAGCTGGCGATTTGCTGATCTAGGTGGCGCTGTAGAGGGGTACGCCATTGCGCCAGCAGCGTGTTCAGCCGTTCCAGATGGTTACTGTCGGCGGTAAAGAGTTCTTCTGTGCCCAAACTCAGCAACCACTTGTGGGCAACGGAGTCTTTGGCAAGGGGCAAGTTGGGGAGGTCGTAGTTGGCGATCGCTGTCCGCACCTGCGCCTCAATGGTGCCATTCAAAAAGTCGAGCAGCAGCACCCGAGGGGAGGCAAAGGTTGGGGAAACTTCTTTCTCCTCGGTAGCTTGGTAGGTGCAACAGGCTCCGGGCATCCGTTTGACAAATTGCTGTAACCGCTCCTGGTCAACGCTGCTATCCAGCAACACTTGCCAGAAGCCATCCCCGTCATCATTGTCGGCATGCAAGCCAGGGATGAAGCGCGATCGCGCTAGCAAATCTAGGTTCCAGCGAGCAACATGGGACCAGAAGCGCAAATCGGCTCCCAAAAAGCCATCACTCGCATCCATCCATCCCAAGGGCAGCGAGTTGAGGAACTGAATGGCCTCCATCGGGGTTAGGCAAATGCCACAGACCTGCCAAGTTTGCAGCGTAGGGGGTTCCTCCGTAGCAAGGGATTGGGCGGAATGGCGCGGCATCCAGTAGGTTTCGCCATCCATTTCCACCGGATCTGCCGGAGACGAGAAGGCTAGCGATCGCCACCGCCCCTCGGGTAAAGGTTCAGGGGGATCTGCAACAGCAGTGGCCTTGCGCCGCCCTCGACCCCGCTTAGCGGGTTGAGGCGCCGCCAGCGTTACTTCGGCAACGGGCCAGGTGATTTGTCCAGCTTGTTGCAAGGTGGAAAGGCGATCGCGCAGGTCTGCCCAGGACAGCGTAAATGGATGGGAGAGCGAGGCATCGGTTGCAGACAACGGATCGACCCGCCGCCACACTTCTCCCCACAGGAAAAAGCATCCTGCGTCGCTACGCACAGCTCCCTCAGCTGCATTTTCTCCAGCAGCAGCAGTAGGTATGCAAATCGATCCAGGAAGCCAACTACCGTGTAATATCGCCATGCAAGTTGCGCGTGTTCGTTACCAAATCATGTCTATCGGATCGCGTTGGTCAGATACCTATCCCGTGTTCTGGTTGTCTGGATCTCCCCAGGCCAAATCCCCACAATTGAACGCAAGCTATCTGCCCCTTTTGTCTGGCCACTTACCGACTGCACGATCTGCGTCACTCCTTGGCCCGCTTTCCGACAACTCACGCTAAAACGAATGCGATCAACCTCATTGACTCAAAATTGCTTTTGCCAGGACTTTTGTAGAGCACTCTCCAAGCACAATCTCCTCATATCGAGAAAGGGTATAACCGTTTAGAAATTCGCAACATGACATCCGCTTCAATGCCAAAAGCCATTTTAGCGCCAGCACAATGCCATCCTATCCTTCTCTTTTTATCGAAAAGTCGTAGAGCAAGGGGCGATCGCAAGAAAACTTAAAATTTTATAAACCCCAAAAATAGCGATGATCACGCCTTCCTTGGTTTCGATGGGTCATCTGTAACCCGCACTCTGATAAGATTAAAGGCTGCAATTATCAAACTAAAGGATGATGCAAGGTGTGTTAGGCGTCGCTGTAGCGCACTGCTTTAAAGTTTCTATCCAATCCGCAAATGCAGTGATGCGTGGTGCACTTGCGGATTCATCGGCGGCGAAAGCACTTTATCCCCATTCTTCAAACGAATCATACTCAGCGGAGAACTATTTCTATGGCTCGGATGTACTACGACACGGACGCAAACCTTGACCTTTTGGCGGGCAAAACCATCGCCATCATTGGCTACGGCTCCCAGGGACATGCCCATGCGCTCAACCTGCGCGACAGCGGCGTGAATGTGATTGTAGGACTTTATCCCGGCAGTCGCTCCGCTGCCAAAGCCGAAGCCGAGGGGCTACCGGTCAAATCCGTTGCCGATGCGGCGGCCGCTGCCGACCTGATTATGATTTTGCTCCCCGATGAGGTGCAGAAGACGGTGTTTGAAAGTGAAATCAAACCCAACCTCAGCGCCGGCAATATTCTTGCCTTTGCCCACGGCTTCAACATTCACTTTGCCCAAGTGGTTCCTCCAGCCGATGTGGATGTAGTCATGGTGGCTCCCAAAGGCCCCGGCCACTTGGTGCGCCGCACCTATGAGCAAGGGGAAGGCGTCCCCTGCCTGTTTGCCGTCTATCAGGATGCAACCGGACAAGCGCGCGATCGCGCCATGGCCTACGCCAAAGGCATCGGTGGCACCCGCGCAGGCATCCTCGAAACCACCTTCCGCGAAGAAACCGAAACCGATCTGTTTGGCGAGCAAGTCGTCCTCTGCGGCGGCCTAACTGCCCTGATCAAATCTGGTTTCGAGACCCTGGTCGAAGCCGGTTATCAACCCGAACTAGCCTACTTTGAATGTATGCACGAAGTGAAGCTCATCGTTGATCTAGTGGTAGAAGGAGGTCTGTCCAAAATGCGCGACAGCATCTCCAACACTGCTGAATATGGCGACTACACCCGTGGCCCCCGCATCATCACTGACGAAACCCGCGCCGAAATGCGGAAAATCCTCAGCGAAATCCAGACCGGCCAATTCGCCCGCGACTTCGTCCTCGAAAACCAATCCGGCAAACCCGGCTTCACCGCCATGCGCCGCCGCGAAGCCGAACACCCCATCGAAGAAGTCGGCAAAGACCTCCGCGCCATGTTCAGCTGGTTGAAAAAGGTCTAGCAGAACAAGCACTAACCTAATGCTCCCTCAGATGGGAAGTGGCTTAACGCCTTCACACAAATCCATTCGCTAAAAGGAGTCTTGGAGAACAAGCGCCCCAAAAGCGCTAACCTGATGCCCTCCTCAGATGCGAAGCGGCTCAACGCCGCTAATGCAAAGCACCTTGCGGAAGGGGGTCTGGGGGAACGTGCTTCGTTCCCCCAGTCAGGGGGTTTGGGGGGCGACGCGCCCCCAAGCCAAATAATCTGGCTCTTTAAAGAACTCAAAAAATGCTTAAAAGCCGCACACCGTGCGGCTTTTAAGCATTTTTCTGGAGTTATGACTACTCAGCAGGAATCTGTGTACCTTCCTGGGGCAGCGGCAGGAAAAAGCTCCCGCTATCTCCCCCCAACACCAGCGGTAACTCAGCGCCATTCCGCCACGCTTCAACCATCGACCCCTGGAGTTCGAGCTGTCGCAGAGAGAGCACCGCAGACGTAGGCGCTTGACTGTTGAGAATGGCGATCGCATCCGCCTCAGCTTGGGCTTCAATGCGAATCGCTTCAGCCTCCTGGCGTGCCGTTTCCTGGCGCAACACCGCTGCTTCTCGCCGTTGAGTTTGCACCGCCCGCTCTGCGATCGCCTCCTCCAAATTATCGGGCAGATCGATATTGGCTAGGGAAACATTGGTGACACTGACCCCTGTACCCTCCGTTTCCTCGACCATCGCCGCTTCAATCGCCGACGCCATCTCCTCGCGATTTTCTAGAAACGCGATCGCCTGATACCGGGCTGTTACCTCTTTGACCTTTTCATTCAAACGGGGGGTGAGCAAAACCCCAACTAACCCGTCTTCATCCCGGTAGGTTGAGTAAATGCGATCGGCGAGAGTTGAATCAATCCGCCAGTTCATCGTCACCGACATGCCCACCGCCAGCCCTTCCTGAGAACCGACAGCAATATTTTCTAACGTCAGTGCTTGCTCACGGGTCGAGAGTATCAAAAAGCGGGACACAAAATGGGTATGAAATCCCTCTCCGAGAGGACCGCCATCAATCTTGCCCCATTTCACTCGGACACCAACTTCACCGGGTTCAACAAAGCTGGCACATCCCGTCGTCAGAATGCTTGCCAGGGATAGTGCAAACAGGTGCTTAGGGAAGCGCAAATAAATAAGGCCCCAGTTAATTGGGGACAACAGTGATGTCCCACTTCGGTAAATGCTCAGAGCGT
>JBCBSL010000275.1:0-8320 GCA_039819145.1 Cyanobacteria bacterium J06638_22
CTTTCAAAGGACTGTGCTAGATTGGGCATACTGTGTTTGCAGTAGTTCAACCCTCACATCGTCTGAGTTTCAGGTATTTTTATGGCACTTACGAAGCGCGGTCTTGTTTTGGGCGCAACCGCAGTCGCTGTTACTGCTGTTACCATCACCAACGCAGGGCTTCATTTATCCCGTGGGCAAGCCTTTTTTCAAGAAAGCCCGAAAGAACTTATTGATGAAGTCTGGCAACTGGTCGATCGCACTTACGTTGATGCCACCTTTAACCAAACCGATTGGGTCGCCATTCGTGACGACTATCTGGAGCGCTCCTATAGCAGCCGCGAAGAAGCCTACGATGCTATCCGTGAGATGCTGGAGGAACTCAACGATCCCTACACGCGCTTCATGGATCCCGGTGAGTTCCGCGATATGCAAATCGACACCTCTGGGGAACTGACAGGGGTGGGGATTACCATCACCCAAGACGAAGACTCGAATGACATTGTCGTTGTTTCCCCGATTGAGGGCACACCTGCGTCTGATGCCGGGATTATGTCTCAGGATGTGATTGTCCGCATTGATGGCGAAAGCACCGAAGGAATGGATACGAACGATGCCGTTTCCTTGATTCGAGGACCGGTTGGTTCAAATGTTGTGCTGACCATCCGCCGTGGGGATGACGAAATTGACTTTGAGCTGGAACGGGCACGGATTGAAATTCATCCCGTCCGCTACTCTGTGGAAGACTCACCTGCCGGATCAGTTGGATTCATTCGCCTCAGTCAGTTCAGTGCGAATGCTGACGATGAAATGGAAGAGGCGATCGAGGCATTAGAAGAGGAAGGCGTTCAAGGCTTCATTCTGGATCTCCGCTCCAACCCGGGCGGTCTGTTGGATGAGAGTATTTCGATCGCTCGGATGTGGCTGGATGAAGGGTTGATCGTATCTACCGTTAACCGTCAAGGGGTATCCGACGCGCAGAGCGCAAACAATTCGGCTTTGACAGACTTGCCTTTGGTTATTCTGGTGGATGGTGGATCGGCCAGTGCCAGCGAAATTCTTTCTGGTGCCTTGCAAGATAACGATCGCGCCATTTTGGTTGGGACGCAAACCTTTGGAAAAGGTCTGGTGCAATCTGTACGGGGACTGGGCGATGGTTCAGGCATCGCCATTACGGTGGCCAAATACTTGACCCCAGATGGGCGCGATATCAACCAGGAAGGCATTTCTCCCGATATTGTGATTGAGCTGAGCGAAGAAGAGCGGGAAACCTTGAGCATGAATCAGGATCAAATTGGTACCCTGAGTGATCCGCAGTATGTCGAAGCCTTAGACGCATTGGTGGAGATCATCGCTCAGGAAGATGCCGTGCCAACTGCCGTTACACTTCCTTAGGTTGTTCCTGCGTTAGGCATCTGCCAACATCAGTTCTAATCAGAATTTATGAAAGCCACGCAGTGTGTGGCTTTCATAGTTAGATCTTAAGAAGTTTGATGATTTTTGGTTGCTCGTAGCAAATGCGTAAGCCCCAATAGTGGTTTTCCTGGAATAGGGATTACATCGGCTGGCATTTGCCCGCACGGATGAGGCCCACTCGGCGGGCGATCGCCTCTCCCTGAGATGAAAAGGGGCCCCAGCGCTGGGGTGTGTCGCCGTCTGGTGTGAGCGGCAGATTTTCTTGCGTCACAATAGTACAGTGTCCGTCTGGCTGTTTAACGATGTACCATTCAGTTGCGTCGTTGTTCATAATGCAAGTCCTGTCCCTGGCTAAACGGCTATCCGCATCTTAGCGATCGCCCTTTTCAGATTTCTCAACAGTCCGACCGCTCCCTTCGTTCTCGCTTTCCCGATTTTCCCATGACCGCCCCCATCCAACCGCTACCAGCTGCCCTCGTGCAGCGTATGGCTGCCGGGGAAGTAATTGACTCCCTGGCGGCGGTGGTGCGCGAGCTTGCAGAAAATGCCTTGGATGCCGGAGCTGATCGCATCACCCTCGTTCTTTGGGCCGATCAATGGCGGTTGCAAGTGGTTGATAACGGGACAGGGCTGACCCTAGACGATTTGCAGCAAGCCGCTTTGCCCCATAGCACTAGCAAGCTGACCCAAGACGACGAGTTGTGGAATGTTCACAGCCTTGGGTTTCGTGGAGAGGCACTGCACAGCATTGCGCAACTGGCTGACCTGGAAATTGGCAGCCGCTCGGTCACGTCTCTAGATGGGTGGTGGGTGACCTATGACCGCCAGGGCAATCCGGTTGAAATGGAGGTGGCGGCAATCGCCCCTGGCACGATTGTCCGGGTCTCCAATCTCTTTGCTGACTGGCAAGTTCGCCGCCAGAGTTTACCCTCCCCAGCACAGCAACTCCGCGCCATCCAACTCACCGTTTATCATTTGGCACTGTGCTATCCCCATGTGACCTGGCAGGTACAGCAGGGCGATCGCCCCTGGTTTGCCATCTGGGGAAGCGAGTCTGCACAGCAGATTTTGCCACAGCTTTTGCGTGACCTGGCACCGACGGATTTGCACCACAGTCGGCATCGTGCAGCTCCCGATAGTCTGTTGCGCCTAACCCTGGGGCTGCCCGATCGCTGTCACCGCTACCGTCCGGACTGGGTGAAGGTGGCTGTCAACGGACGCATCGTGCGCTTGCCCGAACTAGAGCAGTGCATCCTCAACGCCTTCCGCCGAACCTTACCACGGGAGCGCCACCCCGTGTGCTTCGCCCATCTGCAACTGTCGCCCGAGCGGGTGGATTGGAACCGCCATCCGGCCAAAGCTGAGCTATACGTGAAAAATTTGGAGACCGTGCGATCGCAGCTCGAAGCGGCGATTCAAACTGCCTTGCAACAGAGCAGCACCCAGCTCCAGCCCAATTTCTACGCCGGACGACTGGGTCAGTTGATTCGGAGTGCGGAAGAAGAAGGTTCCTACCCGACGCGGCAAATTGCCATCGCTGAAGAAGGAGGGGCAACCGATACATCCGACGATGCCGATAATCCCACAACGGAGGCGGGGTTGGCGGCCTCAAACCTGCGAGCGATCGCCCAACTGCACCAGATGTATATCGTGGCAGAGCATCCCACGGGGATTTGGTTGATCGAGCAACATATTGCCCATGAACGGGTGCTGTACGAGCAGCTATGTCAGCAGTGGCAGGTTATCCCCGTTGAGCCGCCCTTGATCCTCAAGCGCCTCCGTCCCGTCCAAGTGGAGCAGTTGCAACGCCTCAATTTGGATCTTGCACCCTTTGGGGATGACCTGTGGGCTGTGCGCACCTTACCCCAGGCACTGAACCAGCGAGAGGACTGTGCGGAGGCATTGCTGGAACTCAGCTTGGGCGGTGATTTTGAGAGTGCTCTAGTGGCAACCGCCTGCCGCACCGCCATTCGCAACGGCACCCCCCTGAGCTTGCCAGAAATGCAAACCCTGCTGAAACAGTGGCAATCGACCCAAAATCCCCGCACGTGCCCCCATGGCCGTCCGATTTGCCTGCAACTGAAGGAAACGAGCCTGTCGCGCTTCTTCCGTCGTCACTGGGTTATTGGAAAAAGCCACGGCATCTAATGCGAGCCCTTTAAGGCTCATCAGTAGGTGGTGCTTTGATTTGGCGTGGTTTGGGACATTGAGTATGCCCTAAGGTAGGCGACAAGTCCAGGCAGGTCAGGTAAGCTATTGTATGGATTAGTAGTGATGAACTAAAGCGAAGGAGCCATGCTCGACGGTAGAGGACCTATTGCGCGCAGCTTTATGGTCATGAGTTTTATAACGGCAGGGGTGCTGATGGGTATACAGCACATCCAGGGTCCTGCAAGAGGACTTCGAGTGGGTAATCGCTCGAATCCAGCTCTATCGGCTGAGGCGACGGTTCCTGGTTCTGCTGAAACAAACCTTCGTCAAGTTGTGCTGTCGGACTCTACCCCTACATCGACTGCCGTGGGTGGTGGCGGAACAACGATACAGACAACAGCACCTGGCTCTGTTTCAACAACAGCTGCCCCGGTCACGCCACGAGGTTCCGCTTCAACCTTCTCGGCACGTCCGACGATCGCCCCCAATCCACAAACCGCTCACGCTAGTGCGCCCACCGTCGCCAGCACGAGCCATACCTTGCCATTCAATAATCCCTACGCTTCATCGACGACCTTTGTACCTGCGGTTGCGGCGATGCGTGAATTGCTGGCACCGTTGCCTGACCAAGTAGTTCAGGTGGTGGTGGATTTGAGCGATCGCCAAACCTATGTGTATCAAGGAACCGAGCAGGTCGCGGCCTATCCAGTGGCGATTGGCATGGATGGGTGGGAAACCCCGGTCGGACGCTTTCAAATCACCGACATGCAAGTTGATCCCCACTGGCAGCACCCCATCACCCGCGCCGATATTCCCCCTGGTCCCGGTAATCCCTTAGGCTCTCGCTGGATTGCCTTTTTGCCGATGGAAGAGGGCGTGATTGGCTTCCATGGCACCTATCAACCAGAATTGCTGGGTCAAGCCGTATCCCATGGCTGCATCCGAATGCACAACGCAGACATCGAAGCGCTATTTGAAAAAGTGGGCATGGGTACAACCGTCATTGTGCAAGCGTGAGCGGCTGAGCAAACTGCCGCACTTGGTTTAAAAACCGTTGGGGGATGTTTGGAGACGCGCCCCAGTGCAAATGCAGATAAGAGGCATGGAGATGGGCGGAGTGCCAACCTTCCTCACCAACAGGTGTTCCTTCGAAGCGATGTAGCTTGTACAACGGCGATGGAAAAGTTGTTGCAAGTTGGGAGCGATGAAACTCGTGTCCCCAGACGACCTGTCCGGCCGTGACTACGGGAGTATTGTGTTGCGCGATCGCCCGTCGATAGCCCAGGGTGAGGCGATCGCCCATTTCTGCCCAGGTCGGCAACGTCCCTATTAACTCCCAGGCTTTCCCCGCAAAGTCGACGATGCCCTGACTGAGGTACATCAGCCCGCCACATTCGGCATAAATGGGCATCCCAGTGGCGATCGCCTGACGCACCGACTGCAAGGCCGCCCGATTTGCCGCTAATTCCGCTGCAAACATTTCCGGGAAGCCGCCACCAAAGTACACCCCCGACACGTCCTTTGGCAGATCCTCCTCCAAGGGACTCCAGAATTGTAATCTGGCTCCCAGGGATTCCAGCAACGCCAGATTGTCGGGATAGTAGAAGCTAAAGGCGCGATCGCGAGCAACCGCAAGGGTTGGCGAGGGAGCCGATGGAGAAGGAGCGAAGGGATAGGGTCGGTTCACCTGCGGGCTGTCCTCTGCGTGTAGGAGCGGCAGCAATGTGTCCCAGCAGAAGGCATCGGCAGCGAGCGTCGCGAGGCGATCGCACAGCTCTTCTAGATTCGGCAGTTCGTCCGTTGGCACCAGTCCCAAGTGGCGATCGGGAAGGGTGAGATCGGCATGGCGGTGCAGTACCCCAAGAATGGGCAGGTCGATGGTGGCCAGCGCCTCTTGCAGGAGGGTGAGGTGGCGATCGCTCCCGACGCGATTCAAGATAACGCCTGCCAGCTTGAGGCGTGGGTCGAAAGTGCGATAGCCATGGGCGATCGCCGCCACCGAACGGGACAGCCGCGCGCAATCCAGAATCAGCACCACAGGGATATCGAGTAAGCGAGCGATGTGGGCTGTGCTGGCAATATCCTCGGCCCCAGTTGCGCCATCAAACAACCCCATTACCCCTTCTACCAAGGCTAATTCGGCATCTTGGCTGTGGATAGCAAAGGAATGCTGCACATAGGCTTCGGAGGTCAGCACCGGATCGAGGTTGTAGCAAGGACGTCCGGTGACGTAGCGATGGAACATCGGGTCAATGTAGTCTGGCCCAACCTTAAAGGACTGCACGCGCTTTCCCAAACGGCGCAGGTATGCCAGCATTGCCAAGGTGATGGTTGTTTTCCCGACTCCACTCCGTTCCCCCGCAATGATGATCGCCATACCTGTCCTCATCGGTTCTGATCTGTTTCATTGTGTCGCATCGGTCTCAGTACAGAACAAAAAGCAAAGAAGCCTTGATTTTATGTGGCGCGAGTATTACCCGAGCCACATAAAATCAAGGGTTTAGCAAGGGTTGTATTTTTATCTCGTACTGAGAGCATCGCCACGCCAAATTCCCCCGGGTTTTGGCCGTTGGGCTGGAAGGGTGAAAAGACTTTGCCGAATTTTCCAAATTGCAGGTTACACTCACGGCGAAATATCGCACAATCGGTTCAGGCGATCGCCGCTGTTGTTTTCTAGGCTGTGTTGGAGAGGGAAAGAGCCATGTCCTTTGAATATCCCGATGATTTGAAATATATGGATACCCACGAATATGCTCGCCTTGATGGTGAAATTGCTACCATTGGCATCACAGCATTTGCCGTGGATCAACTGGGCGACATCGTGTTTTTAGAGTTGCCAGACATTGGTGCAGCGTTGGACAAGGGTGAAACCTTTGGCACGGTGGAATCGGTCAAAGCCGTCGAAGAGCTGAAAGCACCAGTGACAGGAACGGTCGTTGACCGCAACGACCCCTTACTGGATACGCCAGAACAACTGGCAGATGATCCCTATGGCGAGGCGTGGCTGGTCAAAGTGCGGCTCGATCAAGTCGATGGCGAGATGGAAGATACCTTGACAGCTGAGGAGTATCGAGCACAAGTTGAAGGCGAATAGTTCCTGTCGGTTCTTGCCCACCAGATTCTTCTCGCACCTTCTGCTGAGGTAAAGTGCGATCGCTTGTCTCTATCGCTTTATCCATATCGCCTCATCCATATCGCCCATCTGCATTGATCTGCGTTCTAATCTCGAAATCTATGTCCCATCATCAACAATTGCTCCGCGTCAAAACCCGCGGTAAATCCCTTCACAAAATTACCCACGAGGTCAACAATGTCGTTGCCCAGTCGGGTGTTAATAGCGGTTTGTGCAACTTGTTTCTACGACACACCTCCGCCAGCTTGATCATTCAAGAAAATGCAGATCCAGATGTCCTAACGGATCTGGAAAACTTCCTGGCCAAGCTTGTGCCCGAAGGCGGTTACTACGTCCACAGCACGGAGGGGCCAGATGACATGCCTGCCCACATTCGTAGCGTGCTGACCCACACCTCGGAGCAAATCCCGATCGCCCACGGACGTCTCATGCTGGGCACCTGGCAAGGGATTTATCTGTGGGAACATCGCGATCGCAGCTACCATCGAGAGTTGGTCGTCCATGTGTCGGGCGACTGAGCACAGCTCTCGGTTCCACCAGATATAGCCTTACGAATGGAAGCCCTGTGGTACGGGGCTTCCAAAAGATGCTTGGAATTTACCCAACGCGCAAAACTGTATGAGAGAAATATCCTACTGTCGAATGATACATCTGGATGAAGTAGGGATTCGGTGGAAACGTCTATCTTAAGACTTATAGACAAGGGCTAGCGGCACGACATGGCAAGGCAATCGATGCGGGGTAGCAGCGATCGCTCAACCGTCTAATGCAGTCATTTCTTCAACACAGTTACGTGTCGGTCTCCCCACATCAGAATCTCCGACACCGTCTGAAATTTTCCTTGGAAACTGAGATACATCCTGCCCGGTTTTGGAAACAAGACCGGGATTTTCTTGTTCTACAGCGCAAGGATAGTCGATGTTCCTTGGGAGGTGGCTAAACCAGCTTAAGCTCCATCTGGATATTACAGCGTTGATACGGTGAAGGGCGCCCAACGACTTTCCGGAATCCTAGCTTTTGGTAGAGCTTGATGGCAGGCTCCAAGATTGTATTACTTTCTAAAGAGACGGTTTCTGCACCGAACTCCCGTGCTTTGTCGATGGCGGCTTGCCCCAAGAGCCATCCGATCCCTTTACCTCTGGCTTTTTCTGCGACTGTCATTTTCGCCAATTCATAGGTAGTGCTGTCTGACTTGATTAAGGCACAAGTCCCAACAATTTCATCCTTATGCCGTGCCATAAAGATGTGGCCACCGGGCTTCAAAATTTTTTCATCCGGGTGATTGAGGGATTGGTGATCCGTTTCTTCGAGCTGAAAGTGCTTCTCAATCCACGCATAGTTCAGGCGCTTGAAATCCTCGTGAAACTCTGGTGCGTAATCAAGGATTTCAACCGATTTCTGTTCACGAGTTTTTCGTACCGCTTGGACCCGATCCAAAAGGCTTTTGTCGGTCAGTAGAAACTCAACCTCTGCGATCGCGTTCCAGAGATCATATTGCGATTCTAATAGCAGGTCTTCAACAGCCTGGTTTACATCAATGCACTGCTGTTCAAGGGAGGGGATTAATTGCTTTCCAGCATCGGAGAGTTTGACAACGCTCACTCTCGCATCCTGGCTATGCTTTTCAGTGGTTGCGATCCC
>JBCBSL010000276.1:0-8279 GCA_039819145.1 Cyanobacteria bacterium J06638_22
ATCAACTTGTTCAGCTAAACTTTGGGCTAGTCAGGAAAGAGGCTCACCATTGGGTTAACCAATGCACTGAGAGCTACGACGATCTGATTCAGGTCGGAAGTATGGGCTTGATGCGCGCTGTTGAGCGGTTTGACATGACCAAAGGTCATGCATTTAGCTCATTTGCTATTCCCTACATCCGTGGAGAAATTCAACATTACTTGCGTGACAAGGGGTCACCTGTCCGTATTCCGCGACGCTGGCAATCTCTGCAACACCAGGCAGCCGCTGTGACGCGTAACATCCAGTCGCAGCAGCACCGTCAGCCCACCGATGCTGAATTAGCAGAAGCGCTGGATATTTCCATTGAGGAGTGGCAGCAGATCAAGTTGGCCTATCGCAATCGTGCGCCTCTCAGCCTTGATGCACCCATGCGCGATGAGGAAGATAGCTCGACATCCTTGGGTGAGTTATTGCCGGATCCTCAGTATCGAAGTTTCCAACTGGCCCAAGAAGACCGTATCCGGCTTCAGCAAGCACTAGTCCAGCTAGAGAACCGTACCCGTGAAGTGTTGGAATTCGTTTTCTTACACGACCTCACGCAGAAAGAAACGGCTGAGCGGTTGGGTGTCAGTGCTGTAACAGTGTCACGCCGCGTGAAAAAGGGACTCAAACTCTTGAAAAAAGCGATGGCATCATCCTAGAGATGGCATCATCCTAGAGATGAAAGCATTCTAGAGATAAAAGCATTCTAGAGATGGTATCGGCCTAGACCCTACCAATCGCAATTCACACTTATGAGATACAGGTAATTTTGCTTGCTATAGATTACGCTGCCTCGTCAATATAAGGGGAATCTTTTACAAATCCCATAAATATCCGGAGGGGCGCTCCAAATATGGACGCCCCTTTTTTGACCTTTGATAACCGGTCATAGCACCCTAGCAACTAACGTCACAGATGGAAGAGCAACGTCCGCGATGGCGGACTGGAGAGTTTTTGATTCGAAAACCCACGACGGTAGAGCCCTGTCGACTAGGCACGGTTTCAACCTAGGCGCGGTTTCAACCACCAAATTTACTTATCCCGAGCGCATACGTCCTCAGCACACAGCACTGGCAAGGTGGGAGCGATCGCCCATGCACATCCAATGTGCACCATTGCCCCATCGGAAATCCAGTCAGCCTGTAGCCCCACGCTGCCATAAAGCGAAACAGAAACCCAGTGACAGCACAAAATCTGTCGCAATCTCCTGCCAATTTTGTTGTTCTAGATGCATTCAAAAACAGGATTTGCCATTAGCGTATTACTAACCTAAGCCCCAATTGTCTAAAGTGTTTATGAATGGGATTCAGAAAACTCTCATAAATGTTACACTTATTTACAATAGGAGACTAAATCTTAATTCTTCAGTGGGCTATGCCGTAAACTAGAGTTCCCTTGTGCTAGGTTGAGTTTCCAAACGTGGTGGGAGCGGAGTGTCGATCTTTGTCGGCTTGTATGAGGGCTCTGTATGCCTCATTGTTGCTGCACATCGGCATAAATCAGAGGATGCTTCTAAATAAAAGTGAGACGGCCTCAGCGACGCTGAAGATACTTCAGTTGTATGCGGCGTCGATTTCACATATCGGGTAGACGGCATAAAGGAGCTGTTTTTTATCTTGAGTAGGTACAGGTTTTGTTACAGCCATCTCAGTTTCCAAAAAACCTTGTCGAGTTGCACTGTTGTATACCTGCATTCTCCTTTTAGTACAATTGTTTTAGCCTCAGGTCTGGGCGAGGTATTTACATGAAAAAGACAAAAGGTTCAACGGATCCAGTACGGGCTTACTTGCGCGAGATTGGACGCGTTCCTCTGCTGACTCATGAGCAGGAAGTAATCTTGGGTAAGCAGGTTCGTCGGATGACGTTGCTTCAAGAGGTGCGATCGGAGCTGGAGTCGGAACTCGGGCAAGAGCCAACGTTGGCTCAATGGGCAAAACGGGCAGACCTCTCCGTTGAAGAGCTGGAGAAAGTGCTGTTAGAGGGGGAACGCGCTAAGCGGAAGATGGTTGAGGCCAATCTGCGCTTAGTCGTATCTGTCGCTAAAAAGTACATCAAGCGCAATGTAGATCTGCTCGATCTCATTCAAGAAGGCACGATCGGAATGCAGCGGGGCGTTGAGAAGTTTGATCCCTCGAAAGGGTATCGGTTTTCAACCTATGCCTACTGGTGGATTCGGCAAGCCATTACCCGAGCGATCGCCGAGAAGAGCCGTACAATCCGTCTCCCTATCCACATTACTGAGAAGCTCAACAAGATTAAGAAAGCCCAGCGACAACTCGCTCAGGAGTATGGTCGTTCGGCAACGGTCAATGAACTGGCCTCGGAGCTGGATCTCTCCGTGAAGCAGGTGCGGGATTACCTGGAAAAAGCGCGACTGCCCCTGTCCTTGGATCTGCGGGTTGGCGACAACCAGGATACTGAGCTGGGCGAATTGCTCGAAGATACGGGGCCATCCCCAGAGGATTTCGCAGCCCAGGCCTCCCTGCGGACAGAGTTGGAAACCATGATGAAGGATCTGACACCTCAACAGCGGGAAGTGCTGGCGTTGCGGTTTGGGCTAGAGGATGGGCGATCGCTCACGCTGGCCAAGATTGGCGATCGTCTCAGCATCAGCCGGGAACGCGTACGCCAAATCGAGCGAGAAGCGCTCAACAAGCTGCGGAAGCGTCGTTCTGACATCCGTGAATATCTGGCAAGCTGAAGCCCGCAAAACATGTATGCATCAAGGCATCGTTTATGCCCGCTAGAGAATAGCAGGCACAAACGATGCCTTTCGCATTGTGCTTACGACAGATCATTTTCTTGAACGCCTCGCGATACAGAGCAAAAGAGTCAAAAAATCGTCAGGCTTAGTCGCTCTAGGCCAGTCAGAGGACTGTCTTAGAAGCCAATATGGTTAGGCTTAATCATCTGACTGGGTGAATTTACACATCAAACTCGTTTGACAGAATGGAGCTGTAGCGTCACTAGGACGCATTGACTTGGCACCCCAGAAGCATGGGCACTTCTGCAAAGTGCAAGGGTCGTTTACGGTTCATTGTTCTTTGGTTTTGCTGCTAGCGATCTAATGACAGGGTTGTTCTGGCAACAGAATTCTTTACGACTGCTCGCTTCAAAGCGTCTAAGGTTATGAAAATATCTGATCAAGATCTATCTGATCGCCCGACCGAGATAAGTGTTGAGAAACAACCTATGCCAAACTCCACGCCTCATGCCCTCAAACCGAAGCGTGCTGCCCAAAATCGATGGATGATTTGGACGGGGAGCGCGATCGCTCTAGCATTCTTAGGCTTAGGGGCATTTCGTTTGATTGCAGCGCAGGTGGGCGAACCTGAGCCTGATCCAGCCGCCCTGGAGGAAGGCTTGCCGGATCGGGTTGAGGTGGTGGCGCTGGGACGGATTGAGCCCCAAGGTGAGGTCTTGCGGATTAGTGGCCCCAGTGGCGAGCGGATTGCAGAGCTGCGAGTCGCCGAAGGAACGGAGGTGCAAGCCGGAGACGTGCTGGCCGTGCTGGAAAGTAACGGGGAGCGACAAGCCCAACGGGATCTGGCGCTGAGCCAATTGCAGGAAGCCGAACAGCGGTTGGTCGCAGAAACGCAGTTCGAGCGATCGCAGATCCAGGAAGCCGAAGCCCGCCTAAGCAGCGTGTCTGACCCAGCAGAATACCAGTTGGACGCTCAGCAGGCACGGATCGGCGAAATTGAAGCGCAATTGGCGTTAGCACAGCAAGATTTGCAGCGCAACCAGGATCTCTATGCAGAAGGAGCCATCTCCCAGCAAACCCTGGATCAGCAGCGGACAGAAGTGCAGGAATTTAATGAGCAGCTTCGTAGTGCGCGGGCTGAACTGGCACGACTAGAGCGATCGCTCGCCGCCGAAATCCGCAATGCCGAGGCTCAAATTGAAACCCAGCGAGCGAGCCTTTCGCTGTCTCAGATTGAGGCCGCTGTCGCGTCGGCGCGGGAAAACCTGAATTTGGCAGAAGCTCAGTTAGAACGCACCCTCATCCGTGCGCCCCGCGAGGGACGCATCTTGCGCGTGATTACCGATGTTGGGGAGGCGATCGGTCAAGAAGGGTTGCTGGACTTGGGCGACACCAGCGCAATGTATGTGGTTGCCGAGGTTTACGAAACGGATATTGGCTTGGTGGAACCGGGGCAGCGGGTAACCATCACCAGTCGCAATGGCGCTTTTGAGGAAACCCTGAGTGGCACGGTGGAGGAGCTAGGTTGGCAGATCTTTAAAAACGATGTGTTGGATGATGATCCAGCAGCCAATGCTGATGCTCGGGTGGTAGAGGTCAAAATCCGCTTGGAGAATGGTGAAGTCGTGCAAGGGCTGACGAATCTACAAGTCGATGTGCGGATTGATGTGGAGGCGTGAGCCATGCGGACACCCCTCGCCTTTTTGAATTTGGTCCATGAAAAGACGCGATTGGGGGTGGCGATCGCCGGGGTTGCCTTTGCCGTCATCCTCGTCTTTATGAACCTAGGCTTTTTAGGTGCGTTGAGTGAAACGGCGGCGGCCTTCTACGCCAGGTTTAATGCGGATCTGTTTCTGATTTCGCCCCAAGCTCTGGAAATTACCACCGCCACACCCTTTCCCATCGAACGGATTTATCAGGTTGCTGGCGTGGAAGGGGTAGAAGATGTAATGCCGCTCTACGTGAACTACATTCAGTGGCGTAACCCAGAAACCCGCGAAAACCGCGCCATCTTTGCTTTCGGCATCAACCCAGATGATCCGGCGTTTCTATTACCAGAGTTGCAGTCGGCACAGGCTCGCAACATTCTCCGTCGCCCTAACACCATATTTTTCGATCGCCTCTCGCGCCCCGAGTATGGCCCCCAGGAAACGGGCACCCGCACCGAAGCCGATCGGCGGGATGTGGTGATTGGCGGGCAATATTCTCTGGGGGGTGGGTTCGCAGCCGATGGCACCATCATCATGAGCGATCAAAACTTCCGCCGCTATTTCAACCCCTTTCCGCTCGACCAAATCAGTGTCGGGTTGATCAAGCTGGAGGAAGCCGTCGATGCGGATGAAGCACGGTTGGTGGTGATGGAGCTGTTGCCCGAAGATGTGGAGGTTTACACCAAAGACGGTATTGTTGCCCGCGATCGCAACTATTGGATCAGCGCCACCTCAACAGGCTTCATCTTCGGGATGGGGGTGGCCGTTGCTCTGGTGGTGGGCGTGGTGATTGTGTACCAGATCCTCTACACCGACATTTCCAGCCATATGAAGCAATATGCCACCCTGAAAGCGATGGGCTACCGCAGCGGCTTCCTGTTCTACACCGTCTTGCAGGAATCCGTTATTCTGGCGGTACTGGGCTTCATCCCTGGCTTCATCCTGTCGATGATCCTCTATCAATTGACCCTGACTGCCACCAGTGGCACCCTCCCCGTGGTGATGACCCTGACACGCTTCATCTTCGTCTTTATTCTGACAATCTTCATGTGTGGAATTTCGGGGCTGATTTCGGTTAACAAAGTAATTCAAGCCGACCCGGCGGAGGTGTTTTAGCCATGCGATCGCCCCTGCGCACCCCCCTGGCCTGGTTCAATCTCACCTATGAGCGGCGACGGTTGCTGACGGCGATCTCTGGGGTCGCCTTTGCTGTGCTGTTGATGTTCATGTTTCGCGGCTTTGAGAATGCTCTCTACGACAGCCAAGTGCAGTTGCTCAAGCTACTGAATGGTGAGGTTGTCATCGTCAATCGCATCAAGACAACGATGTTCGTGCCCGAACAGTTTGCACGGCAACGACTGTATCAAGCCCAAGCATTTGATGGAGTGGAGGATGCCTACGCCCTCTACACCACGACAGCGAACTGGAAGAATCCTGAGACCAAGCAGGTACGTCCCCTGCGGGTATTAGCTTTTAATCCAGCAGATCCGGTCTTACCCCTTCCTGGCATCATGGAAAACCGCGCCACACTGGAGTTACCCTGGACAGCCTTGGTGGACAAAAAATCCCGTGCGGAGGTTGGCCCAACCAAGGCTGGCATTGAATCCGAGCTGGCCGAACAGCAGATTACCCTAGTGGGCACCTACTCCCTGGGCACTGACTTTGCCTCAGCTAACGGCAACCTAGTGATGAGCGATCAGAATTTTCTGCGCTATTTCTCGAACCTGGGGCCCGAGTTAGACAGCCGCAGCCTCAGAACCGTGGATATTGGCCTGCTACGACTCGCCCCCGGCACCGATGTCGATCGCCTGGTTGCTGCGCTGCAACGTCGCTTACCGAATGATGTGCTGGTGTTGTCGAAAGACGATTTTGTCCAAAAAGAGCTGGATTATTGGCGCAATAACACCAACATTGGCTTCGTCTTTTCCCTGCTGACCACGATGAGCTTTGTCGTCGGCATTATCTTGGTCTACCAAATTCTCTATACGGATGTGGCGGATCACTGGGCTGAGTATGCCACCCTTAAGGCCATGGGCTACACCAACCTATATCTGCTTTGGGTCGTGATCCAGCAGGCGTTGTTGTTGGGTGTCCTGGGGTTTGTGCCAGGATACTTCATTTCTCTAGGGCTGTATCAAATGACGGCGAACGCAACAGGCTTATTGATGCAGATGACCCTGTTGCGGGGCATCAACATTCTGCTGGCAACGATAGTGATGTGCTTGATTTCGGGGGCGATCGCCGTGCGCCGAGTTCAGGCGACTGACCCAGCAGAAGTCTTTGGTTAGGGAAGGTACGATGACAGACGCAGAAACAGAGGCAGGAATGGGCAACAATTCGCCAGTTACACCCACACCTTCGACCAACGGCACAGCTACAGCCGTTGCCGAACCCGTTGCCGTGCGTATTCGCGATCTCAACTTCTTCTTCGGGCAGGGCGACTTACGAAAACAAGTGTTGTATGACATCGACCTGGATCTGCCCTACGGACAAATCGTCATCATGACGGGTCCTTCGGGTTCGGGAAAAACAACGTTGCTGACTTTGATAGGTGCGCTCAGAACGGTTCGTCAGGGCAGTCTGAGCGTCTTGGATCAGGAAGTTGTGGGATTGGGGCGCTCTCAGCTTGTCGATGTGCGCCGCAATATTGGGTTCATCTTTCAGGCCCACAACCTGTTCGACTCCCTCACCGCCTCCAAAAACGTAGAGATGGCGATCGAGTTAACCGAGGATTGGCAGGGAAAACGGGAACGCGCCGTGGAGGTGTTGAGCAAACTGGGGCTGAGCGATCGCGTAGACTATAAGCCAAAATCCCTCTCTGGGGGGCAAAAGCAACGGGTGGCGATCGCCCGTGCCCTAGTCAATCAACCGCCCCTCATTCTGGCCGATGAACCCACCGCCGCCCTCGACAAAAAGTCGGGTCGAGATGTGGTAACGCTGATGCAAAAGCTTGCTAAGGAGGAAGGCCGCACCATTCTCATGGTGACCCATGACAACCGCATTCTCGACGTAGCCGATCGCATCATTACAATGGTGGATGGACGATTGGAAACCGATGAAAACCTGGCGCAATTTGTCTCCAGCCATGATCCAAAGGCACTCGATCGCCGCATGTTTGTCATGTAGCCAATACCCTTCATCCCCCAGTTATCTGCTAACAATTTCTCCATCTATTCGCACAATTCTCCTGCCTCCAAACCCCAAAACGTTCATTGTCTAATGAACGAGCGTCTTATGAATGTGCATTCAACTAATTGCATTCAACTAACATCCAATATTTCATCTCCAAAGTCCTATGCCTTCTGCGCTCTCGTTTGCCAGCGAAACCGAAAAGCTAACCTACGAAAAAATTGCCGAATACCTGAGTAACTCAACCCTCTTCAGAGATACGGTTCGGTTTTCAGAAACGCATCCTCGCTTTGATCTGACCTACGGCTCAGCCCATGTCAATGTCGAGGTTTTGCCCTGGGAAGTGCATCCCTGGGAAGAACGAGAGTTGGTACTGGTTCACGTTGTCAGTTGCGTCACGTTCAATACCGAGATGACAGCTGAATTAATGGAGTTTCTTTTACGAGAAAACCAACGGATGCGTTTTGGAGCCTTCCATCTAGGTGAGGAAGGCGAGGTTTTATTTTCCAACAAAATCCTAGGAGGCGAGGAAATGGGATTATTAGAATTGCAATCCTCTATTCTCGCCGTTGTCACCATCGCTGACACCTACGACGACATCATCGCCACAAAGTTTGGTGGGCAACGGGCAGCAGATAAAATCCTCGGCGTGTTGTGATATCAAATCCGGTTGAAGAACCCAAATATTGTTTGCGCCCGCTGCAATGCAGCGG